>DKTP01000173.1 GCA_002473085.1 Anaerolineales bacterium UBA7227
GTTGGGCGCGAAGACAGTCCCGTCTGGCACGGTGACGTCTGTGACAAATGCAGCCGCGTCGCAGATCTGCGTGGGGGTGGGAGGCAGGGTGGGAGGCGGGGCGATGGTGGGCGGAGGCGGGGCGATGGTCGGAAGGCTGGTATTGGTGGGCGGCGGGAGGCTGCCGGTGCTGGTGGGGGCGCTCTGCGTCTGCGCGACCTGGGTGAGTTGCGCGGCCACCGTCAGGGCGGCGGCGGTGAAGGCCGCGTTCGGCTCGGCAGATGGGGCGGCCTGGGGCAGGTTACAGGCCAGGGCGGCCACGACCAGGACCGCGAGGGCCAATGATAAACGATTGCTTCTCCTCATGTTGTTTTCTCCTTTGTAGATATAACTGCATTTTACCTGAATCGGTTCCGCCGTCTCTCCCGCTTTTGTCATGCCGCGCGGCGGGGCGGAATCAAAAGACGGGAAGCCGCGCCCGGCTTCCCGTCTCGGAGGATGCGAGGCGGGTTATTGCTTCTCGTAAGGCTCGCCGTCGGCCGCGGGCGGGATGGCGCGCCCAACCACCCCGGTCAGGACGATCATCGTCACGATATAGGGCGCCATTCCCAGGAAGGAGGAGGGAATGGGGACGGAGAGAATCTGCATCTTGACCTGGAGGGAATCGGCGAACCCGAAAATGAGCGAGGAGGCGAATGCGCCGAAGGGATTCCAGTTCCCGAAGATCATGGCCGCCAGGCCGATGAAGCCCTTGCCGGCCGTCATGGCTTCGTCGAAGCGGCCGACCGAGCCGAGGGTGAAGTAGACGCCGCCGAGGCCGGCGATCAGCCCGCCGATGATGACGTTGACGTAGCGGACGAGGTAGACGTTGACGCCGAGCGTATCCGCGGCTTTGGGATGTTCGCCCACGGCGCGCGTCCGCAGGCCCCAGGGGGTGTAGTAGAGGACGACGTGCATCACAACGACGATCAGGATCATCAGGTAGACGACCAGATTGTTCTCGAAAAAGATCGGGCCCAGGATGGGGATCTTCGACAGCAGCGGGATTTGGATAATGGGGAACGTGCCGGAATCGTTGAGCAGGATGCTCTGGTGTTGCAGGTATTTCGAGGAGATGAAGGAGGTGGCCCCGGTGGCGAAGATGTTAATGGCGACGCCGCTCACGATCTGGTCCACTTTGAAGCGGATGCTGAGGAGGGCGTGGAAGGCCGCCACCGCGCCGCCGGCCAAAACGCCGAACAGGAGGCCGGCGAACAAACTATGGGTCAATGTGGCCGCGACGACAGAAACCTGGGCAGAGATGAGCATGATGCCTTCGATGCCGATGTTCACCACCGCGGCGCGCTCGCTGATCACGCCGCACAGCGCGGCCAGCGCGATGGGCGTGGCGCGCACCAGCGAACTGCTCAACATTCCGATGAGGCTGAGCGATTTGCCGCGCGTGGCCCAGATGAGGAAGGCTGCCACAAACGCGAAGGCCACGATCCCAAATAGCGCCCCAGACGAGCGCACGCCGCGCGCCATTTGGAACGCCCCGAGGAAGACAACGATAAAACATAACAGGTACAGGCTGGCCTGCACCGGCACGACCAGGTCGGGGATGAGCAGCGCCGCGGAACTGGCCAGGTTCATGCCGAATTTTGCCGTCTGGCCGGGCTCGGCCTCGCGCGCAAACAGCAGGAACATGAGCAGGCCAAGCGCGATCAGGACCGAGCCGATAATGAGGCGGCTGCGCCGCGCCTTGCTGGTGGGAATGGATTGAACAGCCATAGCGCCTCTACTTGCCCCAGCCGCTGGTCAACACCGGTCTGTCGGTCGTCTGCACACGGATGCGGTACAGCCAGCGGATGATAGCCGGAGCGGCCACGAAGATGATGACCAGGCCCTGGATGATGGTGATGATGTCGATCGGGATGCCCGCCAGCGACTGCATACGCGTCGCGCCGCTCCGCAGGAACCCGAACAGGAGGGCGGCCAGCGTCACTCCCAGCGGATGGCTCTTTCCGAGCAGCGCCAGCGCGATGGCGTCGAAGCCGAAGCCTGCAGAGAAGCCCTGCCCCACCCAATGGTCCACGCCCAACACCTGCGCCGAGCCGGCCAGTCCGGCCAGCGCGCCGCTGAGGGTCATCACAAGGACGAAGTTGCGGACGACGCTCATGCCGGCGTACTTCGAGCCGTCGGGGTTGGCGCCAACGGCCCGTACCTCGAATCCGAGCGTGGTTTTGAACAGGAACCAGTAAACCAGCCAGGCCGCCAAAAGCGCCAGGATGAATCCCCAGTTGAAACGCAGCGGGTCGGCGAAGAAGCGGGGAAGTTCCGCGGTCGGCTGAACGTTCGGCGTGACCGGGCGGAAGCCGGAGGCCTTCATCGGGCCGGTCAGCAGCCAGTCGCTCAGGCGGAACGCGATCCAGTTCATCATGATGGTGTTTACCACTTCATGCGCGCCGAATTTGGCCTTGAGGTAACCGGGGATGGCTCCCCAGGCCGCGCCCGCCGCCGCGCCGCCCAGGATCGCCAGGGGCAGGTGGATGTAGGCCGGCAGGCCGACGATGCTGTATCCCACATAGGCCGCGCCCAGCGCGCCGATGAAGATCTGTCCCTCCGCGCCGATGTTAAACAACCCGCAGCGGAAGCCCAGCGCCACGGCCAGCCCCGCGAAAATGTAGGGGGTGGCGGTCACGAGGCTTTCGGTGAACGGGTAAATGGATTTCATCAAGGCGGCATTGTCGCCGGTGGACCAGTAGATTTTGAAGCCCTCGACCATCTCGCGCGGGCTTCCAATTGAACCGTAGAACAACGCGCCGTAGGCGGTGGCGACGGCCGTCCAGATGGATTTGAACGCGGCGAGAGGATCCGCTGAAAAATTTCCGAAGGCCGCGGCCACGCCTGAATCGGTGGCGGCGATGACGATGCCGCCGATCACCAGGCCGGTGAAGACCGCCAGCACAGGCGTCAAAACGGTTTGCGCCCTGGAAGCGGCGGCCGCGTCTTGTGTTTTTTTGGATGTTTCCGTTTTCCTGGTTTCTTTTTGGGCAGACACTGTATCGTCTCCTAAAATACGCGTTCCACTTCGCCTGACCTGGCAGGGGCAGACTTGAGCGCCTCGTCAGGATGGATGCCGGCCATCAGCAGGCCGATGTATTCCCGACTCGCCTGCCCGGACGGGACAATGGCCACGATCTGGCCGCGGTACATCACCGCAATCCGGTCGGAGAGGGCGAGGATCTCGTCCAGTTCCGAGGAGACCAACAGGACGGCCGTCCCCTCGTCGCGTTTCTCGACGATGCGGCTGTGAATGTACTCGATGGAGCCAACGTCCAGCCCGCGCGTAGGCTGCGAAGCGATCAACAATTTGATGGGCCGCGAGAATTCGCGCGCCACGATCACCTTTTGCTGGTTGCCTCCCGAAAGGCTGGAGACGGGGACGAAAATGCTCGGCGTGCGAACGTCGTACTGCTCCACCAGTTTCTCGGCGTTCTCGTAAATTTTCTTCTCTTGCAGCGCCACGCCGCGCGCGAACGGCGGCTGGTAATACGTGCATAACATCATGTTATCGTAGATCGGGAAGGAAAGGATCAAGCCGTGCCTCTGGCGGTCTTCCGGGATGTGCGCCACGCCTCTTTCCAGGATGTTGCGCGGGGCAGAGCGTTTCACCGGCGCGTCCAGGATGCGGATCTCGCCCTGCAAAAACGGCAGGAGCCCGGTCAACGCGTAGACCAGCTGCGTCTGGCCGTTGCCCTGCACACCGGCGATCCCCAGGACCTCGCCCATTTTCACGTCGAACGAGACCCCGTGGACGACTTCGTGACCGCGTTCATCCGCCACGTACAGGTCCCGGACTTCCAGCGCGGGATCGGTGGGCTTGGCGGCCTTCTTCGGCACGACGAGGGTGACGTCGCGTCCGACCATCATGGAGGCCAATTTCTCCGCGCTGACCTCGCCCGGCGTCACCGTGCCGACGGTCTGTCCGTTCCTCAGCACCGTGATGCGGTTCGCCAGCGCCATCACTTCCTTGAGTTTATGGGTGATGAAAATAATGGACTTGCCTTTTTCCACCAGCGAGCGCAGGACTTTAAACAAGCCATCCACTTCCTGCGGCGTCAGCACGGCCGTCGGCTCATCGAGGATGAGGATGTCCGCCTGGCGGTAAAGGACTTTGATAATTTCGACGCGCTGCTGTATGCCGACGGGAAGGTCCTTGATATAGGCATCGGGATCCACTTCCAGGCCGTAGAGTTGCGAGATCTCGCGAATGCGCTCCGCCACCTTGGCGCGGTCCAGAAACATGCCGTTCTTTGTTTCCTCCACCCCCAGCATGACGTTTTCGGTCACCGTCATCACCGGCACGAGCATGAAGTGCTGATGCACCATCCCAATGCCGCGCGCGATGGCGTCGTTGGGACCGGCGATGTCGGCGGCGTTGCCGCGCACAATGATTTCGCCCGAATCGGGTTTATAGAGTCCGTACAAAATATTCATCAGCGTGGTTTTACCCGCGCCGTTTTCCCCCAACAGGCAATGGATCTCGCCTTCCATCAAGTCTACATTAACGTGATCGTTTGCCAGCACGCCGGGGAAGGCTTTGGTAATATCCCGCAGTTCCAAAACTGGAGGCATGGAATTCTCCTCTAAAATTCTACGCGCGCTCCTGGCGTCTCCTCCTGCCGCAAAACGGTTTTTGCGAGGCGGGAGACCGCGTCAAAAAAGAGGCCGGGGGATCTCCCCCGGCCTCTCAGATCGAACGAACTACTTGCCCAGCACGCCGTCCACGGTCAGCGAGCCGTCAATCAGCGCCTTCTTGATGGCGTCGAGTTCGGCTTTCAGTTCCGCGGAAACTTTGCTGTCGAGATCATGGAAGGGAGCCAGATCCACGCCGCCGTCAACGATGGTGTAGACCTTGACGCCGCCGGTGAACGTTCCGTCCATAACATCTTTGATGGTGTTGAACACGGCCACGTCGATCTTCTTGATCACGGAGCTCAGGATGACGTCCTTGTACTGGGGAACGGTCTCGTACCAGTCGGCATCCACGCCGATGATCATGCAGGCGCCGGTCTCTTTGCAGTAGGCTGCGGAACCCTGTCCAACGGGGCCAGCCACAGGCAGGATGATGTCGGCGCCTTCCTGCACGAAGGACTCGGCCTGGGCGCGGCCGTCGTCGAGCGAGTCAAAGTTGTTGACGAAAGAGCCTTCGCCCTTGGCGTCGTTCCAGCCCAGCACTTCCACGTTCGCGCCCTTCTGCTGGTTGTAGTATTTCACGCCGGCTTCGAAGCCCTTCATGAAGATCGTCACGGTCGGGAGCGGGAGGCCGCCGAAAGTGGCGACTTTGCCGGTCTGGGTCATGCCCGCGGCGAGATAGCCAGCCATGAAGGCGGCCTGGTCGGTCTGGAACATCAGACCGCGCACGTTCGGCAGGTCCTGGTCGGTACCGCATTCAACGCCAACTTTCGCGCCGGGCCAGCAGTCCGGGAAGGAGTAGTCCACAATGGCGAACTTCTGGTCGGGGTTGGCGATGGCGGCCTTGGCGGTGTCCACGCCCAGCAGGAAGCCGACGGTCACGATCAGGTTGGTGTCCTCGTCCAGGTATTGCTGGATGTTCTTGGCGTAGTCGGATTGCTGCTGCGACTCGAGGTATTTGCCCTCGATGCCCAGTTGGGAAACGGCGTCTTGCAGGCCTTTCCAGGCGCTGCCGTTGAAGGACTTATCGTCCACGCCGCCCATGTCGGTCACTTCGCCGACCTTGAAAGCCGGCTTCGGCGCGTCGGTGGGAGCGGCCGGCGGCTGGGTCGCCGGGGCGGCCGGCGGCTGGGTTGCCGGGGCGGAGGGTTTCTTCGCGCCGCAGGCGGTCAACGCCAGCGACAGGGCAACCAGGATGGTCACAATCACGTACAGTTTCTTCATTTTCTTCTCCTCTCAAATATATGAGAAAGTAATTTAGGGATGACGGGGTCGAATGTTGATGGATCGTGAAGCGATTCACCTCCTTGGAACATCGAATTGGGCGTCGTTCCCTGCCGGGAAGTATACCAGCGCCCCATATAATTGTGCAAGTCGGAACATACGCGGCCCATCACGGCGCGGAGGAAACGCCGGTCTGGATGGAGCCGTCCGCGAGGCCGCGGCGGATTTGTTCGAGTCGTTCCCGGACCGAGGGCGGGACCTGCCTCTCGAGGCTGTGATACGGCCCGAGCGCGTACTCTCCCCGCTTTTCGCCGGGCAGGGATCTCTCAAAAACTGCCTGACGGATCAACGCGTACACCGCCGGGCCCGCCAGTTTGACGGCGCTGCTCAACACAAAGTCGGAAGCCTTCACCTGATAATACATGTCCTCGTCCGCGCCGATGACGTAGGCGCCGCCGGCGGCCGCGGTCTCCAGCGCGGCCTGGGCCGTCCCGCCTCCGGCCGCGAACAAAATATCCACGCCCTGGTCGAGCATATAGCGCGCCTGCTTTTCGCCCCACTGCGGATCGTTGAACAGTTCGCTCGGCGAGCCATCTTCTTTGTACATCACGCGTCCCCGCAGATCGGGGTTGGCGTAATGCACGCCGACGCGGAAACCCTCGCAATAGCGCCACATCGAGTGGATGCCTTTCGTCTCGCACAGCGCGGCGGCTTTGCCGGTCTGGGTGACGAGCGCGGCCAGCGCGCCGGCCAGGAATCCGCCCTGGTCTTCGGGGAAGGTGACGACCGCCAGGTTGCGGCGGGGTTCGCCCGGGGGTTGGTCCACGCCGACGAAGCCGCGATTCGGCCACTCGTCCGCGGCGAGGCGGGTGTCTTCCTCCAAACCAAGGCCGACGGTGACGACGAGATCGTAGCCGTCCAGCAGGAAAGTCTGGATGTTCTTGGCTCGGTCGCGCGCGTCCACCGTCGCGATGAAATCGGCGCGGTGGATGAGTCCCTCGTCCAGCGCCTGCTGCACGCCCTCCCACGCGGACTGGTTGAGGCCGTGATCGTCCACCCCGCCATAGGAGGTGACGAGGCCGACGCAAAGAACGTCCCGCCGCGCGCAACCGGACAAGGCGGGAAGGTTGCACGCGGCGAGCAGGAGAAACAGAACGATGGAGAGACGTCGGAATTTCATGCGGAGGCTTGCGGCGCGCCTCGTTTCACACCGCGCATGGAGAGGAGCGCGAATGTCATGAACACAAAGCTGAACAGCCACAGCCAGCGGTATTGATCGCCGAACGCGTCGACGACGATCCCGCCCAGGGTGGGGCCGAGGACCGCCGCCAGCTGGGACGAGAAGTAATACAGGCCGGTGTACGCGCCGATGCGCCGCTCGTCGCCGTGATCGTAGACCAGCGGCAGGCTGTTCACGTTCACCAGCGCCCAGAATCCGCCCACCGGCACGATGACGGCGATCAGGGTGGCCGTGTCGCGGATGACGAAGAAGCCGATCAGGATGAGCAGGGTCAGGCCGGTCAACCCGATCTGGATGACGCGTCCGCGCCCGTAGCGCGTGCCAAGATAGCCGGCCGGGACGGCGAAAATGATGAACGAGACGGTGACCAGCCCGGCGTAGATGGCGGCCGAGCCGGCCTTGATGCCGAGCGAGAAAACGGCAAAGGAGGAAAGCCCGGTTTCCAGGGCGTTGAAGGCCATGAACCAGAACAGGATGCTGAGCAGGACGAAGAGTCCGCTTTTATCGGGATTGCTGAACAGGACGCGCACATTGTCCAGGATGCCGGGATTCGGCTCGCGGGCTTCGGCGGCGTTTCCCCCGGCCAGTTGGCGCGGCTCTTTGACGAAGATGAGCGCGACGACGAGCGCGATGGTCGTTGCGATCGCGCCGCCGATGAAGGGAGCCTCCCGGCCCAGCGCGTTGAACAACATTCCGCCGCCGAAGTAAGCCAGCAGGCCGCCCACGCCGCCCATGAAGTTGATCACGCCGTTGGCTTTGCTGCGGTCGTTCTTCTCGAACAGGTCGCCCAGCCAGGCGACGGTGGGAGAGCGAAACAGCGCCATCCCAAAATCGGTAATGACGATGAACATGGAGAGCGCGAGGAGGGACTGCGCCGCGGGAATGAAGATGAAGCTCAGCAGGGCGATCGGCGCGCCGAGCAGGATCCATCCCTTGCGGCGGCCAAAGCGGTTCCAGGTGCGGTCGCTTTTTGCGCCGGCCCAGGGGGCGATGAACATATTCAGGATGTTGTCCCAGGTCATAATGAACAACGCCAGGCTGGGAGCCAGTCCAAACCCGACGATATCGGGAAGAGAACGGCCCTCGGCGAGCAGCTGCCGCTCGAACTCAGGGTTGCCGGCCTGCAAGAAGAGAGGGATGAACTGGTTGAAGACCGGCCAGATGATGCTGATGCCGAGAAAACCGAAACCAAGCAGGAAGGTCTTGCCCCAGGGAAAACGTTTCTGTTCCATGCTATTCTCCTTTTTCTTGACTGATTTTACGCAGGAATTCTCGATCCTTTTCCGTCAATTCCGCTTTCTCCAACAGGTCGGGACGGCGCTGCCAGGTCCGCAGCAGGGACTGCTCGCGCCGCCATTTCTCGATCCGGGCGTGATCGCCGGAGAGGAGCGCTTCGGGGACGCGCTCGCCGCGAAACTCGGGCGGACGCGTGTAGTGCGGATGTTCGAGCAGGCCGCCGGCGTGCGAATCGTCGTCCGCGCCGGTGGGATCGCCGAGCGCGCCGGGCAGCAGGCGCGTCGCCGCGTCGATGAGGATGAGCGCGGGCAGTTCGCCGCCGGTGAGGACGTAATCGCCGACGGAGATCTCGTCTGTGGCGAGACGGCGGATGCGCTCGTCGAAGCCCTCGTAACGTCCGCAGACGAGAGCGACGCGTTCGTGCGCCGTCAACTCGCGGGCGACGGCTTGCGAGAAGACGCGTCCCTGCGGGGTAAGCAGGATGACCGGGACCCCGCTCGACGGTCCAAGCACGGATTCGACCGCATCGAAGACCGGCCCGGGCTTCATCACCATCCCGCCGCCGCCGCCGTACGGCAGGTCGTCGGTGGTGTGATGCTTGTCGCGCGCCCAATCGCGGATGTTGTGCAGGCGCACGTCCAGCAATCCGCGCTGACGGGCGCGTTGAAGAATACTCGATTCAAGATAGGGGGGAAAGACTTCGGGCAGCAGGGTGAAGACCTCGAACTGCATGAGCGGATTTTAGCATAAGAACACGTTTAGAGTCGGCGGGCCTTGCTTGACGCTCGCCCTCACAAAAGGTAAGATGATTGCATGTATTTAAGACGCAAGCCAAAATGGAGCATGACCCGCAAACGGTACCGGGTGAACTGGTTCATCGTATCCATGCTGACCATCGGGATCGCCATCATGCTCTACGTGAACGCGGTCATCGTGCCTACCATCCCGCCGCCTTTCGTGCCGACAGCCACCCCCACGCGTTCGCCCGAATCGTACATCGTCGAAGCGGAAACCGCCTTCAACGAGGGGCAGCTCGCCAGGGCAATTGACCTGTACCAGCAGGCCATCCGCTCCAACCCGCAGGACGCCGCGGCCTACACGTCGCTGGCGCGGGTGCAAATCTACGCGGGGAAGTACAAGGACGCGCAAGCCAGCGCGGAGGCCGCCCTCCTGCTGAATTCCAGCAACGCGCGCTCCCACGCCATGCGCGCCTGGGCGCTGGACTTTCAGGGCGACTATCTCGGAGCGGAAGCGGCCATCAAGCGCGCCCTCGAACTGGACCCGAACCTGGGCGTGACCCACGCGGTGTTCGTGGAGGTCCTGATCGACTCCTACCTTTCCGGCGCGGCCACCTTCGATAACCTGGCCCGGGCCGCGGAGGAATCGCGCCTGGCGCTCTCGCTCGATCCCAACACCATCGAATCGCACCGGGCGCGCGGCTACGCGTTGGAAGCCACCGCCAATTACGAGGAAGCCATCGCGGAATACCAGGCGGCCATCGCCATCAACCCCAACATCTCCGACTTGCACCTCGCGCTCGGCAGGAATTACCGCGCCCAGCAGGTCTACGACCTGGCCGTGGACGAGTTCATCCGCGCCAACGCCCTCAACCCGTCTGACCCCACGCCCGACCTGTTGATCTCGCGCACCTACGCCACCATCGGCGAATTCGCCAAGGCGTCGCAATACGCCGAATCGGCCGTCAACGACGCGCCCGCGGACGCCAGTCTGCGCGGCAACTACGGCGTGATGCTCTACCGCGCCGCGAACTGGGTGGACGCCGCCGTCCAACTGGGACTCGCCATCAACGGCGGCAACGCGGAAAACGGCGACCAGATCAAATCGCTGCCCCTCGCCGCCGACACGCGCGTGGTCGAATACTATTTCACCTACGCGCTGGCGCTGGCCCGCCTGAACCGCTGCCCCGAGGCGCTCCCCATCGCCAACCTGCTCCTCGGGCGCGTCCCCACCGACGAGATCGCCGTAGCCAACGCCAACGAGACCATCAACATCTGCCAGAAGAACCTGTCCATTACGCCCACGGCAACGTTCGCGCCCGAGCCCGTGACGGCCACCCCCACGCCCTAAGCCATGAACGTCTATCCCCGCCGCGAACTGTTCTACAAAAAAACGCGCGCCAACATCTACCGGCTCTTCCTGCTGGTGGCGCTGATCCTCGGCTTCGTCTGGCTCATCAGCGGGTGGACGCGCGGCGAGATCGAACGGCCCTTCACAGCCACCGCCACGCCCACGCGCACGGTCGACTCGTACGCGCTCGAAGGCGACGCCCAGTTCACCGCAGGGAACCTGGACTCGGCCATCACCGCCTACCGCGAGGCCGTGCGCCTCGACCCAAACAACGCGCAGATCTGGGCCAAACTGGCGCGCATCCAGACGTATTCCTCCTCGCTGAAGACGACCGACGCCGAACGCCGCGCCCGCCTGACCGACGCGCGCGGCTCCATCGGCGAGGCGGCAAAACTCGCCCCCGACGATTCCACCGTCCACGCCATCCGCGCCTTCGTCCTCGATTGGAACGCCAACTCATCCCTGCTCTGCACTGCGGAGGAACTGGCGACCGCCCCCACCTGCGACGCCGTGGTCAAACTTCTGACCGAAGCCGAGCAGGAGGCCGTCCGCGCCCTGCAACTGGACAACGCGAACACGCTCGCCCTGGCTTTCTACGCCGAAATCCTGGTAGACCAGCAGAAATGGAACCAGGCCAACCAGTATATTTTGCAGGCCCTCGAACGCGAGGACGCCGCCAACCTGATGGACGTCCACCGCGTGTACGCCTACGTGCTGGAGACGCTCGGGAACTATAAACAGGCCATCGAGGAATACGACAAGGCCATCCTCATCTCGCCCAACCTGACGTTTCTCTACCTGCGCGCGGGGGCGAACTACCGCCGCCTGGCCTTCGGCGCGCTCAACGAAGATTCAGCCGCCCAACTCTACGAGAAATCCCTGGAATATTTCCAAAAGGCCGCGCAGATCAACGAGCAGTTGCAGGTCCACGATCCCATTCCCTACCTGTCCATCGCCAAGACCTACTCGCAGACCGGCGACTATTTCGCGGCGGCGCTCAACGTGCAAAAGGCGCTGGACTACGACCCGTCCAACGCGGACACCTACGGGCAGCTGGGAATCGTCTACTTCAAATCGCGCAACTACGAAGGCTCGATTCCCGCCTTAAAGTGCGCGGTGCGCGGCTGCGACGCGGCCGAATCCTGCGAGGCGCGCGGCGGGTGCGACGCGGGCGATCCCGGCAGAACGGTCGGCGGGCTGGCGCTCTCGGCGAACACCGTGGTGTACTATTACACCTACGGATCGGTGCTGGCGGCGCTCAGCCGTCCGCGCAACAACATGTGCGGCGAGGCGGTCGCCGTCTTGAACGAGGTGGCGGCGGCCTTCCCGCACGATCCCGACATCGCCGGCATCGTGGACGCCGGCCTCGCCATCTGCGCCCAGGTGGGGAGCGAGCCCGGGTCCGCCGCGACCGCCTTCCCCGTCCAGACCGAAGCGGTTATTCCCACGCCGACGCCCACGCCGTAGGATCAATCACGGAGCCGGGACAGAGTCTCATCCGGTTCCAGCCATGGGGGACGCGTCAGAGATTCGTAAGAGTTTTTATAGGCCTCTTGACTTCGGTTTCAAAGGAAAGTATGATACGCCGCGTTAGCGCTCTGGGTATACGAGCGCTAACCAAAAAACGCCAATCCATTCCAGGAGTAAACCAATATGAAACTCTCCCTTAAACCCCTGGGCGACCGCCTCGTGGTGGAGCCCATTGAGCAGGAAGAAGTGACTGCAGGCGGCATCGTCCTGCCCGAAACCGCCAAAGAGAAGCCCCAGCAGGGCAAGGTGCTGGCGGCCGGCCCCGGCGCCCGCGACGACGAAGGCAAGCGCGTCGCCATGGACGTGAAAGCCGGCGATAAGGTGCTGTACGCCAAGTACTCTGGCACCGAGTTCAAACTGGACGGCAAGAAATTGCTCATTCTGCGCGAGAGCGACCTGCTCGCGATCATTGATTAATCACAGGAGGAGATCCCATGGCTGCCAAACAACTCATTTTTTCTGAAGACGCGCGCCGCCGCCTGAAAGAAGGCATGGATGCCGTCGCGAACGCCGTCTCCATCACGCTCGGGCCGAAAGGCCGCAACGTGGCGATTGACCGCAAGTTCGGCTCTCCCACCATCACCCACGATGGCGTTTCCGTCGCCAAGGAAATCGAACTGGAAGACCCGTTCGCCAATATGGGCGCGCAACTGCTCAAGGAAGCCGCGTCCAAGACCAACGATATCGCCGGAGACGGAACCACCACCTCCACCGTCCTCGCGCACGCCATTGTGACCGAGGGACTCAAGGCGCTGGCCGCCGGTTATAACCCGATGCTGCTCAAGCGCGGTATTGAGCAGGCCTCCGACGAGATCGTCAAGGCGCTCAAGAAAATGTCCACCAAGATCGATACGCGGGAAGAGATCGCCTCCGTCGCCACCAACTCCGCCGCGGACGCCGAGATCGGCAACCTGATCGCGGACGTGATGGACAAGGTCGGCAAAGACGGCGTCATCACCGTGGAAGAGTCCAAGTCCCTGCAATTCGAGCAGGAATACGTGGAAGGTATGCAGTTCGACCGCGGCTAC
>DKTP01000117.1 GCA_002473085.1 Anaerolineales bacterium UBA7227
GCCCCCCTCCGTCTCCCCCCTTTTGCTCCGCAAAAGGGGGGAGCGTCCCGCAGGGACGAGGGGAGTCAACCCGTCGCGCGTGCCGTAGCGCTTCGCCGCGGCATGGCCGAACGAGCCGGAACCGTGTCCGAGAATCAGAGGCCGGTCCGAGGTCCAGGAGGAGGCGATTTCGTCCGCGAGCGCGTTCAGTTTGTCCAGCCGAGGCGTGAAGGGTTTGTCCTTGTCGGTGATGAGCGATCCGCCCAGTTTGAGGAGGGTGAGTCCGGTCATGCGTTGAATGTAGCACACGCGGATATGAGCGTCAAGCGTGCGGTATAATTTTCGCATGTCTTCGTTCAGCGGCACGAACCTTCCCAGCCTGCTCCTCGCGGCGGCGGCCGTTTTCCTTTTTAGCGCGGGCGTGCGCGCCATCGCGATGGGAAGCCGGACGATCTACTTCCGTCATCGCCGCCAGCGCGTGCTGGCCGGTTGGTGGATGACCGGCGCGGGGCTGGCTCTGGGACTCGTCGCCTTTCTGGTTTTCCGCCCGGGCGGCTCCTTCCTGCCGGCGTCGCCCACGCCCGCCGCGCCCGCCCAAACGGTCAGCCCGACCGCGCCGCCCACGCGGACTGCGCCTCCCGCGCCGACGCTCCCGACGAAGCCCGCGTTCACCAGCGCTGCCAGTCCCACGCCGCACTTGCCGCTCTCGCTGGAGATCATGGTCATCAGCACAGTCACGCCCCAGCCCTCGGCCACCATCGGCGACATCCGCTTCGCCGAGGCTTTGCAGGGCAACTATCCCATCGGCAACCGCGTGGAGTGGCGCAACCCGCTGAAACGCATGTACGCCAGTTTCGCCTACACCCACATGACCTACGGAGTCCAGTTCACCGCGCTCTGGTTTCGCAACGGCGAATTGGTGGCGTTCGAAAGCGGCCCGTGGAAGACGGGCGGCCACGGACGCGTCGCCGTCAAATGGGAGCCCGCGCCGCAGGAATGGCATCCCGGCGAATACGAAGTGCAGTTCTTCGTTGGGACGGAATGGAAGGCGACGGGACGATTCAGCCTGAAAGGCAACCCGCCGACTTCGACGTTTATCCCCACCCTCACGCCGACGGACACCCCGCGTCCAACCTCGACCTCGACTCCCACCTCGACTCCGCGCCCCACCCCGACGGCGACCGTCACGCCGGCCAAGTAGTAAGACGATCAATTCCTTATGGACATTCGCTCTGGTTTTATCGCGGCTTCCATCCTGTTGGCGATCTGGGCGCTCGCGGTTTTTCGGTCTGGATGGATCACATTCCATTCCGCGGCGCGGCTGACGTTCTATCGCATCAAACGCTCGCGCGAGTCGCGCGGCCGCTGGCTCATCCTGGCATCCTTTCTCATCCTGGCGATAGCCATCTTCCTGCCCATTTACGGACAGCCGGTCGCCTATCATTATTTCCCGCCCTCCCCGACTCCCTCGCTCACGCTCACGCCTTCCGTCGTCCCGACCATCACGCTGACGCCCACCATCACGTTGACGCCGACCATCACCGACACGCCGCTCTACTCCGAGACGCCGACCGGCACGCCCACGCCATACCTGCCGCTGGTCGTGGAAGCGCAGTTCGTCAGCGTCGTCACGCCCAACCCCGAAGCGGCCATCAGTCCGCTGGCCTTCGCCCTGGCGGTGACGCAGGACGGCCTGCCGCAGAATCCGTCCACGCTATTCCGCAACCCGATCCAGAAAATCTACGCGTCCTTTTCGTACGATAAGATGGTTCCCGGCGCGCAATGGAGCGCGGTCTGGTTCCGCAACGGGGAATACGTCTGCCACGAAAGTTACCCGTGGGACGGCGGCACGGGCGGATATTACTACAGCGAGTGCGCCAACCCGGTTGGCGGCTGGCAGCCGGGCGTTTACTCGGTCCAGATCTACGTCGGGACGGAATTCAAACGCGCCGACGCGTTCACCGTGGAGGGCGCGGCGCCCGAAACGCCCGCCCCCTCCCCCACGCCTTCTATGACCGCGACGCCGTAGAGCAAGCCTGAGGTTTGCTCTATAGACAATGAACCACAGATGAAAGGGATGAAGAACGCTTTTATCCTTTTCATCTGTGATTGACATATCACAAAGGAGACTCATCGCTCATGTCCGACAAAGCCTTTCAGGATTACTACCCCGATTATTTCGCCGTCTGCTACGGATGCGGGAGCCAGAACGAACTCGGCTACCAGATCAAGAGTCACTGGGACGGGGACGAGACGGTCGCGTACTTCCAGCCCAAGCCCTACCACACGGCGATTCCCGGCTACGTGTACGGCGGGCTGCTGGCTTCGCTAATTGACTGCCACGGGACAGGGACCGCCGCCGCGGCCGGTTACCGCGCCGAGAACCGCGAGATGGACTCCGAGCCCCCGCTCCGCTACCTGACCGCATCCCTGCACGTGGATTATCTCAAGCCCACGCCGCTCGGCCCGGTCCTTGAAGTGCGCGGCCGGGTGAAGGAAGTGAAAGGGCGCAAAGTGGTCATCGAAGAATGGATCACGGTCAACGGCGAAATCACCGTCAAAGGCGAAGTGGTGGCGGTGCAAGTCCCCGAGCAAATGGTGAAGGATTTGTTAAAGTAGGACAAATTGTCGATTTGGCAATCGTCTAAAATAAGCGCCGAGCCTCAACGCGAATTTCGCAAATGCGCGAATGACGCGAAATCCTTCTCGATTGATTCATGAAATTTGCCAATTTGCCCCCAAAGCAAGTTGGCAATTTGCTTTACAGATCACGTGTTTTCAATGGGGGAATCATCGCCTTCGCGATCTGCGCGGCGAGGCGGGCGTTGCCGAGCAGGAGCGACAGGTTGGCGCGCATGGACTTCCCATCCGTCAACTCGTTCACGCGTTGGAGCAGGAACGGGGTCAACGCCTGACCGCCGATGCCTCTCTCCTGCGCCTCGCGCGAGGCCTGTTCCTCCACGGGGTCAATTTCCTCGCGGGGGATTTCATCCTCGGCGGAGATCGGCCGGCAGACCAGAACGGCGGAGGGCATCCCGAGCTCCCAATGCGCGCGGGCGAAGTCCGCGGCCTCCTGCGGCGAGTCGACGCGGGCGCTGGTTTTGAATCCGCTGGAGCGCGAGAAGAAGGCGGGGAACTCGTCCGTGCCGTAGCCCAGCGCTGGGACGCCGTTCGTCTCGAGCATCTCCAGCGTGGACGGCAGGTCCAAAATGGACTTGGCGCCCGCGCAGACGACGATCATCCGCGTGGATGCCAGCGCCTGCAGGTCGGGCGAGACGTCGAAGCGGGCCTCCCGATGGACGCCGCCGATCCCGCCCGTGGCGAAGACCCTGATCCCGACTTTGTCGGCGGCGAACATCGTCCCCGCGACGGTCGTCCCGCCGCTGGCTTTTTTGACGACGGCCGCGGCGAAGTCGCGGCGGCTGACCTTCATCGCCGCGGCGGCCTGCGCGAGTTCGGCGAGTTCCGCGTCCGTGAGGCCGACGCGGACGGTCCCGTGGAGGACGCCGATCGTGGCGGGCGTGGCGCCGTCGGCGAGGACGGCCGCCTCCATGTCGCGGCCCAGCGCGAGGTTGGTCGGATGCGGGAGTCCGTGCGTGAGGACGGTCGACTCGAGCGCGACGACGGGTCGGTTCTGTTTCAAGGCGCGTTGGACGTCGTCCTTGACGACGAAGGGCGCGGGGAGGGTATCCATCAGATCACCAGTTGTTCGTAAAGTTTTTCGAGCGTGAGTCCGGGGAGGACGGCGCCGGAGTGGCGCAGGGTGAGCGAGGCGGCAGAGACGCCGAGGCGCACGGCGTCGTCGAGGTCCATTTCGTTGACGAGGCCAAAGAGGATGGTGGCGGTGAGCGCGTCGCCCGCGCCGGTGGGGTCGAGGATCGGGGTCTGGATGGCGGGGATGTGGCCGTTCGTCTCGGCTGAGGCGTACACGACGCCGAATTCGGCCAGGGTGACGAGCGCGATGTCCGCGCCGAGGTTGAGCAGGGCGCGCGCGGCTTCGAGCGCGGCGCGCGGGTCGGACGATTCGAAGACGTGACCAGTGAGGGCCGCGGCTTCTTTGACGTTGCAGGTGATGAAGTGGAGTCGGTCGAGGCGGGACTTCAAGCGCGTCGCGAGGAACGCGGAGGCCGGATCGGCGCAAATGGGGACCTTGGCCTTTTTTGCCATGGCGAACGCGGTTTTGAGCGCGGCTTCGGACAGGTTGCCGTCCACGAAGACGAGGCTGGCTTCCTCGAAGAGGCCGACGTGCTGGCGAAGCAGTTCGGGCGTGAACTCGGACATGACGCGCATGTCGTCCACGGCGAAACGCAGGCGGGCGCGCGGGTCCAGCACGCCCATGTAGAAGCCTGTGGGGTAAAGTTCCGTGCGGAGGACGGCGGATACGTCCACGCCCGCGGCGGCGGTGTATTCGAGCAGTTCGTCGCCGGAGCGGTCCTTCCCCACCACGCTGACGAGTTTGACGGGCTGTCCCAGCCGCGCCAAATTCTCCGCCACGTTGCGCGCCACGCCGCCATAGGAGGCGCGTATCCGCGCCGGGTTGGAGGCGCCGGGCTGGAGGTCGGAGTCGAGCCGCCCGACGACGTCGAGGGAGGAGGAGCCGAGGAGGAGGAGGGTCATGGGGACTCTGGTTTTGCCACTGCAATGACGATGCCGAGGATTTGACGAGATTTGTCCAATTTTATCGGAGAATACTCAGAACCGGTTTCCGTCGTCTCGGAAACTAATTCTTGTCCGGCCGCCCGGTAACGCCTCACCGTATAAGCAAAATCGCCATCCAGGGACGGTTCGGAAGATACAACAATATTGTTATCTTTTGGAACATTGTAATCCCAAAACAGGACATAGCAACCATCTGGAATTGGTACGGGATAACATAGATTCATACCGTGTCCCCGCATCAATGCCCACCCATAGTCCTCTCCTCTGACAAGCGTCACATTGCGATCTGTTAAAGAAGAGCCGCACAAGGAGTGAATGTAGTAAGGCTTCTTATCAATTTCAACAATCGTCACAAACGGAAATTCATCAATAGCCCTGAATTCTGTCAAGCCGTTCACTCCGTCACGCACGGTCTTATGTTTTGGAATCCACGGTATTAATAACTTTCCCTTCTCCTTCGCGGCAGGGTCGGAGGAAACCGGCGCGTGAATGTGGATTGGCCGCGAATTGCCAGATACAGGCTGAGAAATCGCTTCCATTTTTTTTAAGAACTCGTTTTTGTGTTCTTCCATCGTAGATTTCACTTTCTGGCATTTCTCCACCTCATCGTAAACACCCCGTGTGAGGAAATCTTGTCGAATCGATTCCAGGATGTCAAGCGCCAGATTCATTTCAGCAAGGGACGAATGACTGCGGTTTTGAAAGGCATGGAAGGCGCTCAAAAGCCAGCGCCCAATGACTTGTTCCCATGAACATCCACATATCCGAAAGCCATCGAGAGCATGAGTTGCGGAGCTGATCGCCTGGTGAATATCGCCAATCACATAATGGCCGTAGGCGCGCAGAAAATAATAAAAGTACTCATCCTCCTTGCTTTGCGTCTCCAGACACAGGTTAATTCGGGCTTTGATCTCTTCCAGCAACGAAGCGACATGTTCCCTTGTTGAAGCAGCAAGGAGCCTGTCTTTAAGTTCGGCTTGGCTGCTTTCGGAGCATACAAGATGGTTCAGAATAGTGACTAGATAGTGGCTCATTGAACCTTCTCTCTTTTGTAGTTTTGTAAAACAGCGCGTAACCCTCGAGCGCGCTGGCTCTCTTTCCGGGTTTCATAAATACCCGCCAAATTCAGTCTGCCGTTCACAGCATCCGATTCCCATTCGACGGCTGAGAGCATACAACAAGATGAAGAACCGTCTTATCCACATGGGGATTTATACCAGAAACTCGGCGAGAATGAGCGACCATTTGCTCTGTAAGAGAAGCGTAGGCCGCGAGGGACCCGGCTGTCTTAGCCGCTCTGTAAACTGAAGAAGCGCTCGATTCGATAGACGCTTGATGTATAATGACGTCATGAATATAGCCCAACAAGGAGGAGATAGATGCCTAACCTGGACATACTCAAGCATTACATTACCAAAGACGAGCCCTTTGGCCCAATTGATTCTTACCAAATCGGGGCCGCCGATATCGATGCTTTAAAGTTGCTGTTTGATAAGCAGAATCGCATCTACAAGTCATTTCGGAACAGGCCGTCCATCATTACCGGACGAAGAGGATCGGGAAAAACATCCTATTTACGATCCGTGTATTTCGACAACCAATATAACAGTTATATTGAAATACAGACTGCCGGCGCTATCGAGCATATTGCCAATATTATCCAGGAACTGAGTGGCGACACGGTGTTTACGGAAACACTCTGGAAACTGTGGGAAAAGTTCCTGTGGACTTGCGTACTGGCAAACATCGAGCAAACTCAGTTCCCATCTCTTTCAAAAGAGTCGCTCGTCATCGCCAAATACCTCAGAGGAATGAACATCGAACATGATGATTCAATGGATACTGTTCTCTGGAAATTGGCGGAATCATGTAAAGAAGTCGTCAACGCTAGCTCAAAGAACGGATTGTCCGAGATATTAAGACAATTCGACGAAAAATGCTTTGAGGAAGCAAAAGCAATCGCGATCGTAGGACTCAAATCCAAAGGCAGCCGCGCGGTGATTTTAATGGATTCCCTTGAAGATTTTAAATTGAATATTCCGTCAATTGAACGGGCGATCCAAGGTCTCTTGAAATGCGCAGGCGCGATGAATAATCCAAAAGATGTAGTGGATCTTCGTTTGTGCCTTCCAACAGAACTGTCCGGCAAAATCACTGAAATTTCTTCTAACCCAATCAAGGATTTCAACCGCGAGGTGAAACTTGAGTGGACCGCCAAGGAACTTATTTCCATCGGGGCTCAACGTTTAATGTATTTTATTGGCCTGTACTACCCGGAGTTTATTAGAGGAAAGTCCCCATTGGATGAACTAACCCGTGATGAAGCCCTGATGCTTTTCAGAGTTGTTCTTCCCGAAAAAATCACCAACCAAAACAATTTTCATGAAACCCCAATATCCTATATTCTGCGACATACACAATTATTGCCACGGCACTTCCTGATGCTACTGAATTCCATTTTTAAACGATCCAGCCTCACACAATCTTTAAACTCTTTCCCCGTTCGGCAAGAAAAGATCATTTATGGCATTCGCCAAGTGGAAGAACGAATTGTTAAGGAGATATTCGGAGCCTTCAGAACGATCTATCCGACCGCAGAAGAGGTATGTAAGCGATGCCTGCCTCAATTGCCGCATGTTTTTTCTGGAGGGGCGCTCCGCCAAGTTTACAATCGACACGGCAAGATGGTATTTCATGGAGACGAGTTCTTCAATTTTCAACAGATGTTAATCGAAATTGGAGCAATTGGACGGGTGATCCACGGTTTGGAATCTGACCTATATATCAAGGGGAAATTTAAATATACTGTCGGTCATGATCTTCCAATTAACTATGAGGATTATTTATGCCTCCATCCTCTTTTTTCAGGTATTTACAGCAGCGGAAAGCGAGAACGTCCAATTTACCCGGATGGCAGCGGCCCAGATGATGAGGATTATCGAAATATTGACGATTGACCTTACCATCAGCGACCATCCGGATTATTCAAGATATTTTGCAGTTGTTCCAGTGTATCCAATGTTTCCTTGGCTAAATAAGCGCGCGTCAAAGGTTCGCGCAAACTTTCGTCAAGCACACCGGAAAGAGAAAGCAGAACCGGCTCGGTAAATTGCCCGTTTCTATTTTGCTCTAAGCCTTTAGCAATCGCTACGATGATGTCATGTTGAGCTTTTGCCCGGGCTTTTTCTCGCTGCCGAATCCGAAAGGCCTTAGACAAACCGTCAACGACGGTAACCTTACTTTGCTTTTCAGCCATCCAATACTCTTTTTGATGCTTTTCCACCGCCTCCGGCAAGATTGTCTCCAACACCTGAAAATCAGTGACGTAAACCCCAAATCCATTCGTGGCAGAGTTTAGTTTCGTAAAGATATCCTGAACCGCATCGGGAGACAATATCTGCCCGCCATTGCGATTCGCTATAAATAGATCGTCCAGCATCCGGCTCCCAATATAGCCGGGGACAATCCCGGTCACCTGGCCCCAGGCGGCGTCAATCCAGGTGAACTCGGATGGCTCCCCCTCGGGGCAGGTCGGCCATCGCAGGGCGTAACGCTCAACGGCCTGCTTCACGGCAATTGGGTCGTAAGGAAACACCAGTTTACCTTCGGGGTCTTTTTTCTTTGGATCGCCGATACGGCATTCGATCCGAGCCTTAATTTCAATTTTAATGCCGTCCTTGGTCCAGGCATCGAACTTAGCCTCATGCACTTTGGGGCGCAGATCCACCACATATTTGACGGTCTCGTACCATTCCAGGAACGGGACTTTGTCTCCAGGGCCGATGATTCTAGAGAAGCGATTACCGCGTTCTACGTATAAGGCGCATCCATCGAAGACAATTAATATGAGCGGCCCCCCGAGCGTGCGCGCCATCCACACAGGCCACTGATCGGCTCTGGCGAAGCCTCCATCCTTTGCCATAATGTACTTGAATTGGATAAACATCGTGAACGGCGGCGGAAGTTTGAACTTTCCATACAGTCGATATTGGATGACCCGCCCCGGCTCGACACTTTCCGGCGGCAGGTAAAAATCGGTAAAAAACAGTTTAGCGAAACCAAACGCCTTTGAACGAATCATTTGAAGGCCAACATACGCGACCAGGAATGCCAGTAGAAAGGTTATCAGGATGGATACGGATACTCTGGGCAGCATCGCTAATTTTCCCAAATAACGAGAAATCAATTGGGCGACGACCGGAAAAGACCGGATCGCAATGAATCCGGCGATGATTACAACGCCCCCAAAAAATACATTTTCGAAATGCCGCGCATATTTGCCGAAACTCCGATAGGCATCGTCGCGGGTATACGCGGTTTGCCAGTCAGTTGGATTCTGCGGATAAGGGAAGGTCATTATTTCCTCGCTCCACGGCCGGAAAAGAATATATCCTGCCATTCCTGGAAGTATTTGCCCAATTTCTCTCTTTTCTTTCTCTCGCCGACTTGAGAACTCGCTTCATCCTCGTCGTCATCTTCCTCCGACAATTCTTTATGGACATAATCCTGCAGGGAACTCAGGAATCGCATGGCGATCACATGACGCGGCAATTCAGGATTTATCTCCTGGGTTTTCTGCAAACCTTCCGCGATGGAATTTAAAAGAAGCGATTCAGCGTATGCCCGCGCCTCCTGCTGCGCGCGTTCCGCCTCGGCTTCGGCCTCCGCAAGGATATTGTGGCGTTTTCTCTCCCACTCCGAACCCCACGTGTGGATCTGCTGATTCGCGATCAGGTCGTCCTGCTCCTCCTTCCTCGGGAATGTAAAATTGACCACCCGCGAAGCCAACAACAGGATCCCCGCCGCGCGCAGGGTCATCTCCGAATTTTTCCTGATTTCATCGGCAATGACGTCCATCGCGTTGGCAAATTTATAGTCGTTGGCGGGCCGCCACATCTCATCGAGATTTTTTTGCGAGATGACTTTACGGGTCTGGTTCTCGATCACGTTCATCACCCACTGGTCCCATAAAATAAGAGGCGTTCCTTCGCTAACCATTGTGCTGGTGATCCCAAGCGTCGCCTGAATGCGCGCATGAGAAAAGGGAAAACTCCCCCTGACGTAACTCAGTCTGTCCGCGCCGCGCAGAAACGGATTCTGCCGGCGGATCTGGCTGTAAAGATCCCTGTCCCAATCTTCTCGGTCAACGCGAAACGCCGTAAAATAACGCACGTTAAAGCGGATGCCGTCTTTGCTAAAGGCTTCGATCTCCCTGGAGCGGAGTTGCAATCTTAGATCAAAAACCTGGTCGAGTCGCTCCAATTTGCCGATAAAGGAGACGCCGGGATTTTCCACGCGTTTGAACCTGTTGCCGCCGGAGATCGTCGCCGCCTGATGCGACTTGGTCCAGATCAAGCCGGGACGTTGCAGTTTGCTGAGCAATGGGATGGGAAAATCGGAAAACTGCCAGGTGATATCGCCGGGAATACGCGGCTCATATTTTTTCCAGGCGTGACCGTCCACAACCGTGATTGGCGATTGCGTCCCCCAAGTGTAGGCGGCCAATACAAAGAACTTCTTCTTTTTCTCCGCTCGGTCTTCCGGGTCGGACGCGGGAAGGACCACATTTGCCAGACTGTAGAGCGCCCCGTAATAAACGGCGATGGCGGGGACAGAGATGAACAAAATTCCCATCCAGCGATTGATGAGCCAGCCAAGGACAATAACGCCGATATGTCCGAGCGCCGAAGCCAGCCAGCGTCTCTTCCCATGCTCACGACCAAGCCGAAAGGATAACGCGAAAAAAACAGCCAGGGCGACCGTCAAACGAACGCTTGAAAACACCCATGCCAGTTCTCCCCAGGTAAGAACCCGCTCTAGTTGAATATCGCTGATCACGTTTGCCTCAATGGCAACAGGTTTGTTGAACCATATCCACCAGATCATGTCCGGCAACGCCCATACAAACGCGATCCCAAAGACAATTAGAATCAAAAGAACGGTCTGAGACAGCAACTCCGGGCTGCGACGTTCGTCGGTGTATTTTCTGAGATTGGAGGAAAAGAAATAAGCGGGATACGCGATCAGAAGCACGAATAATCCGACCCAAAGAAAGCCAACGTCGAACAAATCGTTGACGAAGCCGAACATGTTGTTGATAAACACAACCACGTTCATGCCAAAATTTACTCCGCTATCGAAGATTGAATGGCCTTTGCGTAACCCGTGAAGGCAGTATATACTCCCCAAAACCCCTTTGTCAAGGAATTATGACGCAAAAACCTCTCTTTTCTGTAGAGTTCCACTCCCACACCTCCGCCTCCAAAGACTCCCTCCTCCGCCCCGCGGACCTGGTCGCGGCGGCGCGGCGGAAGGGAATCGACCGCGTCGTGGTGACCGATCACAACTCCATCGCCGGCGCGTTGGAAGCGAAACGTCTCGACCCCGGGCGGATCATCGTCGGCGAGGAGATCATGACGACGCGCGGGGAGATCCTGGCCGCGTACGTGACGGAGGAGGTCCCGGCGGGGCTTTCGCCGCAGGAGACGATCCGCCGCCTGCGGGAGCAGAACGCGTTCATCAGCGTATCGCATCCGTTCGACCGGCTCCGCGAGGGAGGCTGGAAACAGGATGACTTGACGGAAATCCTCCCGCTCGTGGACGCCATCGAAACGTTCAACTCACGCTGCATGTTTCCGCGCTTCAACGCCGAAGCGGAGGAGTTCGCGCGTCGAAACGGAGTCCCGCGCACGGTCGGGTCGGACGCGCACGCGGCGTTCGAGCTGGGACGGTCGCTCCTCGAGGTCGAGCCGTTCGAAGGTCCGGACGAGTTGCGGGCGGTCGTCAGGCGCGGAAGCGCGCGGGTGAAATGGTCGCCGCCCTGGGTGCATCTCGCCTCCCGGTACGCGTCCATTCATAAAAGAATTAGAAGGAAGGCTTGACGCGTCCTTTCAATGCTGATAAACTACCGCTCTGTCTGCTCCGGGCAAACCTTCGGAGCAGTTTTTATGCCGAGCCTTGCGACCGGTTGCGGGCTTTGGTATAATTTTCCTGCTTAAACAGCAGGCCGACGTAGCTCAATCGGCAGAGCACCCGCCTTGTAAGCGGGCGGTTACGAGTTCGATTCTCGTCGTCGGCTCCACAAGAAGGGTCGGTTGGTCTGTTAGTCAGTTGGCCTTGCGAAACAGGGCCAAGCGACTAGTAGACGAAAGACTACTAGCAAACCGGGCAGTTACCCAAGTGGCCAAAGGGGACTGACTGTAAATCAGTTGTCAGCAGACTTCGGAGGTTCGAATCCTTCACTGCCCACTTCCGGTCCCAACCGGACCCGCGCAAGCGGAATAGACAGCACGTCAAGCCCACGTAGCTCAGTCGGCAGAGCACGTTCTTGGTAAGAACGGGGTCATGGGTTCAAATCCCATCGTGGGCTCAACTGCTGAAACAGCACACCCTGAGGAAACAAGGAGAAACGCAATGGCGAAGCAGAAATACGA
>DKTP01000140.1 GCA_002473085.1 Anaerolineales bacterium UBA7227
GCGGCCGCGTTGGTCCAGGTTGCGGTGGAGGAGGCGCTATGGGTCATGGCTCCGGCGGTCACCGTAACCGTCCCATTGTTCGTCGCCGCGAGGCCCGTCCCGCGCGCGTCTATCCGATCAAAGGTTAAATTTGCGGTTGCAGGAAATACGACCGACCCAGCGATCAACGCGAGACGCGTCCCGCTTCCCATGGAGCCGGCGCCGTTCACGGTGATGGTTCCGGCGTTATTTAAATTCAGCCATCCCGTCCCAAGCCAGGTCCCATCCAGCGTCACGGAGGTTCCAATGACTATGAGGGATTTCCCGCCGTCGTTGAGAATGCCGCCGCTCTCGATGGTAAGCCCGTCAATTGTCTCGACGGCGGTCAGCGTCGGGTCGTTTGGCGTGGCGGCCGCGTCGGGGATCGTGACCGTGTCGGTCGTCCTGGGGATGCTCCCACCGCACCCCGTCCAGTTCGAGGCGTCGCTCCAGGCGGAGCCGTTCGCGCCGGTCCACGCGCAGTCGTAGGCATAGACCGGCCGGGCAGGCAGCGCGGCGAACACGAGCGACGTCAAAATAACAGCGGCAAGAATCCGAAGTGAAAAACGATTCGCGGCAGTCATGGCATTCTCCTTCCAAAACAGAATCGCGCAGCGCAAATCAACGGATGAACTTTGAAGCGACGAACGCGGCCACGGGAGAATAATTTAAAACCGGCCGCCCAGGCAGACAGGAACGCTCTGCATATCGGGACAGCCGGTTGCGCCATTGGCTCGACAGGCGCTGGCGCCCAAAGTTACGCGCCTGCTTCCAAGCCTCTGTCAATTATGAAGGCGGAAAGCGCCCCGCCGTTGGAAAGTAACGTCAACCCCGTTTGTAGTATATCGTTAATGGGAGGGAAAATACAAGAGACGAGATCCAATCCAGATATCGCGGCCCCGCCCTAATCTCCGATATTGTCGCGCCAGGTTTCGAACGCGACGCACAGCCACGGGACGAGCGCGTGCGGACCGTCGCCCTCGCGGCTGACCTCCGCGTCCCAGCGCGGACGCATCCAGTCCGGGCGCACGAAGCGGTCCCAGCGCGCCGAGGCGGATTCCAGGTTGGAACGGATCGTCTCCCGTTCGCGCGCGATTCCGTGGGAATAAAATTTCACCAGCGAGGTGGGGATGCGCCGCGTGCGAATTTTCTCGGGCAAAATTCCCCGCATCGCGTTCCGCAAAACGATCTTATAGTAGCCGTGGAAATAGAGTTGATATCCCGGCAGCGCCGCCGCAAATTCCACCAACCGCCGGTCGCGGTAGGGATGGCGGAACTCGAGCCTGTGACGGCTGGTATGAAAGGCTTCGATGGAACCGCCCTGGGCAGACAACAATCCCAGCAGGTTTTCGCGGACGCCGTATTCGCTCGACAAGTCGTCGGGCAGGAGGCCGCGCGCGTACGGCGTCAACCACTCAGGCGGCGCGGCGCGGCGGCGGAGGGAGCGTCCGCCCGGCAGCGCGTCGAGGAGACGGCGGGCGAGGCGGCGCGTGAAATCCGCCGAGAGCGTCCAGCGCAATCCCCCGGCGCGGAGATACGCGCCCATTTCCCTCGCGGCGTCGCGGAACCGCCCGTCGGCCAGTAGGTCGGCCAGCCAGTCCACGCCGGCGCTGTAGAGTTCGTCGCCGAAGCCGCCGGTCAGCATCACGCCCAATCCCTCCTCGCGCGCCCGGCGGAAGGCGCGCTCCTTTACGAGGCGGTAGGGATTCCCCTCGGGCCAGCTCGGGTTACGCGGCCAGCCGCGCCAGCCGCGGTAGGGCCAGAGATCGTCGCTCGGAATTTGGATGGAGCGCAGGCCGTGCATCTCCGCGACGGAATTGATGTAGGGGCGCTCGTCGCAATCGGGAAATTCGTCGAAGACGTACGAGACGGAGGCGAGCGGCGCGGGCGCGGACATGCGGGCGGCGAGGCAGGCCACCGAGGTGGAGTCCAGTCCGCCGCTCATCAGTATCCCCACCGGCTGCGTGGAGCGCAGCCGGCAGCCGACGCTCTCCTCCAGCAGGGCGCGGAATCCCTCCGCATATTCCTCGTTGGAGCGAAAGCGGATCTTCCTGGAGAGATCCGGCTCCCAATAACGATGGAGTTGAGTCGTCCCGCCGTTGACGGTCAGCATGTGGGCGGGAGGGAGTTCGCGCACGCCCTCGAAGAGAGTCTGCCCGTCGGAGGGGACGCGCAGGGCGAAGTAATGCGCCGCCGCGGACTCGCTCAGGGCGGGAGGCGAGGCCTCGAGAGCCGCGGCCGCCCAGGGTTCCGACGCGACCGCCAGCAACGTCCCGCGCGAGGCGTGGAAGAGGGAGCGTTCTCCGAGCGGGTCGCGCGCGCAGGTCAATTCGCCGCGCGTCTCGTCGAAAATGACGAGGGCAAATTCCCCCACGAAACGCGCAAAACAGCCGCGCCCCCAACGGTCAAAGGCCTGGACAACGAGGGCCGCGTCCGAAGTCGTCCGCTCGAGTTGGAGCGCGGCGAGGAGTTCGGCACGGTTGTCGAGCCGCCCGTCGAATACGAGGATGTAGGGCAGGCCCGCGAGACGAAGGGGCTGGCGTTCGCCGACCTCCTCGGGCGTCGTCCAGAAGCGCCAATGGCCGAACGCGACGCGTCCCTGCCGAAGCGTGTCGCTTCCGTCGGGGCCGCGATGGCGTAATCGTTCCATCGGGCGCTCCAACGCGTCGGGTTGAAGCGGCGCGCCGGAGCGCTCGAAGATGACGGCAAAAGCGCTCATCTTTCACCAGCGCTTCGTCCAGTGAAAGCAGGACCGGCGACGATCGATCATGGCAACCTCCGTTTGCGGTGACGATAGTCAGTAGAGCGAAAGCGCGTATTGGGCGGTTTCCATCGCCAGATTTGCGCTGGAGAGCGCAAGTTACGCGTAGTTTTCGTGATCTACTGA
>DKTP01000160.1 GCA_002473085.1 Anaerolineales bacterium UBA7227
CACGCCCTTCGGAAAGCCGACCTGCTCGATGAGTTTGAAAATGAACTGCATCGTCATCGGAACTTTTTCGGACGGCTTGATGATGTAGGTGTTGCCCGCCGCGAGCGCGTAGGGCAGATACCAAAACGCGATCATGCCAGGGAAGTTGAACGGCGCAATCGTGGCACACACGCCGACAGGCTGACGGATCATCAACTCGTCAATGCCTGTGGCGATGTCTTCGACAAATTCGCCCTTGATCATCATCGGCATCCCGCACGCCACTTCGATATTTTCAAAGGCGCGCACCATTTCGGCTTTCGCTTCTTCAAGTGTTTTGCCCGCTTCGTCCGTGATGAGTTTGGCGATCTCATCGTGATTGGCACGCATCAGGTCACGCAGTTTGAAGAGATATTGCACGCGGTCGTTGACGGGCGTTCTGCGCCAGCCATCGAGCGCCTCACTCGCCGCCTTCGCCGCTGACTCGACATCCGCTTTTGTGCCGAGGGGAGTCTTGGCGATGACGAGTCCTGTGGCGGGGTTGATTACGTCAAAATATTCTGCGACGTTTGGTTTTGTCCATGAGCCGTTTATATAGTTGAGGATTTCCATGTTTACTCCGAATAAGAGATTAGAGATTGGTAAGTAAGTAGTAATTGGTAATTGGATGACGCGCTACGCTTCTTTCTAATCTGATAGTTGATTCTATCCGTTGAACTTTTGCTCTCGCCTCAGCCGCCCACTTTGTTATTGAGGATAGTTTCCTGGGGTAAAGTCATTCAAGGTTCAACAAAGTTTGACGTATTTCTTGCCAAAATCGCAAATGTTCTCTTTTAACTCCACTGGCGCGTTGATATTCAAATTCAAGCCATTTGGTATATTCACCAACAATGTCTTGTGGGTTGCTTATTAAGCGCATGTAATATTTCAATGAAGGGATAACGCCGTTGACAATAATCTGGCATGAGTGAACTTTCTTGTACTTATCTATTTCTTGCACTACCGATTCGTAGTCATCAAAGTTCGGTTCACTTGTAGTCAAAATATAGTAACGGTCAATTTCAGTGTTTCTTATCTTTCGATAAACTACACCAACCATATCAGCGGTAACCGGCTTGTTGTGCTTGATTTCAACCGACTCGAAACACGAATTATCGGCATTGTTTACATCAATATCCCCCAAAGATTTAGAACGAGAATCGGGGCTGGTATGCGATTCGAGTGGCAAGAGAAATTTTCCCGAATATCTCCTGACATCAGGCATCAGGAGGTTATAAACAGAGTAAATCGCCAGGACAGGAAGGCGGGCAGTTCCAACAATGCCTTTGCCATAATCGTGACGAATATGCAGGCTTAGCGCGTCTATGATTTTTGCAATCGTTATACTACTTGCAACTTGTACTCTGGCAAAAAGAGCGTCATCGCTTGCTGTTGATTCAAACATAAGACCCATTAACGCAACCAGCAACTTAGGCGCAAGATTGCTTTCAGCCTGCACATGGTCTAATGTTCTCAAAAAAGCAGTTTTCAGAGCGATGTTACGAATCTTGCCTGGAAAATTAAGATTGTATGGGCGAGGTTGTTCTAAAGAACGAGTCAACCATGCGCTTTCAGCCATTGCGAAATGAGGAAATTTGCTTTTCAAAAATGGGGTGACATATTTCGTGTCAAACGTTCTACCCGAATAACCGCCCTTCATACCTTCCTGATGTTTGCGAATATCTTGTTCAGGCTGATAAACCTTGTACACAAGCGAAGTCAATGTAACGCCCAGAACGGCTTTTTGAGTTTCAGCATTTTCTACGATGATTCTTAATTCGTCAACGTATTCATCTGGCAAGCCAGATAAAATTGTTTTTAATGACCTCTTCTTCGCCGCTTCGTAAGCGGTTTCCAATAATTCATTAGGCGTTTGCGGCATTGTTTCGCTCCCACAAAGACAATTGATGCTTCACGCTACTCAAACGTTTTTGGGCGTAAAGGCAATATTCTTCGCTTATATCAAAACCGATATACACTCTCTCGTTTTGAAAAGCAGACACAGCCGTTGAGCCAGAACCCATGAAAGGGTCAAGAACAACTTCGCCTTTTTGTGTCAATAGTTTTATAAACTCATCCACAATTTTTACTGGATAGATAGCGGGGTGTGGACAGTTTTTCAACGATTCAACAGGTGTAGTGATAACATCTTTCTTTAATGGGTTACCATAAATACGGATGATAGTAAATCCGTTTTTGTCCAATTGAATTTTTCTTCCGCCATCTTGTCCGCCAAAAGGCTCTGAATGAATTCCCCTGATTTTCATACGAAAACCTTGAATTTCGCCATTACGAACTTCTTCGATGACTTCTTCCAGTGCGTTTCTTGCCATTTCTTTCTGTTTTGGTGTAAGTGTCGATTGCTCAATCAGCGGAAAGTATTTTTTTCCTACATTTTCACCTGTTCCATTGCCATTTGTTTTTGGTTCTTCGGTTGGCTTGAGAAACTCATCAAGAAAATATTTGTAGTCTTGAGATTTTACAAAATGAAAGAACGGTTCTGTGCTACTTACCAGTCTGCGTTTGAATTGCCTTGGGGTCGGGTTGGACTTTACCCATGTTACATTATTTACAAGAGCCACACCGCATTGCTCAGTTGCGGCGATAGCAAACCTATAAGGCATTAACAACAAACTACTATCCTCATACTTGTCACCAACATTGAAAACAATGCTGCCTGTTGGTTTGATTACACGGACGCACTCACGAAAGATTTTCATCAGCGCAGAAATATAATCGTCGGGTTTCTTTTCGTTCCCAACACCTCCACCATCATATTCTCTCTGCTGAAAATACGGAGGAGAAGTGATAATCAAGTCAACACTATTGGCTGGAATGGACTTAAGCAAAACTGCGCTATCTCCACAAATAATTTCATTCCAAAACGGCATTTCTGCTGGACGATTCACTGAGTAAGTAACGGGAGCTTGGTCTTTTATTTTTTTCATGACTCTATTTTACTCTACCACTTTCAACATTACTTGACTTGCTTATCCGTCACTTCCAACGCCTTCTCCACGATCGCAAGCCCTTCATCGAGTTGCTCCTGCGTGATGCACAACGGCGGGACGATGAAGACCATGCTTCCCATGTTGTTCGCCATGATGAAAGTGAAGAGTCCGTTTTGGCGCAAGACCTTCCCCACCTCCGCCATGACAGCGGGTGAGAAACTTTCTTTCGTCTCACGATTGGTCACCAGCTCAATCGTGGAGAACAAGCCGATGTAACGCACATCGCCAACGGAGACGTGCCGCGCCTTGATGTCTTCCAACGCTTCGCCGAGATATTTTCCAAGCAACGCGGCGTTTTCGATGAGTTTGTCTTCTTCGTAGACTTCGATAGTTGCCAACGCAGTCGCGCATGAAAGCGCGTGTGCGCTGTAGGTCAGACCCGCATAGAGATATTTGTCATCGAAGAATTTAGCGATCTTCTCAGAGACGATCACCGCGCCAAGCGGAGCGTATCCGCTGGTGATGCCTTTGGCGGTGGTGATGATGTCGGGGACGACGTTCCAGTTGTCCACGGCGAACCATTTGCCCGTGCGTCCCCATCCGCTCATGACCTCGTCCGAAATCAACAGGATGCCGTACTTGTCGCAGAGCTCACGCACGCGGGGCCAGTAATCATCGGGCGGGACGATGAGTCCGTTCGAGCCGACGACGCCCTCCATGATGATGGCGGCAATCTTGTCGGGTCCTTCGTACTTGATGACTTCTTCCAAGTGGGAAATACACTCGCGCTTACACGACTCTGGCTTCTGCCCAAACGGACAGCGATAGCAAAACGGGTCCAAAAAGTGGACTCCGCCTGGCATGACAGGCTCCACGGCAAGACGGCGGTAATCGCCAGTCAGCGCCATCGAGCCGTGCGTCGCGCCGTGATAGGAACGATAGCGCGCCAGAATCTTATGTCGTCCCGTGTAGAAGCGGGCGATCTTGATCGCATTTTCGTTCGCCTCCGCGCCGCCGAGGGTGAAGAAAGTTTTCTTCAAATCGCCAGGCGTCACTTCCGCCAGTTTCTTGCCGAGCAGACCGCGCGCTTCGGTCGCGTTGCCAGGATGGACGAAGGTCAATTTCGCCGCCTGATCTTGAATCGCTTTGACTACTTTTGGATGCTGATGCCCGATGTTCGTATTCATCAACTGCGATGAAAAGTCGAGATAGCGTTTCCCGTCCGCGTCCCAGAAGTACACGCCTTCCGCTTTCGTGACGGGAATCGGATTCACCTGTCCCTGCACAGACCAGGAGAAGAGCGTGTATTCCTTGCTGAGGTCAACGATTTCCTGAGAAGTTAGGTTGGTCATATTTCCTCTCTCACGCGCAGCAGACGTTCTCTAACGTCGGTTTGAATACCCGTATTAGAGAATGCAGGCTACGCAGAATGCAAGACGTATAAATCATTTCTTCGCTTCTTTCACGATCTCCGCGTACACGTTCAACGTTTCGTCCACGTCCGCGTCGGAGTGTTCGTAGCACAGGAACCATGGCTCGCGGGCGTCGTTGTCGGGCATGACGCCGCGCCCGATGGCCTTCTCGATCAAAGCCTCGTACATGGCCCGGTCGCTCTTCGCCCAGTCGCGCTGGCTGGCGAGCTTGTCCACGCCGATGGCGAAGGAGAACATGGACGGATGGCCGCTGAACACAACGGGAATGTCGTTATCCTCGAAGATGTCCTTCAACCCGTCCATGAGACGTTTACCGCGCTGGGCGATGGACTTAAGGATCGGCTTCGTTTGCAGCAACTTCAACGTGGCGTACGCGGCCGCGACGCCGGCCTTGTTATTGGTATACGTCCCGCCCTGCGCGACCCCGTGACCGATGATGGACATGATCTCGCGCGAGCCGCCGAACGCCGCCGCGGGGTAGCCGTTGCCCAGGGCTTTGGCGTACGTCGCGAGGTCCGGCTTGATGCCATAGTACTCCTGCGCGCCGCCGTTGGCGATACGGAATCCCGTCTTCACTTCGTCGAGGATGAAGACCGCCCCGCGCCGGCTGGTCTCCTCGCGGATGAGTTCAAGGAAGCCCGGCTGCGGGTCGATCGCGCCGCAGTTGCCCTGTCCCGGCTCGGTGATGACCGCCGCGATCTGGCCGCCGTAGGAGCGCATGGCGCGTTGGAATCCATCCGCGTCGTTGAACGGCAATGTAATGATGAATTCGCGCATGGACTTGGGGATGCCCGACGAAGACGGGATGGGAATCGGGCTGCGCGCGTTGCCCATGGCCTCCGCCGGCGCGTATGTGGACCAGAGGGTGTGGTCGTGGAAGCCGTGATAGTTGCCCTCGAATTTCAGGATGACGTCGCGGCCGGTGTAGGCGCGCGCCACGCGGATGGCGTGCATCGTCGCTTCCGTCCCTGAGCAGGCCAGCCGCACCATCTCGACCGCGGGACACATCGCTGCGATCATCTCGGCGACCGCCACTTCGAGTTCGCCCGTCATGGCGAAGAGCGAGCCGCGCTGGATCTCCTCGATCACTTTGGCGTCCACCTCGTCGTACGCGTGGCCGAGGATGATGGGGCCGAACGCCATGCGGTAGTCAATGAAGCGGCGGCCGTCCACGTCCCAGAGATAGGCGCCCTTGGCCTTGTCCACGTAGGGAGTGAGGCCGTCGCCCCAATAGCGGAAATTCGAGTTGACGCCGAGCGGCAGAATTTTCTGGGCCCGCTTTTGCAATTCCTGGCTTTTCGGTCCAGCGAGACTCATAATCGACTCCGTTTTTTCGTACACGGATTACACGGACAAGAGAGATTTCGCGGATTTCTTGATCCATCCGCGAAGCGTCCGTCGAAACCGCGTAATCCGTGTACCGCGTGAATTTTTCATTTCTTGACGACGGTTTCGGGGGCGCGCCATTGATAGACGTCTTTCAGGATGAGCGGCACGATGGAGGTGGTGGTGCGCCTCACGCCCGGGACTTTGCGGATGGTCTCCGTCACGAAGCGATAGACTTCGCCCGTATCCTTCGCCACCACCTGGATGCTGACGTCATTTTCGCCGATGGAGCAGGCCACGTAAGAGACGTTCTCGTATTCGGCCATTTTCTGCGCCACTTCGCGGATGCGGTCCGACTCGACCTCCAGCCAGACGTCTGCGCGGATCGGCAGCCCCAGCGCTTCGGGGCGGACGACCGCGCTGAGGCGGATGACATCCTCCTCGATCATCCGCTCGATGCGGTAGCGCACCGCCCGCTCAGAGACGTCGCCGATCCGCCGGGCGATCTGCGCGGCGGGTTTTCGCCCATCTTCGATGAGCAAATTGACAATTTTCAGGTCTATTTCGTCGATTTCGTACATTGTTTGTCCTTGTAGTTGCTGAAACGGATGTAGTTTACCCGCGTTCGGAAAAGAAGTCAAGAAATGGAAGCAAAAACCGCCCGAGAGTTCTTTTCTTGGGCGGCTGCTGTTAATGACGGGGGACGGGGGAAGGATTAGGGGCCGGGAAGGTCCAGCGGCTGGGCCAGGCGGCTTCGCACCGTTCCGAGGATGTCGTTCATAAAGACGACGCGCGCGCCGGCGCGGCGGCAAATCTGGATGGCGCGGTAGTGGGCTTCGGGAGTGAGGTTGGTGATGGCGAACAGGATCAGGCCCACGTCGCGCGTCCGGACGAGGTCGGGCAGGTCGCTCACGCCGCCCAGCACCCTGCTTCCGCCGATGCGCATACCCTGCTTGGCGGGATCGTCGTCCACCATGCCGATGACGGTGAAAGCCTGGCGGAGCGAGCCGCGCGTCAAGAGCCAGCGGACGATCTGTCCGCCCTCCCCCGCGCCGAGGATGAGCGCCCGTTCGCCAAAGTTGCTGCGGCTTTTGCGCCAATCGAGCCAGCGGTTGGCGATGGAGGCGACCAGGCGCAGGCGGTAGCGCAGGAAGAGACTGGCAAAGAGGGCGACAACGGCGCTGAAGATCAGCATCTCGTTCGGGAGAGGCGGGAGAGGCAGCCACTTCCGCGTCGCCCTGGCGGTGTTGACCAGGATCAGGACGAGGACCGTGAGCAAATTGGACATGACGAACGCCAGTCCGTCTTCGGCGGTGGCGCGCGACCAGTAGACCCGGTCGAGGCCGAGGACAAAGTTGACGAGGCTGAACAGGGACGAGAGCGCGAGCGCCAGGAGGGTCAGCGGCAGAAGCCCCCAATTGATGACCGCGAAAACGCGCCAGGCCGACGCGACCAAAACGATCGAAAGGAAGTTGACCGCCAGGTCCAGGAAAAACCAGGAGAGGTTGCGCCGGAAGATCTGGTAGATGGGGCCGGCGAAGAGCCGGCCTTCGGGGATGCGGCTCTGCCTGAGGAGCGGGATGAGGGCCAGGAACGTCCAGGCCAGAATGTCGAAGTCCTTGAGCAGGGAGCGGTGGCGGACGTAGAGCAGGTCGAGACGGAGTTTGTCGGGCAGGATGTCGCGCAGGTAGGTGTCCATGACGTTGTCGGCGGAGAGCAGATCTTCTTCGCTGCGGTAAAGCACGCTGGCGGGACTGGTGATGCCCGGGCGGACGGAAAGAATCTCGCGGCGGGCCTCCTCGGGCCAGGTTGCGACGATCTCAGGGTCTTCGGGACGGGGACCGACCAGGCTCATCTCGCCGATCAGGACGTTCCAGAGTTGAGGCAGTTCGTTGAGTTTGGTGTCGCGCAGCCACCTGCCCAGGGAGGTGATCCGTTTGTCGTCTTTGGCGGTGACGCGCGGGCCGGCCGCGCCGCGCGGGTCTTCGTTCATCGTGCGGAACTTGAGGATCTTGAATTCCACGCCATAGCGGCCGACACGCCTTCCGCCGTAGAACACCGAGCCAGGCCCCTCCCGCTTAAGGGCGGCGGCGACGATGCCGAAGACCGGCAGGAGCAACAGCAGTCCGAGCGCCGAAGCCAGCACGTCGACCAGGCGTTTGGAGGCGTCGGAAATCCATCCGAGCGCCGAGAGGGTTTTTAGAGCGTCCGATCGAGGCAGATTGCGTTGGTCTTCCATGCGGCGTATCCCCTTTCTGGATGGCGGTAGAGGAGAGCAGAGAGCAGAGAGCGGAGAGCGGAGAGCGGAGAGCGGAGAGCAGAGAGCAGAGAGCAGAGAGCGGAGAGCAGAGAGCGGAGAGCAGTAAGCAGAGAGCAGAGAGCAGAGAGCAGTGAGCAGTGAGCAGTGAGCAGAGAGCGGAGAGCGGAGAGCAGAGAGCAGTGAGC
>DKTP01000159.1 GCA_002473085.1 Anaerolineales bacterium UBA7227
AGTTTAGAGATAGGTTCTTAGGGATTTTTGACGGAGGAAAACATTTTGATCCAGGAAACCCTGACGACTTGTTTGGCGATAATCAAAACCCCAAGGCCACTACTTTGGCAGCCGACTTGCTGATCAAAAAATCAAGGATTAACGTGATTGATTTAGGCAATGTCGGCAATCAAGACATAATCAACATCATTGGTCTTGCGGTTTTAAATATGCTTGAAAGTTCAAAGAATAAAATTAATTCGGCATATAAAGATGTAAAGGTAGCTGTTTTTCTTGAAGAAGCGCATACATTTTTTAGTGCCGAACATGCTGGACGCCCAGAGTTTGCGAATTCGCTAACTCACATCACTAAACGCATTTTCAAAATTGGTCGTAAATTCTGGCTTAATCCAGTAGTCATTTCTCAACAACCAGCCGATATCCCTGTTGGGATAATGTCGCAATGTGTAATGAGAATTACGCACCAGCTGGCGGATGAACGTGATATTCAAATTGTAGGTAAAGGTTCAGCAAAACAATTTACAAATATGATACCAGATTTGAGGAAGGGCGAATGTTTAGTGACTACCCCTGAAATATTAGCCCCGCAAATTATACGGATACGTCCAGCAATGGCTAAGAAAGTTGACCCACAAACAGATGGCGAATAAAAATGGAAACGAAAGATATAAATCAACTCGCTGAAAAAATCACAAAGAAATTAAGCCGCCTAAGTACGGACGGACATTGGCATATTGGCAAAATTATTTCGGAGGTAGCCGATAAAAGTAAAGCGAAATCCCAGATTGCGGACTTGTGTCGCGAGATTTCAGGTAATCCCCAATTAAATTTTAGTTATGATTATTTGCGGCAGTGTATAAGGACATACACTTATTATCCTGATATTTCGGAAAGAAAACTGCCTGAGCCAGTTTACCATCTCTTGGCAAATCGCATTTACAAAAAAGAGGATAGGGATAGATTTGAAAAACTGGCAATAAAGAATAATTGGAATATTAATTCTCTGGCAAGGGAAATTCGCAAGGAGCGTTTATCAAAAAAAGAGAATCTAAAAAGTGAATTGGGATTTGATTTGCAGCGCACAAATCTCTGGTATTTCAACACGGCTGATCCGAGATTTGGCAAGCCAGATTTTCGCGGAAGGATTGCAGGGCAAATTGTGGCAAATGCTCTTTACTATTTTGCAGGCGACAACGGAACAATTGTTGACCCTTTTTCTGGAAGTGGAACTCTGGGCGATGTTATAGATATTCTTCCTTATTTTTCTGAACGAAACTATGTAATGCTAGACTTAAACCCTTCGGATAAAAGAATCAAGAAAAATGATGTGACGGTGGATGGGATACCGCTACCTAAAAATTCAGTCAGTTATGTGTTTCTTGATCCGCCGTATGGACATATTGGGCAAAAGCATTATGGAACATCGGAATCTGATCTTTCGCAAATGCCCCCTGAAACTTTTTTGGCGTCAATGTATGCAGTGATTAGAGAATGTAAGCGAATACTCAAATCTGAAAAATATGTATCAATCATCATTGAGCCAATAATGCCCTTTGACGATGATGTGGTTGATTTCCCCTTTTTACTTTCCAAGAAATTTATTGAAGAGGGTTTTGTTTTGGCGTCTAAAGTTTATATACCGAGTCAGGTTATGAGAAACAAATCCCTGCCTAATATTTTTGCCCATGCCAAGACTAAGAAAAAAATGGTTTCCGATTGTAGAGAAATGTTGACATTTAGAAAGTCATAACATGCTTTACCAAATCAAACAGAGCGAACTCCCGCCAAAAATTCAAGATTTGATTGACAGCGCTTTGCTTGGTACGCCTGTCTTCATCGAATTCGATAACAAGGTAATGGTGCAATTACTTCCGATAAGGCAACTGTTTCATCAACGCAAAGCAGGAAGTGCCAAAGGCATGGTGAAAATGGCCGATGACTTTGACGCTCCGCTCGAAGATTTTGACGAGTACACTTCCTAATCAAAAAACCGTCGCCAAGTTTTGCTGGTGACGGTTTTGCTTTTACGGTTTCTTCGGCTTTTCTTCCTCCAGCGAAGCCAACCCCGTCCTCAGCGCGTACAACGTGGCCTGGACGCGGTTCGCCAGTTGCAGTTTCCCCAGAATATTGCTCACATGCGTACGGACGGTGGCTTCTTGGACGACCAATCGGCGGGCGATCTCCTTGTTTTCCACACCCTGTGCCAGCATTTGTAAAATTTCCACCTCGCGCTCCGTCAGCGGGGAGGGGGTGAGCGGCTCCTGCGCGGGACGGTTCAACTCCTGGATGACCTTGCGCGCAATCGTCGGGTGGATGGACAGCTCGCCGCGGTAGACCTGTCGGATCATGCGGATGAGGTCTTCGGGATCCGAGTCTTTGAGCAGGTAGCCGAGCGCGCCCGCCTTGATGGACGGAAAGACTTTGTCGTCGGCGGCGAAACTAGTCATCACCAGAATCCGCACATCGGGATACGCGGCGGTGATCTTCTCGATGGCCTCGATCCCGCCCATCTCAGGCATGACCAGGTCCATCAGCGCCACATCGGGTTTGAGATTTTTCACCTTCTCGAGCGCGTCCTTCCCGTTGACCGCCTCGCCGACAACCTGAATGTCCTCCTCCTCGCCCAGCAGGGATTTGACCCCCCGCCGCACCACGGGATGGTCGTCCACGATCATGACTTTGATGATGTCGCTCATGGTTTGGCTCCTAATTAAATGGGACGCGGAAAACGCGGATGTACGCGGATTACACGGATTTTAATTGCTTTTTTCCGCGTTCTCCGCGCTCGTCCGCGTCCAATCTGAATTTTCTGTTGAGTGACCCAACAACGGAATCTCCGCCTTGATGCGCGTCCCTTCCCCTGGACGGCTGGAGATCTCGAGCCTTCCGCCTAAACGTTTGGCGCGCTGCTCCATGTTGTGGATTCCCATCCCGCCGCCGTCGCGGACGCGCTCTATGTCGAAGCCCACGCCGTTGTCGCGGATGTCGAGGATGATCCAGTCGCTGCGGGTCTGCAGGTCCACGGTCACTTTTTTAGCGCGGGCGTAGCGGACGAGGTTGTTGAGCGCCTCCATCGCGATGCGGTAGACGTCGGGTTCAATGGCGCGGGGGAGACGTTCGACTCCGTCAGTGTGCAACTCCGTCTCCAGTCCCGCGCGGGATTCGATGGACTCGAGGCTGGCTTTCAGGGCCGCGGCCAGTCCATGCTTTTGGAGCAGCGGCGGATTCAATTCCAGGATCAACAGGCGCATTTCCTGTAAGGCTTGCAGGGCGTTGTCTTTGATCTCGGTCAGGTTTTCCTGCGCCTGGTGGACGTTGCCCTTGTTGGCCGAATGACTGGCCGCCGTGCTGAGAAGGCTGATCCCGTATAGTAATTGCGTGACCGAGTCGTGAAGTTCGCGCGCGATTCGGTTGCGCTCGCCGAGGGTCGCCAAATCCTGCGCCTGCTCGTAGAGACGGGCGTTCTCGATGGCGACCGCGATCTGGTGACTGACGGCCTGCGCCAGGCGAGTGTGCGTCTCGGTGTAGTAGCCGGGCTGTTCGTGGGTGAGACTGAGCAGCCCCATGACTTCTCCGCGCAGGAGGAGCGGGATTCCGATCCAGGAATGGGAATGTTGGAAGAGCGCGGACGGGACGGCAAGTCCGGCCGACTTATGCGCCTGCGCCAGCGGAGGTTCGCCGCGCACGTCTTCGATGATGATCACCCGCTTCTCCGTGACGACGGGACGGAACCGGCCCGCGTGTTCGAGCGGCAGGGACAGGGACGGGGCAAGGTGGGGCAGGTTGGGAAGCTGGTAGGCCGCCACCTTCAACCGACTGTTTTCCTCGAGCGTGTAGATGGCCGCGCCGCTGTACGGGATGATCGAGGCGATCTGGTCGAGGATCAGGTTGAGGAGCGGTTCGAGTTCGAGGGTGGAGGCGATGCGCTGGGAAATTTCGAGGACGGTGGAAAGTTCGCGCGTGCGGTCGCCGACGGCCTGTTCCAGGTTTTGATAGGCCTGCGCCCGCTCGGTCACGTCGGAGGTGACGATGAAGAGGCGGCGGCCCTCCTCCGAGCGGACGGTGGAGTAATGCTCGCGGATGCAGCGGAGTTTTCCGTCGGGACGGCGGATCCAGTATTGCAGTTCGGGCGGGGATTTTCTCGTGAGCAGGGCGTTGATTCGGGCGGCTTCTTCGGGGGTGGCGAAATCGCGGACGCGCTGGCGCAGGTCGCCTTCGGGACATTTGCCGAAGATCTCGCAGACGCGCTCGTTCATGTAGACCATCTTTCCATTTTCGACGATGGACAGTCCCTCCTGGATGTTGTCGGCCAGGTTGCGGAAGCGCTCCTCGTTGAGTCGGGCGGTATCCTCGGCCTGCTGATGCCGCGCGATTTGGAGGGTGAGTTCCACGTTCAGGCGCGCCAGTTCGCTTTGGTGGAGGCTGGCGCGCTCTTCGAGTTCGCGATTGAGTTGGAGCAGGTCGGTTTGGATTTCTTCGGAGGGAGGGAAAGGCCCGGGGAAAACCGCGGCCAGCCGAAGGTCAAGGAAGAGACCGAGCGCGGCGGCGAGAATCCCCAGCAGGCAAAATAAAATCCAGCCGTTGGACTGCGGGAAGAACAGGCGTCGAATCCCCTCGGCGAGCGAAAGTCCAACGACAAGTGAAATTGCGGTGACGAGCAGCCTTCGCCAAAACACGCGGGACATAATTTAAGAGCCTAAACACGAAGGACACAAAGTACACAAAGGTTTATTGAGGGCGCAACAAGAGGGTTTATCTTCGATTATCGTGCTTGATGATCTTGAGCAAAGAACCAAAATCATCCATTAACCCTACTTCGTTGCCTTCGTGCCCTTTGTGTTTAAAGGTTTTCTTTTCTTGAACTGAGTATAGCACAGTTGATTTTACGTTCTCCGCATTTGTTGAGACGGGAGTTAACAATCGCGGACACGCCGCAAACGTCCGTCCCCGCGCCTGTTCACTGAATGAAACTCAAAAATCCGCGCCTATCCGATGACAGAAAGTTTTTTTTATTGTAAATCTATCTTGAGGAAGAAATTTTCTTCCGCGTTGCGCGTTTCGTTCCTGTTAGCCTTGCGGCTTTCGTAACGTGAACGGAACACGAACCACGCACTACGTAATACGCAATACAATTTTCTCGAATCCAATTGAATCAGCAGCTGATCTCATTTTGACTCAATAGGCTAACCCATGTATCACTTCGTAATTGCAGACAACCGAAAGTGCGTCGGGTGTTTTGCCTGCATCGCCGCGTGCACCGAGGCGCACCGCGCCGCGGGCTTGCAGGGCTACCCCCGCTTGCACGTGACGCGCACGCCCGATGGGATCATGCCCATCCAGTGCCGTCACTGCGAAGACGCCATGTGCGCGCTGGTCTGTCCCGTACACGCCATCACGCACAAGGAAGACTCCATCGTCCTGAACGAGAGCCTGTGTATCGGGTGCAAGATGTGCGCGCTGGCCTGTCCGTTTGGCAACATCCTGCCGGGCGGCACGCCCGTCCCTGGGCTGGAACTCAACCTCGGTCAGTACGCGTTCCTCAACACGCCGCTCGACCCCGACCCGATGTACTTGCGCGAGCAAAGTTACCAGGAGCAACTCTCCCTGCTGGCGTGGAACATCGGGCAGAAAACGGTGGCGATCAAATGCGACCTGTGCTACTTCCGCGAGAACGGCCCCGCCTGCGCCGAGGCCTGTCCGCACAAGGCCATCCATCTCGTGGACGATAAAGCGGGCCTGCCAGACGAGTTGATCCTGCGGATGAAGGAAACCGCCCGCGTGACAGGAGGGACGAAATGACCTCCATCCAATTTTTCGTCCTCGCGTTGACTCTCTACCTCGTTGGCGCGCTTCTCTCCCTCTTCGCTTCGCCGCGGACCTCGCGCGGGGTCGCGGCTTTCTTCGGGCTGATCGGCTCTTTGAGCGCGCTCCTCGCCGCGATCCTCGCGCTGACCGAGGGGATGCCTCCCAGCCTGACGCTTTTCGCGATTCAGCCCTTCGGCGAGTTCACCTTCCAGATGGACTTGCTCTCCACGCTGATGGTGGCGCTGATCGCCCTCGTCGGCGCGGCGACCAGCCTGTACTCGTTCAGCGACGCGCCCGCCAACGTCTCGGTCAGTTTCTTCACCGACCTGTTCATGGCGTCCATGCTGGTGGTGGTGACGGTCACCAACGCCTTTTACTTCCTCGTCTTCTGGGAAGTGATGACGCTGGCCTCCTACTTCCTCGTGGTGTGGGAATTCGACAAGAAGGAATCGGCGCGGACGGGCTTCATTTATTTCCTCGTGGCGCACATCGGCGCGGCGCTCATCATGGTGACCTTCTTTCTGTTCTTCGGGAAGGCTGGCACGTTTGATTTCGCGGGCATTCGCGCCGCTTCCATTCCGTCTGCGGTGAAAGACATCGTCTTCGTACTGGCTTTTCTCGGCTTCGGCGCGAAAGCGGGCATGGTCCCGCTGCACTTTTGGACGCCCGACACGTACGCGGCCGCGCCCAGTCACGTCTCCGCGCTGATGGCCTCGGTGATGAAGAAGACCGCCGTCTACGGCATCCTGCGCGTCTGCGTGGATTTGCTCGGCGGCTCGGCGCTGTGGTGGGGCTTCACCGTCCTGATCTTCGGCGCGCTCTCGACCGTCTTCGGCGCGTTCTACGCGTTATCGGAAAAAGATATCAAACGGCTGCTGGCGCTTTCCAGCGTGGAAAACGTCGGCATTATTCTGATGGGGGTGGGACTGGGAATGGTCGGTCTCGCGCTCTCGTTCCCGACTCTGGCGGCGCTGGGCTTCCTGGCCGCGCTCTATCACATGCTCAACCACGCCTTCTTCAAGGGACTACTCTTCCTCGGCGCGGGTTCGGTCATCGGGCAAACGGGAACGCGCGACCTGAACCTGATGGGCGGACTCTCCCGCCGTATGCCGTGGACCGCGCTGACCTTCCTCGTCGGCGCGCTGGCGGTGACGGCCATCCCGCCGTTGAACGGCTTCGTCAGCGAGTGGTTCATCTATCAGGCGTTGTTGAACGCGGCGGGCAGCGACCTGTTCGCGTTGCGCGTCTTCGCCCCGCTGTTCGCCGTGTCGCTGGCGCTGGCGGGCGCGTTCGCAGTGATGGTCTACGTCAAGGCGTACGGCGGCGCGTTCGCGGGTCCCGCGCGCAGCGAGAAGGCGCGTTTCGCGAAAGACCCGTCCGCGGCGTCGGTCGTCAGTCTCGTCTATCTCGCGCTTGGGACGATCGTCCTCGGCCTCGGCGCCCCGTGGATCGCGCCGCGCATCGCCGCGGTCGCCGCGGACTTTGCAAAGCAGCCGCTCATCGCGGTCAGCGCGGGCTGGACGATCCTACCCGGCAATCCGCTTGTCTCCATCGTCTCGACGCCGTTGGTGGCGATTTTGGCGCTCGGGCTGCTGATCGTTCCCGTCATCGTGGTGGCCGCCTACGGGGGTTGGCGCGCCAGCCGCAGGTCGAATGTGGAACCGTGGTCGAACGGCTACGGGTACGCGGCGGTGATGTCGGTGCGGGCCTCGAGTTTCGACCAGCCTGTCAAAGTCTCGTTCCGCCCGTTGTACTGGGTCCGCACGCTGGTCGAACGTCCGTATCGCGCGGCCGCGAATTTCTATAACGCCGCGGTCGAATCCGTCCGCCGCGCCGAGCCTGTTGTGGAAAACGCGGTGACGCGACCGACGTTGAAGTTGGTGGAGACGGCGGGGCAGTGGATCCAGACCTTGCAGATGGGCGACATCCGACTCTACTGTCTCTACATCATCATCACGCTGGCGATCCTGTTGGTCGTGCTATTCGGAGGGAGCGGATCATGAATCCCTTCACGCTGTTCATCATCGGCATTTTGCAGGCGATCCTGCTGCTTCTGCTGGCGCCGTTGTACTCGGGTTTCGCGCGCGTCATGCGCGCCAAGATGCACTCGCGCACGGGACCTCCGCTCATGCAGAATTATCGCGACATCCGCAAGTTGATGACGCGGCAGGAAGTGGTCTCGGAGCAGGCGGGTTGGATCTTCCGCGTGACGCCGTACGTGAACCTGGCCTGCATGTTCCTCGCGGCGATGGTCATCCCAGCGCTGACGACGGCCTCGCCGCTGGAGGCCGCGGGCGACTTGATCCTGATCGTGTACCTGTTCGCGCTCCCGAGATTTTTCCTCGCCGTCGCGGGACTCGAATCTGGCTCGTCCCTGGCGGGGATCGGCGCGCGACGCGAGCTGCTGGTCTCCGCGCTGGCGGAACCGATCCTGCTGCTGGTCATCTTCGTGATGGCGCTGCTGACGAAGACGACCAACCTGGGGCGGATCAGTACCGAGGTCGCGACGGGCGTTTTCCCGTTTTCGCTGGCGTATCTCCTCGGGTTGGCCGCGTTCGCCTTCGCCGCGTACATCGAGATGGGCAAACTTCCCTTCGACCTGGGCGAAGCCGAACAGGAATTACAGGAAGGCCCTCTCGCGGAATATTCTGGCCGCTCGCTTGCAATTTTAAAGTGGTCGGTCTATCTCAAACAATTGGTCCTGGTGGCGCTCTTCATGGCGCTCTTCATCCCCTTCGGCGCGATGACCGAACTCTCGATCGTCGGTTTCATCCTCGCGCTGATCGTCTTCCCGCTCAAGGCGGCGCTGTGGTACTTCATCGCCGCGATCTTCGAGAACGCCATGGCGCGCACGCGCTTTATGAACGCGCCTGCCGTCGTGTGGATGGCGCTCGGCATGGCCTTGCTCTCGTTCGTCTTCTACCTGGCGAACGTGTAGGCGAAGGAGGCATTGCATGACATCCATGATCCTTGCCAGTATCCTGCTTCCCTTCGCAGGCGGGCTGTTGACCCTGATCCTGCCGCGCGGTTGGATCAAAGCCTTCAGCGTGGTCGTGTCGCTGCTGGCGGGCGCGGCGGGCATCTACGTTCTGGCCGCGTTCACCGCCGCTGGCAAAGTGGACTCGAATGCGGATTTGCTCTACATCGGCCAGTGGCTCATCTATGGCGTGACGCTCGACAAACTGTCCGTGTTGATCGGCGCGGCGCTGGGACTGGTCGGCTTCCTCATCGTCGTCTACTCGACGGGTTATCTCACGGACAAAAACCGCGAGCATCCCGAAAAGGAAGTCGAACGCCGCTTCTACTTCTTCCTGCTCCTCTTCATCGGTTCGATGGCGGGACTGGTCTTCGCCTCCACGATGTTGGGCTTGCTGGTCTTCTTCGAGGTGACGGGCGTCTGCTCGTGGGGACTCATCGGCTACTACGACAACGAAAAGGCGCGCAAGGCCGCGCTGAAAGCCATCATCACCACGCAAGTCGCCTCGCTGGGACTCTACGCCGCCACCGCCTACTTCTTCGCGTTGACGGGCGGGACGCGTCTCAGCGACATGGCCGCGCTCACCGACGGCGCGAAGACCGCCATCTTCGCGGGGGTGTTGATCGCGGGCTACGGCAAGTCGGCGCAACTCCCGTTCCATTTCTGGCTGCCCGATGCGATGGTCGCGCCGACGCCGATCAGCGCGTACCTGCACGCGGCCTCGATGGTGAAGGTGGGTGTCTACATCTTCGCCCGCTGCATCGTCTCGGCGGGAAGCGTCCCGCGGATCATCGGGATCGTCGGCGCGAGCCTCGCAATCGTCACGATGGTCTATGGATTCGCCATGTACTTCCCACAAAGGGACATGAAAAAACTGCTGGCGTATTCCACCATCACGCAGTTATCTTATATCTTCTTTGGTCTTTCGGTCTCCATTCTCGGCTCGCAACTGGCATTCAACGGCGCGGTGATGCACATCTTCAATCACGCCTTTGCCAAGAGCCTGTTCTTTCTCGTGGCGGGCGCGCTGGCCTACGTCACAGGGACGCGCATGTTGCCGAACCTGCGCGGCGTGATGAAGAAACTCCCGTTCATCGGCGTCTGCTTCACCGTCGCCGCGCTGGCCGTGACGGGCGTCCCGCCGCTCAACGCCTTCTTCAGCAAGTTCAGCATTTTCGCGGGCGGCTTCCAGGCCGCGCAGATGAACCCGTGGTTGTACGCGCTGGTCGTCGTCGCCATCCTCGAATCGGTCGGAAGTTTCGCCTGGATCTTCTGGGTCTTCAGCAACGCGGCGGCAGGCCAGCCGTCCGAAGAAGTTGCCGCCGCCGCGCCGCTCCATCCCGCCATGGCCTTCGTGCTGGTCACACTGGCCGCGCTGACGCTCATCTCGGGCGTCTTCGCCGCGGCCTGGATGGGATGATTGGAGCCAAACATGCAAAACGTCAACCTGATCAACAGCCTGAGCGGTCTTCTCATCCTCACCTCGTTGTTGGTGATCGAGGCGAAGACCCTGCGCCAGTCCGCCATCCAATACGGGATTCAGTCCTTCGTGCTGGTGCTGATCTTCCTCGCGCTGGCCTCCACGATGGAAGGCGCCGAGTCGCTCTACTACTGGGCGGCTTCCGCGTTTCTGACGAAGGCCGTCCTCGTGCCGATCATCCTCGCCCGCGCCGAGAAAAGCATGGAAGGGCAGCCCGCCGCGACGGTCCGACCGTGGGCGTCCATCGCGCTGGCGGGCGCGTCGCTGGTGGTCTCGTTCCTCGTCGTCAACAGCCTGCAACTGCGGATCGCCGTCGAGTTTAAACCCGCGCTGGCCGTATCCATCGCGCACTTCTTCTTCGGTCAACTCTGCATTTTGACCCAGAAGAACATGCTCAAGCAGGTACTTGGTTTCTGTTTGATGGAAAACGGCTCGCACCTGACCCTGGCCCTGCTGGCCTACAACGCGCCCGAACTCGTGGAAGTGGGCATCGCCACCGACGCGGTCTTCGGCGTGATCATCATGGTCATCCTGCTGGTGCAAATTAACAAGAGCCTGCACACCCTGGACGTGACCGAATTGAAGTCACTGAAAGGATAGCCTATGTATACAACCGCATTGATCTGGCTTTTACTGACGCCTTTTATCCTTTCGCTGGCGGCTTTCGCCGTGCGTTGGGCGGGGAGCGTGGGCGTGTGGATGGCGGAAGCCCTCCACCTCGTCAGCGTGACCGTGACGCTCGTCCTGACGATCGTCGTCGTGCAGGGAGTCCTCGCGCAGGGGACGGTCGCGGCCGCGAACGACTGGTTCCACGTCGACGCGCTGGCGGCCGTCTTCCTGCTCATCATCGGCGCGGTGGGATTCCTCGTCGGCCTGTACTCGCTCGGTTACATCCGCAACGATTTGCAGGTCGGCGAACTGAAAGAGCCGCAGGTCAGCCTGTATTACGGTTTGTTCGAACTGTTCCTCTTCACGATGTTGCTTGTCGTCACCGCCAATAACATCATCATCATGTGGGTCGCCGTCGAAGCGACGACGCTCGGCTCGGCTTTCCTCGTCGGCATCTACGGTCATCGCGCCTCGCTCGAAGCCGCGTGGAAGTACGTGATGATCTGCACCGTGGGCGTGGCTTTCGGCCTCTACGGGACGGTTCTCGTCTACTCCGACGCGGTCCACTTCCTGACCGCGCCTGGCACGGCCGTCCTGTGGACGGAGATCGTCAAGAACGCCGCCTCCCTCGACCCGACTTTGCTCAAGATGGCTTTCGTCTTCGTGCTGATCGGATTTGGCACGAAGGCGGGCATTTTCCCCATGCACGCCTGGCTTCCCGACGCGCACTCGGAAGCGCCGAGTCCCGTCAGCGCGATGCTCTCGGGCGTACTGCTCAACTGCGCGCTGTTCGTCGTCCTGCGCTTCTCGATCATTCTTGACTATGGAGTGGGTCCCGAACTCCCGCGCGTCATCTTCCTCGTTTTCGGCGCGCTCTCGGTGATCGCCGCCTCGCTCTTCATGTTCGCCCAAAAGGATGTGAAACGCCTGCTGGCTTATTCCTCGGTAGAGAATATCGGACTCATCCTCCTCGGCTTCGGCATCGGCGGACAGGTCGGGATCCTGGCCGCGCTCTTGCAGGCCGTGAACCACAGTATCGTCAAGTCGCTCATGTTCTGCACGACGGGCAACATCCTGATGAAATATCACACCCGCCAATTGGACAAGATCAGGGGCATGCTGCAAGCCGTCCCGTTGACCAGTCTCGCGCTGATGCTCGGCGCGCTGGCGCTGGTCGGCGTCCCGCCGTTGAACATCTTCATCAGCAAATTTACCATCATCGGCGCGGGTTTCCAGAGCGGACATATCTCGCTGATGATCTTCATCCTGCTGGCGTTGGCGGTCATCTTTGCCGCGTTCATGAAAGCGCTGAGTTCCTCCGTCTTTGGCGAAATGCCCGAAGGCATGGACAAAGGCGAGGTGAGAATCTGGGGCTTTGCTCCGCTGGCAGCGCTGGGACTGCTGATCGTTGCGCTTGGCGTTTATCTCCCGCCGCAGTTGAACATCCTGCTGAATCAAGCCACGACCATCGCGCTGGCTGGACAGTCCACAACGGCGGGTGCGGATGTGATGAATATCGTGAAATTGCTGGCGCCTTAATCAACTCGATTCGTCAGCGCGGGGATGGCGCTCTCCCCGACGAAGCAATCTCCGCTTTGTGGATGAGATTGTTTCGCAACGAACGCTCGCAATGACGAATCGACCAGGAGAATTGGCATGACGTATCGGCAGGAAACCATCCACGAATAATTCACGAATACTCGAATTGGAGAGTCGCCATTCGTTTATTCGTGGCGAATTCGTGGACGGCATTTCCCTCAGGAGAATTGGCATGATGTTATCAACACTGGACAAACCCAAAGTCGGGCAGAGATACGTGGACGCGATCCGCAGCCAGTTCGGGCTGGCCGTGCAGGAGGAATCCTGGCAGGCGTCCGACCAGGTGACGATCACCGTGGATCTCAACACCATGCCCTCCGTCGTGGAGTCGCTGTATTACGGTCACGGCGGCTGGCTTTCGGTCGTCGCTGCGAACGACGAGCGTCCGCTCAATGGACATTTCGCGCTGTACTATGTTCTGTCTGTGGATGGGAACGAACAGGAAAAAGCCGAAGGGACGGAGAACTGTTACATGGTGATCCGCGCCCTCGTCCCGCCGCTCGATCCCGAATTCCCGTCCGTCGCGCCGCGCGTCCCCGCCGCGATCTGGTACGAGCGCGAGATTCGCGACATGTTCGGGATTCGGCCCATCGGTCTGCCCGACGAACGCCGCCTCGTCCTCCCCGACGATTGGCCGGCCGACCTCTATCCGCTTCGCAAGGACACAATGGATTACCGCCATCGTCCCGAGCCGACCACCGAGAAAGAGACTTACGAATTCATTGACGTGGAAGGCGACGGCATTGTGCAGATCCCGCTTGGCCCCCTGCACATCACTTCGGACGAGCCTGGTCACTTCCGCCTCTTCGTGGACGGCGAACATATCGTCGACGCGGACTACCGACTCTTCTACGTCCACCGCGGCATGGAGAAACTGGCCGAGACGCGCATGAACTACGACCAGGTGACGTTCCTCGCCGACCGCATTTGCGGCATTTGCGGATACGCCCATAACGTGGCCTACTCGAACTCCATCGAGCGCGCGCTGGGGATCGAAGTCCCCGCCCGCGCCGATTACATCCGCACGATCCTGCTCGAAGTGGAACGTCTCCACAGCCACCTGCTGAACCTGGGGCTGGCCTGCCACTTCGTCGGCTTCGACACGGGCTTCATGCAATTCTTCCGCGTGCGCGAAAAATCCATGAAGATGGCCGAACTGCTGACCGGCACGCGCAAGACCTATGGCATGAACCTGATCGGCGGCGTGCGCCGCGACATTTTGAAAGAGACGCGTCTACAAATTCTCCAATACTGCAAGGAACTGCGCGAGGAAGTCAACGTGCTGGTGGCAATGCTGCTCGACACGCCGAACATCGTCCAGCGCACCGCGGGCATCGGACGCCTTGAGCCGAACGTCGCGCGCGACTACAGCCCCGTCGGGCCGACCCTGCGCGGATCGGGATTCGCCCGCGACATGCGCGTCGTCCATCCCTACGTCGCGTACGACCGCGTGCCGTGGAAGACTTCCGTCAAAGATAGTTGCGACGTTCTCGGGCGCACGCTGGTCCGCGCCGAGGAATTTTTCGAGTCGCTTTCGATGGTCGAGCGCTGTCTCGACGAAATGCCCGAAGGTCCGATCCTCGTGGAAGGCTTCCACTACAAGCCCTACGCCTTCGCCCTCGGCTACGTCGAAGCGCCGCGCGGCGAAGACATC
>DKTP01000158.1 GCA_002473085.1 Anaerolineales bacterium UBA7227
GGGATTCGAGCGGGCCGGTGTCTTTTAAGTCTGGACGGGCGGGCGGGTTGTCCTGGCCGAAAACGAGGGTGACGCCCGCCAGCGAGACGACGTCGCCCGGATAAAGGATGGACTGGCTGGCGCGCTGCCCGTTCACGAAAGTTCCCCCCGTCGAATTCAGGTCGAAGACGATGTATCTTCCCTTGATGGCGCGCAACTGGGCGTGGGCGCGCGAGACGCGCGGGTCGTCAATGACGAGTTGATTTTCCAGCCGCCGCCCGATGTTGATCACCAGCGCGTCGAGCGGGAATATCTTTCGGCCTTCCACGATGAGGAACGCGTTTGGGGGAATGACGGGCGCTTCGTTTTCTTTCGCGTTTTGCAGGATGATGTCGGTGGGGCCGACGTTGTTGATTTTCTGGGAGACCACCACCCGCGTTTCCCCGGCCGCGAGGGTTTCGTCCGCGGTGACGGAAAGGATGGGCGGCGAATCGAATTGCTGGTCCATTTCCTGGCCGGCCGTCTGGATGGCGTCTTGCAGCGCTTCGAGCAATTGGGCGTTTTCCCATTTGCGGATCTCTTGCGGGGAAACCGCCAGCGTGAAAATATTCGGCGAGACGCGCTTTTCCGATGATTCGACATTGGCCTGCACGGCCTCGGCCAGTTGACGGAGGATCTTTCGTTCGAGGCCCTGTCCTGGCAGAAAATTGACCAGGTGGATTTCCACGAGTTCCTGGATTCGGGCTTCAAGGTTGTCAAGCGTGGTCGGCATGGATTTCCTCGGCTTGATTATAGAGGCGCGGGGGCAATTCCGCAAGTCTTGGGACGACTCGGTTAATATACTAGAAAATTATCATAAATATTTGACAATTCAAATTGACCCTGCTATAATGCCGCCGCATTAATTCAAATCTCGGATTGGCTTAACAGGAGCAACGCGCATGTCGCAATTGGAAATCAGGAATTTACACGTCAGCATCGAAGATAAGGAAATTTTGAAGGGCGTGTCTCTCGTCGTCAGGCAGGGCGAAGTCCACGCCATTATGGGGCCGAATGGAACGGGCAAGTCCACGCTGGCGTATACATTGATGGGACATCCCAATTACGCCGTGACCGAAGGCGAAGTAATTTTTAAGGGACAGAACCTGCTCGAACTCGAACCCGACGAACGGTCCCGCGCGGGCATCTTTCTCGCGTTTCAGTATCCGGTCGCCATCCCCGGCGTGACGGTGGCGAACTTCCTCCGTTCCGCGCTGAACGCCCGGCGCCGCGCCGCGAATCCCGAAGACAAGGGCATGCCCATCCACGAATTCCGCAAAATGTTAAAGGAAAGAATGGACATGCTCAAGATGGATCACAGCTTTGCGGGACGCTATCTCAACGACGGCTTTTCAGGCGGCGAAAAGAAGCGCGCGGAAATCCTGCAAATGGCGACCCTCAAGCCGGAGATCGCCATTTTGGACGAGACCGATTCCGGCCTGGACATCGACGCGTTGCGCGTTGTCTCGGAGGGCGTCAACGCTCTTTCCGGTCCCGAACTGGGCGTGCTGGTCATTACGCACTACCAGCGTCTCCTGAACTACATCAAGCCGCAATTTGTCCACGTGATGATGGGCGGACGTATCGTCGAGAGCGGCGGCCCGGACCTGGCGCTCCACCTCGAGGAACACGGCTACGACTGGATCCGCGAAAAAATAGAAGAGTAGATTAGAGAACAGAGAGCGGTTTTATCGGTGGAATGACCTGTTCTCTGCTCTCCATTTTCTACTCTCTGGAGATTTATCCATGACTGACGACGCAAAAATCCTCGAAGGTATTGGCGAATACAAATACGGTTTCCACGAGCGCGACGATAACTACGCGTTCAAGTCGCAAAAGGGCTTAAGCCGCGAAGTCGTCGAACAGATCTCGCGCATGAAGGACGAACCGCAGTGGATGCTCGACTTCCGTCTCAAGGCGCTGGAGCATTTCATGGCGCGTCCCATGCCCAATTGGGGGCCGCCGTTGAACGAACTCAACCTCGACGATATTTACTACTACGTCCGGCCGATGGAAAAGCAGGAGAAATCCTGGGACGACGTTCCCGACGACATCAAGCGGACCTTTGACAAACTCGGCGTCCCCGAAGCGGAGCGTAAATTCCTGGCGGGACTCGGCGCGCAATACGAGTCTGAGATGGTGTATCACTCCATCCAGGAGCATCTCGAAAAGCAGGGCGTCATCTTCCTCTCCATCGAAGACGGGATGAGGAAACACCCCGACTTGTTCCGCGAATATTTCGGTACGGTCATCCCGATCGAGGACAACAAGTTCGCGGCGCTCAACTCCGCCGTCTGGTCGGGCGGATCGTTCGTCTACGTGCCGAAGGGCGTCAAAGTGGACCTGCCCCTGCAGGCCTACTTCCGCCTCAACACGGCCAACGTCGGCCAGTTCGAGCGGACGCTCATCATCGTGGACGAAGGCGCGCAGGTGCATTATGTGGAAGGCTGCACCGCCCCTCAATACACCACAGACTCATTCCACTCCGGCGTGATCGAGATCATCGTCAAGAAGGGCGCGCGCTCGCGCTATTCCACCATCCAAAACTGGAGCACGAACGTTTACAACCTCGTCACCCAGCGCGCCAAAGTGTTCGAAAACGGCACGCACGAGTGGGTGGACGCGAACCTCGGCAGTAAACTCACCATGAAATACCCCTCCTGCTACCTCATGGAACCGGGCGCGCACGGCGAAATGCTTTCGATGGCGTTCGCGGGCGCGGGCCAGACACAGGACGCGGGTTCCAAGATGGTCCACTTCGCGCCGAACACCACCAGCAAGATCACCTCCAAGTCTATCTCGAAGAACGGCGGACGCGCCTCGTACCGCGGCTTGCTCAAAGTCTACAAAGGAGCGAAGGGCGTCAAATCCAATGTCGTGTGCGACGCGCTGCTCATCGATCCCAAATCCCGCTCCGACACCTATCCCTACATCGAAATTGACGAAGATGATGTCTCCGTCGGGCATGAAGCCTCGGTCAGCAAAGTGGGCGAGGAGCAGCTCTTCTACCTCATGTCGCGCGGCCTCAGCGAAGAGGAAGCCACCACCATGGTCGTCTCGGGCTTCATCGAGCCGCTCGTCAAGGAACTGCCGATGGAATACGCGGTCGAGATGAACAGACTGATTCAATTACAGATGGAAGGATCGATAGGCTGACATGCAAGAGAAACCCAGAGTTGTGATCTCGCGCGGACGCCGGACCGAATCCGCCATCAAGGAATTTGCCTTCACCCAGGCCGACCTGCCTGCGGACGCGACCCTCGCCTCTTTCCGGACCTCGGCCTGGTCCGCGTACCGATCGTTGTCTCTACCCCAAACGACCGACGAAGCCTGGCGCCGCACAGACCTCCGTCTCTTCCCCGCGCCGGACTTTAAGATTCCCGCCCCCGGCGCGCACGAAGACTTCGCCTCGGTCCCGAACGAATTGCTCAAACCCCTCGTCGGCGACCAGCACGGCGGGCAGATCACCCTGCTCGCGGGCGGCTCGCAGGTCTTCCTCGAAGACGCGCTCGCGAAACAGGGCGTGGTCTTCACCGATTTCCGCACGGCGGAAAAGGATCATCCCGACCTGCTCGCAAAATTGATCGGGCAGATCGTCAAACCCGAAGACGGGAAGTTCGCCGCGCTGGCCTCCGCGCTTTCGCAAAACGGCGTGCTGCTCTACGTCCCGAAGAACGTCCACGTGGAAGCCCCGCTTCATTCCGTGCTGTGGGGCCCCGGCGCGGACCTGGCTTACTTCTCCCATCTCATCGTCTATGTGGACGACGGCGCCTCGGCGACGTATGTCCACGAGGCGGCCTCGCCCGACGAACCCGGCCACGCCATGCACGCGGGCGTCGTCGAGATTCACGTCGGCGCGGACGCCAACCTGCGGTTTGTCGAACTGCAATCCTGGGGACGCGGCGTCTGGAATTTCTCGCACGAACGCGCCCGCGTGGAGCGCGGCGCGAACCTGGATTGGATCTTCGGCGCGGTCGGTTCGCGGCTGACGAAGAACTTCTCCGACCTCGACCTCGTCGGCGAGGGCGCGGTGGGACGCATGTCGGGCTTCTACTTCACCGACGGCAACCAGCATCTCGACCACGACACCCAGCAGAACCACTATGCCCCGCGCACGACCAGCGACCTGCTGTTCAAGGGCGCGCTCAAAGGGAAGAGCCGCTCGGTCTGGCAGGGGATGATCTACGTGGCGCCCGGGGCGCAGAAAACCGACGGGTATCAGGCCAATCGCAATATCATCCTGAGCGAGGAGGCGAGAGCAGACTCCATCCCAGGGTTGGAAATCCTGGCGGACGACGTCCGCTGCACGCACGGCGCGACCGTCGGAAAATTGGAGCAGGAGCCGCTGTTCTATCTCAAGTCGCGCGGCCTCCCGCAGGCGGAGGCGGAGCGGCTGGTCGTCGAGGGCTTCTTCGATCCGATCATGCAGCGCATCCCCTTTGAAGGCGTCCGCGAGAGATTCCAGCAGGCAATTTTGCACAAGATGGCTTAAGTCGTCGTCGAAAAGAGAAAAATGGTCACTAAAACAAAAGCAAAACAGACGAAAAGCGCGCCGGTCGTTCATGAGCGGCGGCCGGTCCGGGGCGGACGCGTCGGTTCGCAGATCTCCTACATGAAGGCTCCGGGCGCCGAACTTGCCTTTACCGTGGGCGACATGGTGGAGGTGTTCTGCGACCACGAAAAGAACAACGACCGCGTGCGCGGCTGGATCAGGGGCGTGGTCGTCCAGGTGGATAACAAGATGGTCGCGGTGCAATTCCGCTCCAACGTGTTCCTCACCGACGGCTGGATGGTCCCCGACCGCATCTTGTGGTATCCGCTCATCTCCGAACACATCCGCCCCGTCGCGAAGAAATCGGCGCGGAGGGAAATTCCCGATTATTAACGCCATGCTGGACGCCGACCTCATCCGCGCAGACTTCCCGATCCTCGAACGCCGAACCGCCAGCGGGGCGCGCGTGACCTATCTCGATTCCACGGCCACTTCGCAGAAACCGCTCGCGGTCATCGAGGCGATGAACGATTTCTATCGCCGCTCGAACGCGAACATCCATCGCGGCGTCCACACGCTGGCGGAAGAGTCCACCGCGCTGTACGAGCAGGCGCGCGAGAAGGTCGCGAAGTTCATCAACGCGGAATCGGCGCGGCAGATCGTCTACACGCGCAACACGACCGAGTCCATCAACCTCGTGGCGTATACCTGGGCGCGGGCGAATCTCAAAGCCGGAGACCTGATCGTCCTGACCGAGATGGAGCATCACTCCAACCTCGTGCCGTGGCACATGCTGGCGGCGGAACGCGGCGTCGAGCTGGACTTCATCCCCGTGACGGCGGACGGCCTGCTCGACCTGGACGCGTACCGCTCGCTTCTCACGCGTGACCCGAAGCTGGTCGCGTTCACCCAAATGTCCAATGTCCTCGGGACGGTGAACCCCGCGGCCGAGATCGTCCGCCTCGCGCGCGAAGTCGGCGCGGCGACCCTCGTGGACGCGGCCCAGTCCGCCCCGCATCTCGCGATCGACGCCCAGGCCCTCGGCGCGGACTTCATCGCCTTCTCCGCGCACAAGATGTGCGGCCCGACCGGCATCGGCGCGTTGTACGGCAGGGCTGAGTTGCTCGAATCCATGCCGCCCTTCCTCGGCGGCGGCGACATGATCAGGGAAGTGAAGCTGCGCTCCTTCCGCCCGAATTCGATCCCGCACAAATTCGAGGCGGGG
>DKTP01000030.1 GCA_002473085.1 Anaerolineales bacterium UBA7227
GCAGGTCTCCCCCTACGCGTCCGCCCGTATTGGTTGCGCCCTCGCCCTCAGGGGAGACACGCAGGTCTCCCCCTACGTGTCCGCCCGTATTGGTTGCACGCAGGGAGGAGACACGCAGGTCTCCCCCTACGTGTTCAACGTCAATTGGGTTTGGGATGGTGGGATTGATAATGATGATCCCGTGAAAATGGTTGGGCATGACGACAAACGCGCCCAATGTGATTTGCGGAAATTTGTTGGGCAATTCGTTCCACCATTTGACGATCATCTGCCCCGCGTCGTTCAATATCATTTCGCCGTGTTCGATGTGGCCGAATAATTGCGCGCGTCCCTGCGTTACGATGGTGACGAAATACGCGCCCGCCTGGGAATAATCGTAACCTTTCAAACGAATAGACCGACGATGATGGATTTTGGGATCGTATTTCATGGTGGGGATTATAAACGTCAGGATCTGTTGGGGTGGACCCGTTGGGGTGGACCTGTTGGGGTGGACCTGCGTGTCCACCCACCCCCTCGCGCCCAGGGGCAGACACGCGTAGGGGCGAACCTGCGTGTTCGCCCAGCAGACACGCAGGTCTGGGGCAGACACGCAGGTCTGGGGCAGACACGCAGGTCTGGGGCAGACACGCAGGTCTGGGGCAGACACGCAGGTCTGGGGCAGACACGCAGGTCTGCCCCTACGGTTTTACGTTACCGAATCACCCCAAGCCCCTTCCCCACTTTTGCGAAGGCTTCCAGGCCTTTGTCCAGGTCGTCCCGCGAATGCGCGGCGGAGATCATCACGCGGATGCGCGCTTTGCCCTGCGGCACGGTGGGATAACCCAACGCCATCGCAAACACGCCTTCCTCGAACAACCCGCGGCTGAATTCCTGCGCCAGTTTCGCCTCGCCGAGCATGATCGGGGTGATGGGAGTCTCGCTCACGCCCGTGTCGAACCCTAGATTTTTCATCTCGGCTTTGAAATATTTGGCGTTGTCCCAGAGTTTATCCACGAGTTGGGTTGAATCTTCGAGCAAGTCAATCGCCGCGAGACAGGCCGCCGCGTCAGGGACGGTGACCGCGGAGGAGAACAGGAACGGGCGTCCGCGCTGGCGCAGCCACTCGACGATGACCTTGTTCCCCGCCACCATGCCGCCGACCACGCCGAACGCCTTCGACATCGTGCCGATCTCCACGTCCACTTTACCGTGCAAGCCGAAATGATCCACGATGCCGCGTCCGCCGTTACCCAGCACGCCCTCGCCGTGCGCGTCGTCCACCATCAGCAGGATGTCGTGCTTCTTCGCTACCTCGCAGATGTCGGGCAGCGGGGCGATGTCGCCGTCCATGCTGAAGACGCCGTCTGTGACAATGAGCGCGCGGCGGTACTGATTCAGGTTCGCCTGGATCTGTTCCTCGAGCGACTTCACATCGTTGTGTTCGTAGGCGATGATCTTCGCGCCAGAGAGACGACAGCCGTCAATGATCGAAGCGTGGTTGAGTCGGTCGGAGAAGATGACGTCTTCCTTGCCCACCAGCGCGGGGATGGTGGCGAGGTTGGCGGTGAATCCGCTTTGGAAGGTGATGGCCGCTTCGACGCCCTTGAACTGCGCCAGCCGCTTCTCCAACTCGACGTGCAGGGTCATCGTCCCCGCGATGGAGCGCACCGCGGCGGGACCGATTCCCAGCGCGTCCAGCGATTTTTTCGCGGCGGCCACGATATCGGGATGATTCGCCAGCCCGAGATAGTTGTTCGAGCAGAAGTTGAGCACGCGCTTGCCGTCCACTGTCAGCCAGGCGCCCTGCGGCGACTCGATGGTGCGGATGCGGTTGTACAGTCCCTGCGCTTGCAGGGTTTCGATCTCTTGCTGGATCCAATCGGTTTTGGACATGGGGAACTCCTGAGGGAAGAGGGTAGAGAACGGAGAGCAGAGAAGAGAGAGCAGAGAGCGATGGATATTACGGGGGGCCGATGTAATGCGCTTCTTCAATCGACGCGTAACGGAATGGCAAGTCGGTTTGGACAATGGCTTCCAGCAACGTGACAGCGAACGGCTGGATGTCAAAGTGAGTGTAATAATAGCCGTTGTCGTCGGGCGCGGTGGCGCAGGCGTATCCAATGCGTCCGCAGTCGACGCGCATCGGAAACGCCAGCAAAAGCAGGGCCAGCCATACCACGATCCGCTTCTTGTGTTTGACGAAAAATTGGCGCATGGGTTTATTATAGCGACGATTGAAAAAACGGCTGTCACGATTTGGGCGTGATAGCCGTCTCGATTTGCTCGGCGTTCAACACAATTTCACCCGCGTCCACATCGGCGAGGAGTTCGCGCACGGTCTTGCCGAGGATGGGATGGACGAGGTCGGGGGCGATGTCCGCGAGCGGGACGAGGACGAAGGCGCGTTCGTGCAGGCGCGGGTGCGGGATGACAAGCGGCGGCGTGTCGAGGACGAGGTCGTCGTAGAAGAGGATGTCGAGGTCGATGACGCGCGGACCCCAGCGGAAGGTCTCCCCGCGTCCCAATTCGACCTCGAGCGTCTTCAGTTTTCGGAGGAGGGATTCTGGCTCGAGCGTCGTCCGAGCATGGAGGGCCATGTTGAGGAACGCGGGCTGGTCGGCGAAGCCCCAGGGGGGAGTCTCAAAGACCCTCGAAACAGAGACCGGCTGAACGTCGGGAGGAAGCGAGCGGAGGGCCGCGCGCAGGTTGGCGAGTCGGTCGCCGAGGTTGGTCCCGAGGGCGAGGTAAATGTCGTGCGTCATGTCAACGTGAATATACCAGAAACCGAGGCGAGCGAGGGGACGGCGTCTGAAATGGTTTATACTTCGCCCATCTTATAGGAGGCCCCCGTGACCGAAGAAACCAACGCCCAGAACGCCGAACAGCCCAGGATCAAGCAGCCGCCCATCCTGTTCGACAAGACCCAACGCATCCTTGAAAAGATCGCCGCGCAGTTGGGCGGGCCGCTCATCGCGTATTGGAACAACCCGATGGGTTCGGTCTGCCAGAACGACGTGGTGGCGCTGTACGAGGCGCTGGAGAAACTCGGCCATGTGGAGACGATCAATCTCTTCATTAAGTCGAGCGGCGGAAACGGACAGTCGTCGCTGCGGCTGGTGAATTTGTTAAGGCAGTATTGCGACCGCCTTGTGGCGCTCATCCCGCTGGAATGCGCCTCGGCCGCGACGATGATCGCGCTGGGCGCCAACGAGGTTTTGATGGGACCGATGGCCTACCTGACCGCGGTGGATACTTCGTTGACTCACTCCCTCTCTCCCATTGACCGCGACAACGACCGCGTCAGCGTGAGCCTGGACGAGTTGACGCGCGTCATCCGCCTGTGGACGAAACAGGAGGCGCAGGAGAAGGAAAACCCCTATCAGTCGCTGTTCCAATATGTGCATCCCCTCGTCATCGGCGCGGTGGACCGGGCCGAGTCGCTATCCATCATGCTGTGCAAGGAACTGCTGGCTTTTCACATCACGGACGAACAGGCCGCCGACCAGATCGCGAGCGCGCTCAATTCGAAGTATCCCTCGCACAACTATCCCATTTTGATGGAGGAAGCGCGCCGCATCGGGCTGAAAGCGGATCCCATGCCCGCGGACGTCAACACGCTGCTGCTCGAACTCAACGAACTCTACAGCGAGATGGGACAGCGCGCCACGACGGACTTCGACGAGATCCACTCGCACAGCAACGAGATTCTCAATATCTGGGAGGCGGCGGGGATCCAGGTCTATTACAAGCAGGACAAGGACTGGTTCTACCGCATGGAGGAGCGCCGCTGGATCACGCTCAACGACAACTCGGCCTGGCGCAGGCTCGAGCAGGTGAATGGACAGACCGAGGAAAGCATTTTGCACATCGCGTAAACGCAACCGACTGGCTGACGAGGCCAGTCGGTTTTTTGTTGTTTGGAACATCCTGAAGTGGAACTTCAGGATTCCTGATTTCCCTGGGACTCCGAAAGCTCTGCTTTCGGAACATCCTGAAGTGGAACTTCGGGATTCCAGATCACTTCGGCAACTTTTTCAGCACGCCCGTCATCTGCTGGCGGTAGGTCTGCAAGGCCTCGCGTCCTCGGGACGTGATCTTGACGACCGTGTGGGGAATCTTTTCAACGAATTCCTTTTCGATGTCCACGTAACGGGCGGCCTCCAGTTTGCCGAGATGCGAGGAGAGATTGCCCTTCGTCAGTCCCGTTTGGCGCATGAGGAAGAGGAAGTCCGCGGCCTCGATGAGCGAGAGAACCGTCAGGATGTGGAGCCGCGCGGGTTCATGGACGAGGCGGTCAATTTCGGCGAAGGGCGTCTCATCGGGGCTCATTGCGTCTCCTCCGCGCGGATGGGATGCGTCCGCATGAAGCGGATGAAGAGCGCCGCGCCCCAAACGAGGAAGACGGGACCGACCACAAACAGGTACAGCGCGACGTTGTCCATCCTGCCTGGCAAATCCACGAACGGGACAGCGAAACCCGCAACAAGGGAGAAGGCCGCCATCACGTAATGGCGCGCGAAGCCCGTCTTTTGGGCGGCGAATAAAAATCCCGCCGCGAGCAGCAGCGCGGGGATCAGCGGGACCCACTTGTAGAACGTCTCTGCCCACTCGCTTGAACGCGCAAAGATCGTGACCAGCGCGACGGCAAGTCCCGCCGCGAGCAAGGCCGCCACGATCCGCCTGCCTGGGTTGCGATCCTGATGGGAGAAACGCATGTATCCAATGCGCGGATAGACGAAGCGTTCCTGCACTTTGTTCGCGATGACGGGGAAGAAAGCGAGGATCACGGTGAAAAGCGAAGTAACGTTGGTCTGGATGAAAATGCCCGTGAGCAGAAAGTACACACCGAGCAGCATTTCCAGCAGGCCATCACGCGTCCTGTCTTGCCAGAGATTTCTGGCGAGGGTTTTGGAGTCGAGGTTGGCGTCCATGGGTCATCCTTTCTTGGTTGATTACAGACTAGTTTGTATCGCAAACTTATCTGTAGTATATGGGTTTTTCGAGATTTGTCAAGGTTCAGCGAGGCGGCGCGGATCGGCTATTCAGCCCGCGCGGTACAATTGCGCCATGCCAGCCTTCTCCCCCTCTGATCCCGATTTCGAATCGCGCCTCCGCTCCAGCGCGGGGATGCAGGGACTCCTGTCCACGCTCGGCGCGGAGTTGGGACTGGTCCGCGCAGGCGAAGTCCACCTGACCGCGCCGTACGACGCGCGCTTCTCCCAGCAGGACGGATTCCTGCACGCGGGCATCGCTGCCGCGCTGATGGATACCGCCTGCGGATACGCGGCTTACTCGCTGATGCCCGCCGACTCGCGCGTCCTCTCGGTGGAGTTCAAAGTCAATTTGCTTTCTCCTGCCCGAGGTCAACGCTTCCGCGCCGAGGGACGCGTCGTCAAGTCGGGACGGACGCTCACCGTCTGCGAAGGGAAGTTGTTTTCCATCGAGAACGACGCGGAGACTCTCTGCGCCATCATGCAGGCGACGATGATCTGTATAAAAGAGTAAGACAATGAATGAAACCGCCCTTCGCAAAATCTGGAATAAGACATCAGGTCATTGTCATTTCTGCGGCGACCCTGTTGATTTTGACAAACGCGGTTGGCGCGAGGGAGAATTGACAGGATATTGGGAAGTTGATCACGTCATTCAAAAAGGCAAAGGCGGAAACAACTCTACTGAAAATTATCTCCCTGCTTGCACCAGATGCAACCGTTTAAGATGGCATCGAACTGGCGAACAAGTGCGGGAATTATTACTACTTGGATTGATAGCTAAAGATGAAATTAAGAAGAACTCTCAAACTGGTATAAAATTGAATCGATTGCGAGAGAAACGCTCAATCGAAAACGAAAAACGTAGAATGCGGAAACCCCGATGACCGAATCATCTTCCATCCACGAACAACTCAAATCCCTGCTCACCCGCGAAGGCGCGGACTTTCGCGTGGTGGAGCATGAAGCCGAAGGCCGCACGGAATTGATCGCCAAGATCCGCGGCAACCGCACGGAGCAGGCGGTGAAGTCCATTGTGGTGATGATCCGCTTCGGCAAGGACGCGCCGCGCTACGCGCTGGCTAACGTCCCTGGCGATTGCCGCGTGGACTTGAAAGCCATCCGCGACCTGTTCGGCGGGACGCAGTCCGCGTTTGCGCCGCGCGAAAAAGCCGAAGAGTTGACGGGCTGCGTCATCGGCTCGATTCCCCCGTTCTCGTTCAACGAGCAACTCGAAGTGTTAGCCGATCCGCTGATTCAGGAAAACGAGGAAGTGGTCTTCAACGCGGGGAGACTGGATCGGTCCATTTTTATGAAATGCGCGGATTATTTCCGCATCGCGAAGCCGAGGGTGGCGAAGATCGCGATGCGAGGGGAGACCGCATGAAATTCAACCTGCCCGCCCGACAGCCGTTCAATTTTCGTTCCGTCATCCAGTCGCATGGCTGGGTGCAGCTCGCGCCGTACGGATACGACGAAGCGACGGGCGTTTTCGCCTACGTGGATCGGCTGTCTTCGGGACGGGTCGTCGAATATCGAATCTCGGAATCCACCGAGGGCGTCCAGGCGCAGACCGAGGCGTTGACCAAAAGCGAGTTGGCGGAGGCGAAGGAAAAAATCCGCTGGATGTTCGCGCTCGACGCGGACTTCTCCGCGTTCTACAAAGCCGCGCGCAAAGAGCCGAAACTGCGCCGCGCGGAAACGCTGGCGCGCGGACGCGTCCTCCGCTCGCCGACGCTTTTTGAAGATGTGGTCAAGACCATCCTGACGACGAACACGCTCTGGGGCGCGACGAAGCGCATGAACCTGAACCTCATCAACCTTTTCGGCGAGCCGTTTCCCGCGGACGGGACGCGGCGCGCCTTCCCGACTCCCCAGGCCATCGCCGCGTCCAACGCCGAGACGCTGCGCGAAAAAGTCCGCGTGGGCTATCGCGCCTCCGCCATCCACGAACTGGCTGCCAAAACCGCGTCGGGTCAACTGGATTTGGAAGCGCTGAAGCGCTCGTCCCTGCCCACCCTCGAACTTCGCAAAGAACTGCTGAAGATCAACGGGATCGGCCCCTACGCCGCGGCCAACCTCCTGCTCATCCTCGGACGCTCCGACTTCATCCCGATCGACTCGTGGGCGCTGAAACTCGTCTCGCACGAGTGGCACGACGGCGAACCCGTCACCGCGAAGGACGTGGAGCGGCGCTTCGAGAAATGGGGCGAGTTCAAGGGCTTCGCGTACTGGTTTTGGGATTGGAAGTACGAAGCGTGAGCGACTCCCCCTCCGCGCGGCGTTACTCCTCGATGATCAGCCTCGTCTGGTTCTCGTAAAAGAAATAATCCCACGCCCAGTTGAACATCACCGCCAGGCGGTTGCGGAAGCCGATGATGCGGTAGATGTGCAAAACCACCCAGATCAGCCAGGCGAGGAATCCGCTGAACGACAGCCCGTAAATTCGCGCCACAGCCGCGTTCCGCCCGACGGTGGCGAGCATGCCCGGATCTTTGTAACGGAACGGACGCGCCTCGCCTCCCGCGGCCAGACGGCGGATACTGTCCGCCGCGGCTTTTCCCTGCTGGATGGCGACCGTGGACAACATCGGGAGCGGACTCCCGTCCGCGTCCGCGAGGAAGGCCGCGTCCCCGACGACGAAAGCCTCGGGATGGCGCGCCAGCTGCAAGGTCGGTTCGACGCGGATTCGTCCCGCGGAGGCCTGCTCCACGCCAAGGCGGTCCGCGAGTTCGGCGGCTTTGACTCCCGCCGTCCAGATCAACGTCTGCGACTCAATCTGCGTCCCGTCGCCGAGCGTCACGCGTTGACCGTCGTAATCGTCCATGCGCGTGTTCAGCAAAATTTCCACGTGCTTCTTTTGCAGGAGACGGTGCGCGGCGCGGCGTAGTTCGTCGGGGTAGGCGCCGAGGAGGGCGGGACCCGCCTCGAGCAGGACGACCCGCGCCTCGTTCAGGTTGAGGCGGGGGAAGTCTTTCACCATCACATGCTCGATCAACTCGGCCAGCGCGCCCGCGGTCTCCACGCCCGTCGGTCCGCCGCCCACGATGACGAAGGTCAGCATGGCGGCGCGCTTTTCGGCGTCGCCTTCGTGACTGGCTCTCTCGAACAGCGAGAGCAGGTGGTTGCGCGTGCGTCTCGCCGAGGGGATGTCTTTGAGCTGGAAGCCCTGCTCTTCGAGCGCGTCGTGGCCGAAGAAATTCGTCCGCCCGCCGACCGCGAGGACGAGGTAATCGTAGGCGATGATCGAGCCGTCGAGTTTGACGAAGCGCTGGTCAAAATTGACCTCGGTCACTTCGCCCATCTGGAACGTGAAATTTTTCTGGCGGCGGAAAATGGTGCGGACGGGTTGCGCGATCTGCGAGGGGAGCAAGCCCGCGATGGCGACTTGATAGAGAAGCGGCTGGAAGAGGTGATGGTTGCGCCTGTCAATCAGCGTGACGCGCACGGGGACTTTCGCCAGGCTGCGCGCGGTTTCCAGTCCCGCGAATCCCGCGCCGATGATGAGGATGTGCGGAACGACGTTCATAGCAGCCAGAAGCGGAAGCGCGTGAATCCCTCCCAGGCGAGATCGAACGGAATCCCCAGCCAGTACGCGATCCAATACACCTGCGACCAGAACAACTGATTGACGATGGGGATATTCCACAGCGCGAGGAACACCGCCAGCATGATGAACGTCCGCATCGAATCGATCCATTGGCGCGTCCCGTCGGAGAGGTATGGCTCGATGATGCCGTAGCCGTCGAAGGGCGGGAGCGGGATCAGGTTCAGGATGAGCGCCGAGATTTGCAGCAGCGCCAGGAACGCGATCCCGGGCCAGGGGCTGTTCTTGTCCATCATGCTCGACGCGGGCGCGAAAGCCAGGACGACTCCCAGCACGATTGCCACCAGCAGGTTCGCCAGCGGCCCCGCCAGCGAGACGAGGCTCTGCCAGCCGCGGCTTTTCAACCGCCAGGTCTCGATGTAGACCGCGCCGCCGGGCAGGCCGATCCCGCCCATCAGCAGAAAGACCACAGGCAGGACAATCGAAAAAATCGGGTGCGTGTATTTCAGCGGGTTGAAGGTGAGATAGCCCTTGTCCTTCACGGTGGTGTCGCCGCCGAAGTAAGCCGTCAACGCGTGAGAGAATTCATGCAGGCAGAGGGAGAAAATCCAACCGATGAGAACGATGGCGAAAGTCATTACCCAACTCCGCAGGGAAAGTTTATTTTGAAAGCGTCGCTTCGATGGAACTCACAAACCGATCCGCGGAAACCAAAATCTCCCGCGCTTTGACGTCGTCTATTTTCGCGGAAACATCGCGATAATCGCCCTCCTGCCGCGCTTCGAACGCGTCGCGCAGGATCTTCCCCATTTCTTTTGGCAGGATTCCTGTCTTAATGAAAGCGCGGTTGAAAGCCGCAATGACGCCCTTGTGCTTGGAAGTATCCACGTTCTCGTCGAGCGTCCCGATCAACGCCATGGTTGCATAGAAGATCGCATAGTAAGCCCGATTGACCACGCTGGCCGGCGTGCCGTTCTGCTCGAACAACACATGCGCGTCGCGCAAGGTGTTTTTGGCTTGATCCAGCCTGTACCGGACCAAAGCGGCCTTATCGAAAGCAGGCGGCTTCACACCGCGATCCCTTCTTTTTCCACGTTTCGATAAAATGGCAAAATGGCGTAATAATCCATTTCCTGTTTTGTCGTAACAAATGTGGAAATGAACTTGTCCGCCTCGAAGCCGACCTCCCACGCGATGTCGGAAACCAACCTGCTCGTCGCCGCGTTGACCTCCGGCAGGATCACCAGCAGGTCAATATCCGAGTCTCCCGTCGCGTCGCCGCGCGCCTGCGAGCCAAACATGACCACTTTCACGGGTTGGCCGAGCGCGTCTGAAATCCGTCTGCGGACTTCAGCGGCAAGTTTCATGGCGCGGGCTCGCGGGCGAAGTTTCTTCATGCCGTAATTATAACCCTCTAATCTTCATATCCATTCGGATGCGACTGGTGCCACTCCCACGCGCTGGAGAGGATGTCGCGCAGGTCGTCGTGCGCGGGACTCCATCCCAACTCGCGGCGGATCTTCCCGGACGAGGCCACCAGCCGCGCGGGATCTCCCTCCCGCCGCGGCGATTCGACCGCCGGGATGGCGCGTCCCGTCACCGAGCGCGCCGTCTCGATGACCTCGCGCACCGAGTAGCCGCGTCCGCTCCCGACGTTGTAGACCAGCCGGTCGCGTTCCGCCAGCGCGTCGAGCGCCAGCAGGTGCGCCGAGACCAGGTCCGCAATGTGGATGTAGTCGCGGATGCAGGTGCCGTCGGGCGTCGGGTAATCCGTCCCGTTGATGTTGATCGAATCCAACCTGCCGAGCGGCACGCTCAACACCCGCGGGATGAGATGCGATTCGGGCTGGTGCGCCTCGCCGTGTCCATGACGCGCGCCGCAGGCGTTGAAATATCTCAGCGCCGCAAAGTGCAGTCCATGAATTTTCCGATACCATTCCAAAGCCTGCTCGATCATCAACTTCGTCTGCCCGTAGACGTTGGTCGGTCCGAGCGGCGACTCCTCCGTCAACGGTTCGTCGCTCGATTGATACACCGCCGCCGTGGACGAAAGCACGAAGCGAGTCACTTTGGCTTTCACCGCGGCTTCGATCAAATGCAGGGAATTGATCAAATTATTCTGAAAAAACTTGCCGGGATCCTTCATCGACTCGCCCGCCTCGATGGACGCGGCGAAGTGCATCACCGCGTCAAAAATGCCTTCTTTTAGTACGGCAGACAAAGTATCTGCGTCTTTCAAGTCCGCCTCGATGAACTCCGCGCCCTCCGGGACCGCGGCGCGGTGTCCGCTGACCAGCGAATCGTACACGACCACGGAGTGTCCCGCTTTGAGCAGCGCTTCCGCGGTCGCCGAGCCGATATAGCCCGCTCCGCCTGTGACGAAAATATTCATTCATTCTCCTGAAGAGACCGCGACGGTCTACCGTCCGCCGTCCACGGTCGGGAATTTTTTGTGCCAATCTGTGACTTGCTGGTACGCGTGCGCGGCGCGCAGGATCGCGTCTTCGCGGAAGCGCGGGCCGAGCAACTGCATCCCGACCGGCAAACCCAGCGAATCGAATCCAACGGGAAAAGCGATCCCTGGAATCCCCGCGATGTTGGCGGGCAGGGTGAACGCGTCTTCGAGATACATCGCCAGCGGGTCGTCCGCGTGCGCGCCGGCCGCGAACGCGGTCGAGGGAGTCGTTGGGACGGCGATCACGTCCACGTTGGAGAAGGCCGCTTCAAAGTCGCGCGCGAGCAGCGTGCGCGCTTTCTGCGCCTGTCCGTAGTAGGCCTCGTAATATCCCGCCGAGAGCGCGTAGGTCCCGAGCATGATCCGCCGCGTGACCTCCTCGCCGAAGTTTTCGCCGCGCGTCTTGAAGAACACGTCCCACATCGAATCCGCGCGGGCGCGCGGGCCGTAGCGGACGCCGTCGAAGCGCGCCAGGTTCGCGGAAGCTTCCGCGGGCGCGAGGATGTAGTAGACGGGCAGCGCGTACTCGGTGTGCGGCAGGCTGATCTCGACGATTTCCGCGCCGAGGGATTCCATCTGCCCGATGGCCTGCCGCGTCTTCTCCTCGACTTCGGGCTGGATGCCGCCAACGAAGTATTCCTTCGGGACGCCGACGCGCAGGCCGCGCATCCCGCCGCCGACCGACGCGTCGAACTTGGCCGCGTCCGCCGAGGTCGCGTCGAGCGGATCGCGTCCCGCCATCGCGGAGAGGACCAGGGCCGCGTCTTCGGCCGTCCGCGCCAGGACGCCGACGGTGTCGAACGAGGAGCCGTACGCGACGAGGCCGTAGCGCGAGACGCGGCCGTAGGTGGTCTTGAGGCCGGTCACGCCGCAGAACGAGGCGGGCTGGCGGACGGAGCCGCCCGTGTCGGTGCCGAGCGCGGCAGGGACGATGCGCGCGGCCACCGCGGCCGCGCTCCCTCCCGACGAGCCGCCGGGGACGCGGGAGAGGTCCCAGGGATTCATCGTCCGTCCGTAGGCGGAATTTTCGGTGGACGAGCCCATCGCGAACTCGTCGGTGTTGGTCTTGCCGATGACGATGGCGCCCGCGTCCTGTAGTTTTTTCACCGAGGTGGCCGTGTACGGCGGGACGAATCCTTCGAGGATTTTCGAGCCAGCCGTGCAGGGCATCCCTTCCACGGCGAGGACGTCTTTGACGGCGATGGGAATGCCGCGTAATGGATGATCGGTAGTTGATAATTGGTCGGCTTTATCCGCCTGCGCGAGGGCGCGCTCCGCGTCCACGTGGAGAAAGGCGTGGAGAGAGGGGTCGAGCCGCGCGATCTCATCCAACGCGGCCTGGACGAGTTCGCGGCTGGAAAATTCGCCGCGTTCGAGGCCGGTCTTCATTTGCGCGAGGGTGAGAGAGGAGAGGGAGGGCATGAGGACGGGGGACGGAGGACGAGGGACGGAGTCGGTCTTCGGTCTTCCGTCTTCGATCTTATTCAAACACCGGCGGGACCTTGAACTGACCGCCTTCCGTTTCAGGGGCGTTGGCGAGCAGGGAATCGAGCGAGAGGCCCGGGCGGGGTTCGTCGGGGCGGAGGGGCGTCTCGGACAGCGCCGCGCCCTCCGTCGGAGGGACGTCGCGGGTGTCCAGCGCTTGCAGGCGGGCGATGTGGTCGAGGATCGTCGAGAGTTGGACGCGGTAACGTTCCTTCTGCTCGTCGGTCAATTCGAGACGCGCCAGCCGCGCGATGTGTTCCACTTCTTGAAGGGTGAGGGACATGGCGAGATTATATCAGGGCTGGTCCCATCCCGCCGCGTACCAGCGGAGGTACTCGCTCACGTGGGCAGACCAGTAGGCCTCGTCGTGCGCGCCGTTGTTGAGCCGCCATTCGTGCGGGACGCCGAGTTGGGTGAGCAGGCGTTCCACCTGGAGGTTGAAGTCGCGCTCGCGGTCGTTGTCGCCCATGTCCATGTAGACGCGCGGCCAGAGGCCGGGGGGCATTTCCCGAAACCAGCGCGCGTACGCGGCGCGGTCGCTGGAAAGAACCGCGAGGGAGTGCAGGCCGAGCGCGCCGAACTGTTCGGGATGGGTGAAGCCAATCTCGAAAGCCCAGCCTGCGCCGCGCGAGAGTCCGCCGATGGCGCGGTGGCTGCGGTCGGGAAGGACGCGGAAGTTGGCGTCAATGTAAGGAAGGACGTTGTTCAGCAGGTATTGCCCAAAGCGGAGTCCCTGCTGGATGTTCCAGTAGCGGTCTTCGGGAAAGACCATGATGAAGGGCGCGGCCTGTCCGCTATGGATGAGCGCGTCCGCGGCTTCGGGCGCGCCGATGCGCGTCCACTGATCGGCGGTGAACGTCTGCCCGTGGAGGAGATAGAGGACGGGGTAACGCCGGTCGGGGAACTCGTCGTAGCAGGGAGGCAGATAAACGATGTACGCGATGGGACGCTCCGCCGTGGCGACTTCGCCTTTTACCAGCTTGCCCGGCGCGCTGAGACATCCCAGCGGCGTGACGGTGGGCGTGGAGGTCGGCGGAGGGACCGGCGTGAGGGTGGGCGCGACGGCGGCGGTGAAGGTCGGCGCGGCGGGAGGGGCCGGGGGCGGCGGTTCGGAGGCGGAACAGGCCGAAAGTCCAAAAAGAAGCAAAAGGATGAGAGGAAGTCGAGTCGCTTGGCGGTTAAACATCCCACGCATTATATAATACCCACGGTCAAAAATTGTGATTCCGCCCTTTAAAAAACACAATTTTTGACCGAGTGCGGTATACTCATTGTGCTCGGGGTGTGGCGCAGTTGGCAGCGCACCGCGTTTGGGACGCGGGGGTCGTCGGTTCAAGTCCGACCACCCCGACAAAAAAACCGACGACTTACGGTCGTCGGTTTTCCCATTCAGGGAATGGCACGCGTCCGACCACCCCGACTCTGTACCGCAAGATTAATCTTGCGGTACTTGTGTTAAAATACGGACGGAGGCGAACATGGCAGATAAAAAATTCGACGGTGTGATCGAAGCGGCGCGGTACTCGCGTCGAGGGCAGATTGAGTTCGTGCGCGCTTACGAACGGCGCGGCCCGACATTTTCCGACTGCATCCTGCTCGACCGAAAAACGCTGCTCGAACGCCTGAAAGCCAAAAAACGATTCGTAACCGGAACGCGCCGCGAGTTTTGGGGCGGTACTTTCGACCGCGGCCGCGATGTCCGCCTGACCGCCCGCGACGGGCGCGAATTCATCTCCACCCGCGCCGACGCGGCCGAAGACGCGCTCGAAGGCGTGCCGGTGATCTAGCGCTGCATCCCGCCATGAAAATCATAGACCAGACTCCCCTCTTGGACGCGAACGGCCAGCTCAGCCTGGTCAACCGTCTGCAAGGCATGTGGAAATACGGCTTTTCATGGCCGACCAGCCTGCAGGCCCAACAGATCGTCATCGCGCAGCTGAACAAAATGATCGAAAAGGGCTACACCCTTTTCCGCAACCAGCAGTTGGGCGCCAGCGAGATCGTCCTGCCGCTCATCCTCGTCGGACCGGCCGGCGTCTATGTATTGGAAGCCACCCTGCTGAAAGGGTTCTACCAGGCCCGCGGCGACGAGTGGGGAACCCTGACCAACGAAGTCTTCCAACCCGCGTCCGTGAATTTGGTCCAGCGCGTAGCGCGCATGGCGAAAATTCTGGAAGTCTTCTTCCAGCGGCAGGGCGCGAAACTGGCCGCGCCAATCGAGCCCGTGCTGGTGTCCGCCAACCCCGGAATGCAGGTCGACTCCGTCCGCCCGATCGTTCGCGTGGTGCGAAGCGACGCCATTGACCGCTTCGCCGCCGGACTGCTCACCGCCCCCCCGATCTACACCGTCACCCAGGTATCAGACCTCGTGGACCGCATCCAATCCCCGCGCTCCCGGCAGCCAGCCGCCCAGCCTGAGCCGCAGGAGGAAAGCCCTCGCGAAAAAACTCCCTTCCCCGAAGTGGAAGCCTCGCGCATGCAGTCCATCCTCAACTCCCCGCAGAGCGACGCGTTGATCGAGAAAGCGAACGCCGCCGACCTGGACTTCGCGTTCGAAGAAGAACCGTCGCCCACCGTCCTCGTGCGCGGCCCGGGCGAACCGTCCCAGCCTGAACGTCCCGCCGCGAAACCCGCCAGGCGCCGCGTCCTCGGCATGACCGTCGTACAGCTCCTCATCCTGGCCGGTATCTTCTTGTGCTGGCTGGCCGTCATGGCGGCCGGCTTCTACCTCATCATCCTTCCGCAACTTTGAACCCGCCCTTCCTATCCATCGTCATCCCCGCGCGCAACGAAGAGACGCGTCTGCCCCACGCCCTGGAGCAGACGCTTGCTTTTCTCCAAACGCAAAACTTTGCTTCCGAGATCCTCGTGGTCGAAAACGGAAGCGGCGACCGCACCTTCGAGATCGCGCAGGACTTCGCGCGGCGCCATCCCAACCTGCGCGTCATCCGCGAGGAGCAGCCCGGCAAGGGACGCGCCGTCCGCCGCGGCATGTTGGAGGCGGCCGGCGCGTACCGCTTCATGTGCGACGCCGACCTGTCCATGTCCATCGAACAGGTCAGCCGCTTCCTCCCACCCGAGTCGCAGGCCGACATCGCCATCGCCTCCCGCGAGGCCAAAGGCGCCTTGCGCGAAGACGAACCGCTCTACCGTCACCTCGGCGGGCGCGCCGTCAACCTCGTCATCCGCCTGCTCATCCTGCCCGGCCTCAACGACACCCAATGCGGCTTCAAATGCTTCACCGCCGAAGCCGCCGCGCAACTCTTCCGCCGCCAAACCCTGCCCGGCTGGTCCTTCGACATCGAAATCCTCTACCTTGCCCGCCGCCTCGGTTTCACCGTCCGCGAAATCCCCATCCGCTGGCGCTTCAGCCCTGAGACGAAACTGAGCGCCGTGCAAGACGCCCTGCGGATGACGCGCGACATCTTCCGCATCCGCCGCAACGCGCGCCGCGGCATCTATGAACTCCCCTGACCTGCGACTCGAAAAACGACTCTGGCGCGGCGGCTTCGCCCTCCTCGCAGGGATGGACGAAGCCGGGCGCGGCGCCCTGGCGGGACCCGTCGTCGTCGGCGCGGTCGTCCTCCCCGACCGCCCGCGTCTCTCCTCGACCCTGCGCGGGGCGCGTGACTCCAAGCAGATGCCTCCCCTCGCGCGTGACCGCGCCGCCGCGCGCATCAAAGAGACCGCCCTAGCCTGGTCGCTTGGCTCCGCCGAAGCGGACGAAATCGACTCCCTCGGCATCTCCGCCGCGACGCGTCTCGCGGCCGAACGCGCCCTCGCCACGCTGTCCCTCGTCCCCGATCATCTCCTCACCGACTTCCGCCTGAATCCCGACACGGATATTCCCCTCACCTCCCTCGTCAAAGGCGACCAGAAATCCCTGACAATCGCCTGCGCGTCCATCCTTGCCAAAACCGCCCGCGACGCGTGGATGCGTGGACTCGACGCGCAGTATCCCGGCTACGGGTTGGCAAGGCACAAGGGATATGGGACGATGAGTCACCGCGTGGCGATCGAGCGGCTGGGTTATTCCCCCATCCATCGAAAGTCGTTCAAATTTCATTAAAAAAGACCGCGAAGGTGAACTTGCTTGCGAAGTTTGAAAACTTCGCGCCCTTCGCGGCCTTTGCGATTTAAAAACAGCCTGCTAATACGGCTCCTTCAACAACTCTTCCAGGACTGCTTTCGAACCCGCCTCCACCGCCGCGTGTTGACTGTCGCCGTGCGCGTCCATCGTCACCACCACGGGGAAATCCTTAACCTCGATGACCCACAGCGCTTCGGGAGTGCCGAATTCCAACTTGTAAACTCCCAACACCTTCTTCACCGATTGGGCAATGTACGAGGCCGCGCCGCCGATGGCGTGGAAATAGACTCCGGGCGTTTCCTGACAGCCTTTGAGCGTCTTCGCGCCCATCCCGCCTTTGCCGATCACGCCCTTGAGATTGAAATGTTTCATCACCTCGGCCTGATACGGCTCCTCGCGGATGGAGGTAGTCGGTCCCGCCGCGACGAAATGATATTCGCCGTTCTCGTCCTTTGAAACCACCGGGCCGCAGTGATAGATGACGCTCCCGTCGAGGAGTTTCTTCAACTCCGCGTAGACTTTCTCATCCTCGCCCTGCGGCGCGCGGGTCTTGCGGATGAAAGTCTCGATCATCCATTTGTGGGCGGCGTCGCGGCCGGTGACCATGACGCCCGTCAACAGGACGGGTTCGCCGACCTTCAAACTGCGAATTGTTTCATCGCTGATGGGTATGGTTATCTCGCGCATGATTCCTCCAGGCAGACGGTGGACGGTAGACCGTTCTCACCGTCCACCGTCTCCCGTCCACGGTCGTGTTTAATCGTAAACAACTTCCTCGCCACTCACGATCATCTTGCGGCGGCGATACGCCCAGCACATGTACGACACCGAGACGAAGTACGAAGCAGGCAGACGGCTCAGGCCGACGATCTTCGTGTCAATGACGGTGGTCTGTCCGCCGAAACCCATCGGGCCGATGCCCATCCGATTGGCCTCCTCGGTGAGACGTTCCTCGAGTTCCGCCAGTTCGGGGTCCGCGTTGCGCGTGCCGATCTTGTCGTACAACACTTCCTTCGATTTGATGTACGATGTGCCGCGGTCGCCGCCGATGGCCACGCCGAGAATCCCCGGCGCGCACCCCTGTCCCTGCGCCTTCTGCGCCGCGTCGAGGACGACTTTGCGGACGCCCGCGAGGTCGCGTCCCGCGCCGAGGGAGTTGTCGGGAAGCGAGTATTGGCGTCCGACGTTTTCGCATCCGCCGCCCTTCAGCATCAACTCGATGACGAGCGGCTGGTCGGCGTCCACTTCCTCGAAATGGATGGAGGGGAAGTCGTCGCCGCCGAGGTTGTTCCCGCTGTTTCGGTCGTAGACTGCGTCCACCGCGTTTGGGCGCATGTACGCTTTCTTCGTCGCCTCGGCCAGCGCGCTGCGGATCTGCTCCGTCAACTTGCGCGTGCTCCAGCCTTCGGGGTAGTGGACGTAGAAAATGGGCGTGCCCGTGTCCTGGCAGATGGGCGTGGAGTTTTGGCGCGAGAGCTCCACGTTCTTTATGATGGTCTCCATCGCGCCGCGCGCCGCCGAACCTGGCGCTTCCTTTTCGACGGCCGCGCGCAGGCGATCCTCCACGTCCTTCGGCAGGCTGGACGAGACGCGGCGGATCAGTTCCACAATTTCGTTGGTCAAATCTTTCATGGGAGTCTCCGTTGTTCGAACCTTCGTCTGGATGATACTCCAAAACGCGGAGTTGGGAGATGGAAAAAAGTGAACCGGAGAAGGAATTGCCTTATAATCAAGCCATCATCCTCGCAGTGGGATTTGCGCCACGACAGAATATCCCCATTTGAAAAAAGAAAGAAATAGGGAAAAAACCATGAAACGGTTGCTATTGAGCATTTTTTTCATCATCTTCCTTGCCGCTTGTTCGCCTGTGGTCACGTCTGCACCACAAACGGATTTCGCAACCGTTGCTCCTCCAACGGCAACCCTGCTGCCAACATCCACGCCTCTGCCCAGCCCAACGCCCGCGCCAGAATTTCCCATCCGCGATGGCGGGACCATGCAGCCAAGCGCGGCAGTTATTTCCAGGGATAACCTGGCTCAATTGGCCGAATTAGCGGTGTGGGGCAAAGGAGTTATTAGAGGAATTCGATGGTCAGCAGACGGCCAACAGATTTTCGTAGACACCGCGCTGGGACGTTACGTGTACGACGCCGCCTCTCTCCAACTTGTGGAAGATGGGTTGGGGGTTTCAGATGACAGGTCAAAACTATCCTTCAACGTTGAAGACCTGGGCGCAAGCACCGATAGCGCTGGACACATCAAGCATCCATTCAAGGTTTCTGTCACCGAATCTTCCACTGGAAAGTCGCTCGGCTCGTTTGAAGTTGAGAATATGTACAATCCCTGGCTTGCATACCAGCCAGAAAGCAACATCATTGTCATCGACAACTTGATGGGCGGGGTGGGATTGCGCGATGGGACATCCTTCGAAATCATCGGCAGTATCAGTGGGTCGTGGGAGAGTCCGATCACGGTCACGGCAGACCGAAAGACGGTGGCGTCGGGAACGATGGACGGTTTTATTATCATCAAAAATGGCGTGGACCTCGCCAACGAATCCAGGTTCGACGCGGGCGGCCCCGTGCGCTTCCTGTCCTTCTTGCCCAATGGTACAAAGCTGCTCGCGGAAACTAACGGAGTCATCTCGATTTGGGATGTTGCGGAAGGCAAGATCATTGGCGCTCTTCCTGATACGTTCCTGTCGGGTGATTTTTTCTACGACCAGTATCGCCGCGGCACGGATGCAACCGTTGGATTGACCGTGAAAAACAACCAGATCGCCTATGTCAACAAGGACTCGGCGCTCATTCGCAATCTTCTTGATGGAAAGCAAAGCGGCCAGATCCGCGTCAAAGATGGAATTTTGCTCGATGAAGAATACAAATACGCAGGCAATTACCAGGAAATCATTTCAGTATTCTTCGCCGCAGATGAACAATCGTTGATCACGGTCATTTTCGACCGCGTCTATGTTTGGAATATAAAGACAGGCCAATTTATCAAAATGATCGCTTTGGAGAAGGACCAACACTTCGGATTGACGTCAGCCTATTCCGCTCCCAGCAATTTGTTGTTTCTGGGCAGTCAGGCAGGAAGTTATCTAAAAATCTGGCAGGTGGAAAACGGCGTCGAACTCCCCAGTATCTCGGCATGGAATCCTGGTCAACTTACCTATGGCTATGATGGTACACACAGCTTGACCATGGCGCCAGATGGAAAGTTTATTTTTTCGTGGTCCGGTCTGGAAGGTGTGGCTAGCCTATGGGAAATCGAGACGCCAGTGCGGGTGATGTCGCTCAAAATCCCCCGCTCGGAATATTCAAAGTACAAGCCAGGCTTTTATCCCGTTGCGATCTCGCCCGATAACACAAAATTGATCTTCTCGTATTCGCTCGAACCTGGTTCGCACATTGCCAAAGTGTACTCCATCCCAGACGGCGCGGAACTGTCTCGAATCACATCTTACTTCGCGACATTCTCTCCCGACGGATCGGTCATCGCCGCGTCGGTGGGTAACAGCCGAATCCGATTCTACGATGCGCAGACGGGTAGTATCATCGGCGATGTGGTTGGCAAATATCCCAACCGAAACGGTTTCCAATTGCTGTATTTCTCGGAAGATGGAAAGAACCTATTTGCCGTCTCTACCAATGGCACGATCAGCGTATGGGGAGCGCCGTAAATAAGGCTCCAGCCTTCTTTGCGAAACCTGGAGCCTTTGCTTCTCGCTCCCTACGCCTTCACCGTCGAACCCGCCATCTCCTGCCTTGCCACATTCAACAAACTCTCGGCCTTCAACTCATTCAGCGCGTAGCGCTGCGCCGGTCTCGGGGCGAAGGCGGCGTGTTCCCTGTTGACGAGGAGCGGCTCCGCGTCGGGACAATGTCCGCAGCGAGGAAAAGCGCGAAAAAACAACGGCGCCCTTTACAGAGCGCCGTTGTCGTTTCATTGGGTTACTGTTCCACCCCCACCAGAACAGCCCGCGCCACGACACGTTTCTTGTACGTGTTGGTCTTCTCGTCATACTCCTTGCAGGTGACCAGGGTGAGCCAAGCCTTCTCTTCGTGGCGGAAGATGGCGGCGTCGTCTGGCTCGACCACGGTGTTGGCGCGCACCTCATAGATGTACTTCGATCCGTAGGCGTGGACGATGATCTTATCGCCATACTTGAGGCGAGCCAGGTTGACGAACGGACCGGTCAGGCCGTTCGCGCCGTAGACGTGGCCTGTCAGCACGCTGTTGCCGCTCCAGGAGGGGAACGCGCTTCCTTCCAGCCACCCGGCCTGGTTCCCCAGCCAGGTCACATTCCACTCCCCGTTCTTCAGCGGCACGCCCACGATCGGGATGTTGATTCCCAGCGAGGGGATTTCCAGCATCACGCCGCCGGTCTGGGCGTAGGTTTCCTTCGGGGCCTGGCTCAGGTCGGTCACAACGTTCGGCGCGAAGCCGGTGGCGGGCGTGCCGCTAAACACGCCGACCGTCACGGTGTCGCTGACGCCGTAAACGTCGATCGCGCTGCCCGGATCATAGTCGCGCTCCTTCGAGAAGATGTTGCTATTCTGCGGAACGCTGACGTCGCCCGGCAGACTGGTCCACAAAAGATAGGCGGTGTTGCTCACCCCGCCCGGCGGCAGCGACGTGACTCTCACGAAGAAGGTGACGCGTCCGTTTCCGCCGCCCAACGCAAAGTTGTTCCAGACGGCGCGGACCGTCCGCGTGGCGGCATCGTACGTACAAGTATCGGCGTTCTGCGCGCCTGAGACGCATTCCAGCGTCCCGGTCACCAATTCCAACTCCAGCGGGAGGACGTCGGTCAGCACGGCGTCGTACGCGTTGGTCTGGCTCGCCGCGGTGTGCTGGATCGTCAGGGTGATCTTGAATTTCGAATTCAGCGAAACCAGCGATGTGCTGGCGCTCTTTTCGAGGGAAAGTTCAGGTTCGACGATGAACACAAAGACGGGCGGGAGGGTCTGCGTCCCGGAATCGGACGACCAGACCGCGCCGTTCGCCAGCGTCGTGCCAGAGACGTTGCCGGCGCTGTCCAACACCACGGCGGTGTAGACGATGGTCAGGGTCTGGTCGACGCGGGAGGTATTGGTCAATGTGCCGAAGTCGAAGGCGACGCGGCGTCCAACGTCCACGGGCGCGCCGCCGCCAGCGTCGTCCACGGTCGGCGAGGCGCAGACCCCGGTAAAGGAGCCGGCCGCGCTGGTCGTCAAGGCCGGGCTGGAGGCGGTAATGCTCGCGCACTCCATGAAGGAGAGGCCGCTTTGCATGGTGTCCACCAGGCGGGAGTTGGGGAACACTCCGGGCGGGATGGTGATCGTGACGGTGTATTCGACGATCTCGCCGATAGCGACGTTCGGGTTAGTGGTGAAGGCCTGGTTGCTCCCGCTGAGCGACTTGGAGGCGCTTGGGCTGCCCTGCGTCGGCGTGACGGTGACGCTATCATCATCATCTTCGTCCGTCGAATTGTTGCCCGGAGTGGAGTCAACGTCCGTCTGGTCGGCGCGGGTGACCTGGACGTAGTTGGCGTAGGGGCCGGTGACGTTGACCGTGACGGTGAGCGTCAGCGTTGCGGTCTGGCTGACGAGGAGCGTGCCGACATCCCAGATACCGGTCGCGTCGTTGTATGTGCCTTGCGTCGCGGAGGAGGAGACGTAGGCAAAGCCGGCCGGGAGGGCATCCGTCACCTGAACGTTGGTTGCCGTATCCGGGCCGCTATTGGTGATGGTGATGGTGAAAGTGATGTCTGTGGCGACCATCGGCGTGGCGTCGCTGACCGCCTTGGTCACGCTGAGGTCAATGAGCGGGCCGCGGAAGCCAAAGTCCAGCGTGGGATTGGCGGTCGTGCCGGTGGCGTCGGTGACCGTGTTGTTGGAGGCCGCGCCGCCGTCGCCGGGCGCGAGGGTGACCGGGGCGCTGGAGACCTGCCCCGGCGAGGTCCCGACGCCGTTGTCGTTGTTGTCGGTGTTGGCGTTCGGGTCGGTCGTGTCTGCCGGGGCGTATGTATCTATCGTGCTGACGTAGCCCGCGGGCGGAGTGACTTTGACGATGTAACTGCCTGCGGGCAGGCCGCTGAACAGATAGTTGCCGCTGGCGTCGGTCGTCACGCCGCCGGGGCCGTCGTCCGCCGTGCCGAGAACGCCGTCGGGACCGACGTTGATCTCGGTGACGCCGTCGGCCGCGTATAGTTGAACCGTCGCGCCTGCAAGCGGCGAATCGCCCGCGTCGAACGTGCCGTTTCTATTGTCGTCCAGGAAGACCAGGTTGCCCAGTTGTTGGCGGTAGAAGCCGAAGTC
>DKTP01000056.1:0-2858 GCA_002473085.1 Anaerolineales bacterium UBA7227
TGTTTGGCGGCGATGTTCGCCACGTGACCGGCGATCTCGATCAGTTCGGCGCGGCGGTTGTAGGGTTGGACGACGATGCTCTTCCACGTCTCGGTGATGTGGTGCTCGAAGCGGATGACCTTCTCGAAGCCGAGCGCCTTGCGGAATTCGGCGGTCAGTTCCATGGTCTGGTTGTTGACCGAGTTCGACCAGTTGAAGCCGATCAGCGGGCTGGTCCCGTCTTCGCGGCTGAGGAGTTTCGCCATCGCCATGATCCACAGCGCGTGGTAGGGATTGTCCGAGCCGAAGAAGACGCTGATCTTGAAGTTGATGTTCACGCCCAGTTTGTAAAGCAGGAAGCCGAGCAGGATCGTCCCGGCGTTGAAATTAAGCACATGCTGGACGCCGTAGTTGGTGTAGTAGTACAGGAACTCGTCCAGCCATTGCAGGGCGTGCTCGTTGGGCTGGCCGATGCCGCCGAAGTAGCCCGTGATGGTGGCAGGACCGCCCAAATGCGGGTTGGAGCCGTCCGTGCCTTTGGTGTCCAGCGTCTCGACGAAGGACGCGCCGATGATGTCCAGCGCGGCGACGATGGCGGGCAGGTCGCCGTCGGCCTCCGATTCCTTCATCTTGCGGACGGCGATGAAGCGCCCGGGGACGAGGGTCTTTTCGGCGATGGCGCGCTCGACCATGGGACGGACCCACGGGAAGTATTGCAGCGCCGAGACTTCGAGCGTCACGGCGTAGCGGTCCTTGAATTTGGCCGCGTCCGCTTTGGGTCCGAGGACGCGGCGGCGGTAGTCGCGGACGGAGATGAACGCGCCGCGGTCGCGTTGTTCGATCAGCCAGTTCAGGTCCTTGACCGCGTCGGGCTGGCGTTCCTGCACGAGGCGGAACAGGTTATCCAGTTTGCGCGCCTGGCGGTGCTTGCGGTTGATGGCGGCGGGCGTCCCGTATTTGGCGACGACGTCGAGGAAGTCCCGCATCACCCGCGAGTCGGGATCGAGCAGGACGGCGTTGAAGGCCTTGAGTTTGTCGGGCGAGACTTTGAGAAGTTTTTGCGCGTCTGACATTTTGACTCCTGGTTTAATCGAGCATCTTCTTCAACTCGTTGAATTCTTCGTCGCCCATGCCGAAGTAGTTCTCCGACGCGGGGAACTGGCCGCCGATCACCTCGTCGTGGTAGTTCTTCAACCCGTTGAGGATGACCTCGCCCGCGTTGCCGTAGACTTTCGCCATTTTCGGCTTGAACTTGGGATAGAGGCCGAACATGTCGTGGTAGATGAGCAGTTGACCGTGCGCCTTCGGGCCCGAGCCGAGCGACATGATGATGCAGTTTTCGGCGCGCTCGGTGATCAACTCGCACAGGCGGTCGGGGACGAGTTCGAGCAGGATGGCGAAGGCGCCCGCCTCCTCGAGGGCTTTGGCGTCGTCCACGATCTTTTTCGCCAGCGCGGCGGACTTGCCCTGCAGGCGGAAGCCCCCCAGCGCGGAGACGGATTGCGGCGTGAGCCCGAGGTGACCGATGGCGGGGATGCCGGCGTCCACGATGCCTTTGATACGGTCGGCCATGGCCGCGCCGCCCTCCAGTTTGATGGCGTCGCAGCCCGCCTCGGCCATGAAGCGACCGGCGTTGAGGATGGCCGCCTCCACCGATTGCTGGTAGGTCATGTAGGGCATGTCGCCGATGACGAAGGCGGTGGGCGCGCCGCGGCGGACGGCCTGCGCGTGGCGGATCATGTCGTCCATTTTGACGGGCAGGGTGGAATCGTAGCCCAGCATGGTCATGCCGAGGCTGTCGCCGACGAGGATCATCTCGATGCCGGCCTGCTCCTGCAAATAGGCGGTGGGGAAGTCGTAGCAGGTCAGCCAGGTGATCGGCTCGCCTTTCCGCGCCTTCTCGAACAGATAGGGAAGGGTGATCTTCTTGCGGGGTTCGCTCATGGGTTGCTCCTTTTGTTGAGGGGGTGGGAGACTTCCGAGTTCTTCAAGAACTTGGAGGTTGGGACAAATCTGTCTTTGCTTCTCGCGGCTGTTCAGACTCGGGCGCGTTTTCGTAACGGATATTGACGACGTTGATGACTGAATTATTTACGTCTCTCCCGATGACGGCGGCTCCGTCCCCGCCTTGGACGGAGTTTCCCGTCCCCGGCGCGTTTTTCGCGGCGGGCTTGCTGGTTTCCGATGCAATTTTTTTCTTTCGGGATTTAATCACGCCCTGCGCGGCCTTCACCTGCCCGGCGCGCTTGTTCAACGCCCGCACGAGTCTCTCGTAGCCGTCCGGCTCGTGGTATTTTCCCCACTGAATCTCCCTCATGCTGAAGGGCGGCTGGCACTCCTCCAATTGCAGGGGGATGAAGAAGATCGTCCCCTCGGGTTTTTCCATTTGAAGCGACTGGGCGGTTTTGATCTCGGTGTGGATGTACCCCTCTTTGACGATGGCGGCCTCCGACAGGCAGACGATCACCGCCTGGCTGGCGCGCATCGCTTTTTGGATTTCGAGCGGCCAGTTCTCGCCCGGGTCGAGCAATTCGCTGTCCAGCCACGGGTCGAACCCGTCCGCGCGCAGGCGGTCGTACAACTCCCGCACGATGGGCTTGTCCTCGCTGGCGTGGCAGAGAAAGACCTTGAGTTTGGGCGGTGTTTTAGCCATGACGCTCCCGGACGCCTACACTATAGCATGGATTTTCGGCTTGCGCTCCTGCCGAATGTCATCACGTTGATTTTACACCGTTACAGCAATGTTATCCCGCCGCTCGGGAAAGCCGCAAGTAGAACTTGCGGAATCCTTTTCGTGCCTATTCGTGTCCATTCACGCTCATTCGTGTCCGTTCGCGCTCATTCGTGTCCGTTCGCGCTCATTCGTGCCCATTCGCGCT
>DKTP01000056.1:3059-3423 GCA_002473085.1 Anaerolineales bacterium UBA7227
CGCTCATTCGTGTCCATTCGTGTCCTCCAGCGAACTGACGTCGTACCCATGCGCTTTGAGATAGGCCACGATCTCAGCGCGCATCTCCGCGCCCGTCGGCAGCGATCCCGGATCGCAGCGCGCGGTGTGGTCCGCCACCATGTTGGTCTCCAGTTTGTTCTCCTGCACGTTCAGGGCATAGTACTTTTGACAAACGACAAACACGACGGTCTTGATCTGGAAGAACGGCGGCCCGATCTTCTTCGGCGAACTCCCCACGAGGCTGACGATCTCGCGGCGGGCGGGCGCTTCCGAGTCGAGGAAAGACAGTCCGCTCATCCAGGCGGGCTTGGGGATGCCGAGATAATCGAGCAGGGTGACCGGC
>DKTP01000059.1 GCA_002473085.1 Anaerolineales bacterium UBA7227
ACGCCGACGCCGGGAGGGGGAAGCTATGAGTATCAAAGGTGTCCCGACGGGCAGGCGCTGTCCTGTGGGACGGTGGCGGAGGCGGGGTCGCAGTTCCAACCCGCGTAACCGCGCTGGGAGGCTGTCTTTTGTTACTTTTTTCTTGTGAAAAGTGACACTTTGACTAGTCACTCAAAAATCATTATGATATACTTTTAGGATAATCAGTACTTCACGAAAGCGGCATTAGGCGTTCTCTAACGCAAACTTGGCGGTAGAGAACGCAAATTACGCGTGGTTTTCGTGATCTGCTGATAGCGCAAGTCTCAATTTCCTATCGAGGTTGTCATGTTGCTTGAGTACCTTGCAATTGCTTTGCTGATTGCGCTGTCTGTTATAGTCGGTCTGGTCGCCATCGGGATGGGAGAACTGTTCGGGCCGAAGCGTAAGTCCCAGGTGAAGAGTGAATCGTATGAGTCGGGCATGTCCCCCATCGGACCAGGCACGCGGCGGATGCCGGTGCGATTCTATCTCGTCGCGGTCCTGTTCATCCTGTTCGACATCGAAGTGGTGTTCTTCCTGCCCTGGGCGATCGTGTTCCGCCAGTTGAAATTGTTCGGTTTCATCGAAATGGCGGTCTTTATTGTCATCTTATTAGTGGGTTATGTGTATGCCTGGAAGAAAGGAGCGCTCGAATGGGAGTAGAGTCGAAGCTTGGAAACATGGGCGTGGTGACCACCACGCTGGAAACCGTCGTGAATTGGGGGCGGACGCGCGCCATGTGGCCGATGCTGTTTGGACTGGCCTGCTGCGCCATTGAGATGATGGGCGCGCAGGCGGCGAATTACGATATGAGCCGCTTCGGCATGGAACTGATGCGCGCCAGTCCGCGCCAATCGGACCTGATGATCGTGGCGGGACGCGTCTCGCGCAAGATGGGACCCGTCCTGCGCCGTTTGTACGATCAGATGCCCGAACCGAAATGGGTGCTGGCGATGGGCGACTGCGCCTCGACCGGGGGCGTCTTCAACAACTACGCCATCTTCCAGGGGGTGGACGAGGTGGTGCCGGTGGACGTGTACGTGGCCGGCTGTCCGCCGCGCCCCGAGGCGTTGATCCACGGCGTGGTGACGCTGCACGAAAAAGTGCAGGCCATGAAGTTCAAGGATTTGGCGGCGAAGTAACCGCGCCGGCCAATTGGGATTGTTTTATGGACACGAAACTCGAAAAGATCGTCCAGGCGTTGCAGGCGGAATTCAAGGCGCAGGCCGAGGAATTTCGCGGCGAGGCGCACGTCTTTGTGGACGCGGCGCGGATCGCGGACGCGCTGACGTTTTTGCGCGACCGGCATCGCTTCGAACTGCTCTCGGCGTTGACCGCCGTGGATTACTGGCCGCAGACCCAGCCGCGCTTCCACGTGATCTACCAATTGACGTCCATCGCGGAAAACCTGTCCCTGATGATCCGCGTCCCGGTGGACGGCGACCAGCCGGAGGTCCCGACCGTGACCGGCGTGTACGGAAACGCCAACTGGCGCGAGCGCGAAGTCTGGGACATGTTCGGCGTCCGCTTTACGGGTCATCCCGACCTGCGCCGAATCCTGATGGCGCCCGATTGGGAGGGACATCCCCTGCGCAAGGATTATCCGCTGGGTTACGAAGAGCCGCAGTTCACCTTCAATATTAAAGAGATCGACTCGCGCAAGCCGTACGCGAAAGAATAAAAAGGGAATTTCATGCCGCAACTCGAAGAAGTCACCCTTGAAGAACTGAAGAACATGGTTTCGGACCGCGCCCTGACCGGCGAGACCATGATGCTGAACCTGGGACCGCAACACCCCGCCACGCACGGCGTGCTGCGCCTCCTGCTCGAACTGGACGGCGAGATCGTAATCAACGTGATCCCGGATATCGGCTTTCTGCACACGGGCGTCGAGAAGAACATGGAGGCCAAGTCTTACCAAAAGGCCGAAGTGATGACCGACCGCCTCGATTACCTGAACCCGGTGGGCAACAACCTGGCCTTCTGCATGGCCGTGGAAAAACTGGTGGACCTGGACGTGCCGCCGCGCGCCCTGGGGCTGCGCGTCATTATGACCGAACTTCAGCGCATCGCCTCGCACCTGGTCTGGATCGGCACCTACGGCCTCGACCTGGCGGCAATATCCATGTTCATGTACGCCTTCCGCGAGCGCGAGCTCATCCTCGATATGTTTGAGCTGATCTCCGGCCAGCGCATGATGACCACGTACTTCCGTCCCGGCGGCGTGTGGCGCGACGCCCCGGTGGAATTCGAAGCCGCGGTGCGCGATTTCATCAAGATCTTCCCGAAGCGCGTGGACGAGTATGAAGGCCTGCTGACCCGCAATCCGTTCCTACTCGACCGTCTGTACGGCATCGGGAAGTTGACGAAGGAGAAAGCCCTCAGCCTCGGCGCGACCGGCCCGATCCTGCGCTCCACCGGCGTGGACTGGGACCTGCGCAAAGCGCGCCCGTACATGGGCTACGAACAGTACGACTTCAATGTCCCCGTCCTCACCGAGGGCGACAACTACGCGCGCTACCTCGTCCGCGTGCAGGAGATGCGCGAGTCGCTCAAGATCGTGGAGCAGGCGCTGAACAAACTGCCGATGGGCCCCGTCCGCTCGGACAACCGCAAATTCGTCCCGCCGCCGCGCTCGGAGGTGGGAGTCAGCATGGAAGCGCTCATCCACCACTTCAAGTTGTGGACGGACGGCTTCGACGCGCCGAAGGCCTCCATCTATTCGGCGGTGGAAAGTCCGCGCGGCGAGCTGGGCGTCTTCCTCGAAGGCGACGGCGGCCCCAACCCGTACCGCATCCACATGCGCACGCCGTCCTTCGAGAACGTGGCGCTCGTCTCCGCGATCTCCAAGGGCCACCTGGTGGCCGACCTGATCGCCATTATTGGCTCGCTTGACTTTGTGCTGGGAGATATTGACCGATGAGTTTGGCTGAACAACACCCAAAGGAAGTTGAACAGATCCTGGCGAAGTATCCGCCGGAGCGGAAGCGCTCGGCGGTGATGCCCCTGCTTCACTTGGCGCAATTACAGGAAGGCTTTGTGAGCCATCACGCCGTGCAGGAAATCGCCTCTTTGACCGACACCACCGAGACCGAGGTGGCTTCCATCATCGCCTTTTATACGCTCTATCACGACCAGCCCGGAGGCCGGATCCGCATCCAGGTCTGCAACGACCTGCCCTGCGCGCTGCGCGGCGCGGACAAATTCCTGGCCGACCTGTGCGACAAACTCGGCATCCAGCCGGGCGGCGTCACGCCCGACGGCCTGGTGTCGGTGGAGGCGGTGATGTGTCTCGCCGCGTGCGACAAGGCGCCCGTGTTCCAGACGCAGCGTCCCGGCGGCCTGGAATATCACGAGAACATGACCGTCGAGAAGACGATGGAGTTGATCGAAGGCTTTAAAAATGGGGAGGCGAAATAATGACATACATCCTCCTCCGTCACCGAGACATCCCCGGCATCAATCGGTTGGATGTCTACGAAAAGAACGGCGGCTTCCAAGCCTGGAAGAATGCCGTCGCGAAAATGAAACCCGAAGCCGTGACCGAAGTCGTCAAAAATTCGGGACTGCGCGGCCGCGGCGGCGCGGGCTTCCCCACCGGCATGAAGTGGCAGTTCATAGACAACAAGAACTGGCCGCATTACGTGGTCGCCAACGCGGACGAATCCGAGCCCGGCACCTTCAAAGACCGCGAGATCATGGAGCAGAATCCCTTCCAGTTTTTGGAGGGAGTTGCCCTGGCCTCGTACGCGGTCGGCGCGAACGCGGCTTACGTCTACCTGCGCGGCGAGTTCTGGCAGGTGGCGAAATTCCTCGACGAGAAGATCGCCGAGATGGAAGCCGCGGGATACCTCGGCGAGAAAATTTTCGGCTCCGACTATTCGCTCCGCATCCACACCCACCTCGGGGCGGGCGCGTACATCTGCGGCGAAGAGACCGCCCTGCTCGAATCCATCGAAGGCAAACGCGGACAGCCGCGCGTGCGCCCGCCGTTCCCGCCCTCCTATGGACTGTACGGCAAGCCGACCGTCGTCAACAACGTGGAAACGCTGGCTAACGTCCCGCTCATCGTAGCCAACGGCGCGGACTGGTACAAATCCTTCGGCACCGCCGATAGCGCCGGCGTCAAGATCTTCTCGCTCTCAGGTCACGTCAAAAAGCCCGGCAACTATGAACTGCCCTTCGGCAAGACCTTCCGCCACCTGATCTATGAATGCGGCGGCGGCCTGATCGACGACCGTCCCATCAAAGCCATCATGCCGGCGGGCGCGTCCTCCTCGTTCATCGTGGCGGACGACAAGGCATTGGACACGCCGATGGAATACGCGGCCGTCCGAACGTTGGGCGCGGACCTCGGCTCGGCCTCCGTCATCGTGATTGACAACACGGTCAACATCGAATGGGTCATCAGCAAGACGATCCATTTCTTCAAGCACGAATCCTGCGGCAAATGCACGCCCTGCCGCGAAGGCACGTATTGGATGTGGAATCTCGCGAACCACATGGATCAGCAGGTCAAGCAGCACGACGTTGACCTGGTCTACAGCGTCGCGAAGCAGATGCAGGGCAAATGCCTGTGCGCGCTGGGCGAGTTTTCGACGATGGCAGTTACGACGGGAATCGAGAGATTCCCCGAGGATTTCGGCAAGTAATGGTTGGTAATTAGAAACCGCTCTTTCGTGGCTGAAGTTGACATGGAGCCTCTTAATGACAGACGTAACGCTGACGATTGACAATACACAAGTAACCGTTCCCGCCGGGACTTTGGTGGTGGACGCGGCCAAACGCGCCGGTCTCGACGTCCCGGTCTTTTGCTACCATCCGAAGATGGAGCCGGCCGGCATGTGCCGCATGTGTTTGGTGGAGATCGGCCGTCCGATGATGGACCGCGCCACCGGCAAACCCGTCCTCGACGAGAACGGACAGCCGAAGATCCAGTTTATGCCCAAACTCGAAACGGCCTGCACCAATCCCGTCTCGGAGGGCATGGTGGTGAAGACGCAGGCCACCTCCGAGAAAGCGCGTGACGGCCAGCGCGGCACGGTGGAGTTCCTGCTCACCTCGCACCCGCTCGACTGCCCGGTCTGCGACAAGGGCGGCGAATGTCCGCTCCAGGAACACACCATGAAGTACGGGCCCGGCACGAGCCGCTTCCTCCTGGAGGAGAAGCAGCGCCTCGCCAAGCATTATCCGCTGGGCGAACTCATCTGGCTGGACCGCGAACGCTGCATCCTGTGTGGACGATGCGTCCGCTTCCAAAGCGACATCGCGGGCGAACCGGTCATCGAGTTTGCCGAGCGCGGACGCCAGATGCAGATTTTCTCCTCCTCGGAACCCGGCTTCGATTCGATTTTCTCGGGCAACACCACCGACATCTGCCCGGTCGGCGCGTTGACCACCGCGGACTTCCGCTTCGGCGCGCGTCCGTGGGAGCTGGACGCCGCGGACTCGATCTGCTCGCAGTGCCCGGTCGGGTGCAACATCACGTTCAACACGCGGCGCGAGGCAAGGTCCGACGGGCGGATCGTCATCAAGCGCGTGATGCCGCGGCAGAACGAGCAGGTCAACGAGATTTGGATGTGCGACAAGGGACGCTTTGCCTATCATTATGTGGAAAGCGAAGAGCGCCTGGACAAGCCGCTAATCTCCAAAGACGGCAAGCTCGGCAAGACTTCGTGGAAGTCCGCGCTGGATTTGGCTTCGGAGAAACTGGCCGAACACAAAAAGAATTTCGTCGTGCTGGCCTCGGGTCGACTCTCCAACGAGGATTTGTTCAACCTGAAATCCCTGGCGGACATGGCTGGCGGGAAAGCCGTCCTCTACAGCGACATGGGCGGCGGCGACGTGACGACGCGCGTCGGCGTGAGCGCGGGCTTCGACCTCGGCAAACTCGGCGCGGGGGACGCGGTTCTCGTCGTCGCGTCGGACCTATATGAGGAAGCGCCCATCTGGTGGCTGAGACTCAAAGCCGCGGCGGAACGCGGCGCGGTTCTCATTGTCGCCAACCCGCGCGAGACGAAACTCGATAAACACGCGCAGTTCGTCATCCGCTACGCGTACGGCGATGAAGCCGCCACGCTGGAAGATTTGAAGGGGAAGGGCAAGATCGCGGAGGCGTTCGCGAAGGCCGAGAACGCCGTCGTGTTCTTCGGAAGCGAAGGGCTGGGCCTGGACGGCTCCGAGTCGCTCGCGGCGGCCGCGGCGGACTTGTTGAAAGCGGCCGGTCACGTCGGCAAAGCCAACAGCGGGCTGATCGGCGTCTGGCCGCGCGTCAACGACCAGGGCGCGTGGGAACTGGGCTTCGAGCCCGTCGGGGACCTCGCCGAGGAACTGAAAGGCAAGGCGGTTTACATTGCGGGCGCGGACCCGGCCGGGGACGATCCCGCGCTGGCGAAGGCGCTCAAGGGCGCGAAGTTCGTGGTCGTTCAGGACATTTCGCTCACAGCCACCGCCGGTCTCGCGGACGTCGTCCTGCCGGCGCAGGCTTACGTCGAGCGCGAAGGTACGTACACTTCGGGCGAGCGCCGCGTGCAGCGCTTCCATCCCGCCGTCCCGGTGACGGGCGAGTCGCGTCCCGATTTTGTCGTCACTTCGCAGGTGGCGCGCGGCATGGGCTACATCCTCGAGGGCGCGTCGGCTTCCATCGCGTTCGATTACCTGGCGCTGGACGTGAAATCGTTCGAGGGATTGAATTACGCAAAACTCGCCGAAGCGCCCGACCAATGGCCGATCGTCGGCCGCAGCGATATCACATTCGGCGGGACTTGCTACGATAACAAGAGCGGACTGGGCGCGCAGTTGACCAGCGCGGCGGCTCGCGGCGAGACCTTCAAACTGCCCGCCGTCAAAAAGACTAAGTCCCTGCGCCCGAAGGAGGGCGAACTGCTGGCCGTCCCGGTGACGAAACTCTACGACCAGGGCAACACCGTCCTGCCGGCGGCTTTGCTCGCGCAACGCATCGGCGAGCCGACGGTGACGTTGAACCCGGCGACGGCGAAGGCGTTGGACGCGCAGGCCGGGGAGTTGGTCGAACTCAGTTGGAGCGGCAGCCGGGCCGAGGTCCGCGTGAGAACCGACGAATCGATTGCGACGGGCGTGGCGCTTGTGCCGCGCAGTTTCGGTCTGACGGTGCGCGCCCCGGTCGTCGTCACGCTCAAATCCGCCGGGAAGGTGAAGTAACTATGTCGTGGGCATTGTTTTGGGAATGGCTGATCAAATCGCTGGTTTTGATCTTTACCCTGCTGATCGGTTTCGGGTATCTCACCTATTATGAGCGCCGTCTCCTGGCGCGCATTCAGGTGCGCGTCGGACCGAACCGCGCCGGGCCGCAGGGTTTGATGCAGTGGATGGCGGACGCGGTCAAGTTGATCTTCAAGGAAGAATTGACGCCCGCGAAGGTTTACAAACTCGTGTTCTTCTTCGCTCCCATCGTGACGATGGCGCCGTCCATCGTGATCGCGGCGGTCATCCCGTGGGGGACATCGTTCTCGCTGGGACGGCGGGTCATCCCCCTGTATCTTGCCGATATCAACGTGGGCGTCGTGTACCTGATGTCCATCGCTTCGGTCGCGGTGTACGGTATCGTGCTGGCGGGCTGGTCGAGCAACAATAAATACGCCATGCTGGGCGGACTTCGCTCCACGGCGCAGATGATCTCGTACGAGTTGACGCTGGGGTTGATGTTTGTGGCGGCGGTCCTGCTGGGCAACTCAATGAGCCTGGTGGACATCGTGGACGCGCAAAGAGGCATGTGGATCGGCGTGATCCAGCCTGTGGGTTTCCTGCTCTTCTTCATTGCATCGCTGGCGGAAGTGAACCGTCATCCGTTCGACATGCCCGAAGCCGAGCAGGAACTGACGGCGGGTTACCACACCGAGTATTCGGGGATGAAGTTCGCGCTGTTCTTCATGGCTGAATACCAGAAGATGATCGTGGTCTCGATGATCGGCGCGACGCTCTTCCTGGGCGGGTACCGCGAGCTCTGGTTCCTGAAGGATACCTTCCTGAGCGTGGACCGCGCCTGGTTCCTCGGTCCGATCTACCTGTTTATCAAGGTCTTTGTCCTGTTGGGCATTATGATCTGGATCCGTGCGTCGTGGCCGCGCATCCGCTATGACCGCCTGATGAATCTCGGCTGGAAAATTTTGATCCCGCTTTCGCTGGCGGTGATCTTCATCACGGCGCTGGGCATCCTGCTGGACAATTACTGGATCATCCCGATCTTATCGGTACTGGCTGGCTTGTTCGCGGTGACGGTAATCTACCGCGATTTGAGGAGAAAAGCCTATGAGCGTGTTTGAACCCATGGTCGAGCTCGTGCGCGGGTTGGCGATAACGTTCAAACAGACGTTTTTCAACCCGGTCGTCACGGTCTCGTATCCCGAGCAGAAGCGGAAGGTCAGCAGGCGCTATCGTGGACGTCACGAACTGAAACGCTACGAGAACGGACTGGAGAAATGCATCGGCTGTTCGCTGTGCGCGGCGGCCTGTCCTGCGGACGCGATCTTCGTGGAGGCCGCCGAGAACACCGACGAGAAACGCTTCTCGCCGGGCGAGCGGTACGCGTCCACTTACGAGATCAACATGATGCGCTGTATCTTCTGCGGCTTCTGCGAGGACGCCTGTCCCACCGAGGCGATCGTCCTCGGCGACAACTACGAGTTGTCCTTCACGAATCGCTTCGACGCCATCTACACCAAGGAGCGCCTGCTCGATCCCGTGCCTTCCGCGGAGATGACCACGCCGCGCAAGACGGAACCGGGCGTGTTCACCCGGTCGGTGCCGGAGATGAAGGATCCTCAAGACTAGTGATCGGTTATCAGTGTTCAAGTGATCAGTGACTGATAACTGATGACTGATTACTGAACACTGGGAGTGACTATGACCCTAGATACCATCCTCTTTCTCATCCTCGCCCTCGTCGCCATCGCGACCGCGCTGGGCATGGCGTTGAGCCGCAACGCGGTCTATTCGGCGTTGTTTCTGGTGTTGAATTTCGCGACGGTGGCGGTGTTCTATCTGCTGCTCCGCGCGCCGTTCATCGCCATGGCGCAGATCACTGTCTACGCGGGCGCTATCATGGTGCTGTTCCTGTTCGTGATCATGCTGTTGGGAACGGACGAACTTGCGCCGGGCAAAGCCATCCCGTGGCAGAGATCCCTGGCGGGCGGGCTGGCGTTCATCCTGGTCGCGGAAGCGGTCTACCTGCTGGCGTTCCGCGGCGCGCCGGTCGGCCTCGTCGCCCGTCCCGAAGCGGCGGTCAACAGCATGGAATTCCTCCGCGAGATGGGAATGATCCTTTTCAACCAATATCTCCTGCCGTTCGAGATGACCTCCATCCTGCTGTTGGTCGCCATGGTCGGCGCGATTGTGTTGACGAAACAAGAGAAGGGAGGGCGGAAGTAAACGCGGCGCGACGCGATACGCGCTGTAAAATACGGACCGCAGACTCGATATGGTTCCAGTCAATTACTATATTATTCTCTCAGCCATCCTCTTTACCATTGGCGCGGCCGGCGTGCTGGCGCGCCGCAACCCGTTGATCATCTTCATGTCCATCGAGTTGATGCTCAACGCCGCAAACCTGGCGATGGTGGCGTTCAGCAGCGTCATCCAGAGTTTCAGCGGACAGATCTTCGTCTTCTTCGTCATCGCGGTGGCGGCGGCGGAGGTGGCGGTCGGCCTGGCGTTGATCGTGCAAATCTTCAAGTCCAAACGCAGCATCAACGTGGACGATATGAACGGCCTCAAGGGATAGCGCATGGAAACAACCGGCTTCTTTCATCTCGCTCCGTGGATCGTGTTCTTCCCCCTCATCGGGCTGCTGACCAACCTCGTCTTCGGCGGCTGGTTCATGAAACAGCCCTGGGGCGAAAAGGCCATCGGCTGGATCGCATCCGCGGCCTCCGGCGCGGCCTTTGTCGTCAGCGTGCTGCTGGCCTACTCGGTCGCGGGCCATCCCGAAGGCGGGCATCAATTCGTCGCCCAGTGGATCCACATCGGCGAACTGCAACTCGACTGGACCTTCCGCGTCGACTCGCTCTCCACCACGATGATGCTGGTCGTCTCAAGCGTGGGGACGCTCATCCACATCTACGCCATCGGATACATGCACGAAGACGTCCGCTTCAAATCGGACCCGGCGCGGTACCAGCGTTTCTTCGTCTTTTTCAACCTCTTCATCGTCTCCATGATGATCCTGGTGGGCGGCGACTCGTACCTGATGCTCTTCGTCGGCTGGGAGGGGGTGGGACTCTGCTCCTACCTGCTCATCGGCTTCTGGTACGACATGGACACGCTCGGACGTCCCTCGTGGGCGAACTCCAACGCGGGGAACAAAGCCCTCATCGTCAACCGCATCGGCGACTTTGGCTTTCTCATCGCCGGGTTCGTCACCTTCTGGTACGCGAAATCCTTCCAATTCGACCAGGTCTTCGAGGCCGCCAAAACCGCGCCGCCGGGAGTCATCGTCGCCATCACGCTCTTCCTGCTGATCGGCGTGACGGGCAAATCGGCGCAGATCCCGCTCTACGTCTGGCTGCCCGACGCGATGGCCGGCCCGACGCCCGTCTCGGCGTTGATCCATGCCGCCACGATGGTGACGGCCGGCGTCTACCTCATCGCCCGTTCCGCGCCGCTCTACACGCTGGTCCCGCAGGCGCAATACATCGTGGCGATGACCGGCGCGGTCACCGCGCTCTTTGCCGCGACGATCGCCGTCGGTCAATACGACATCAAGAAAGTCCTCGCCTACTCCACCATCAGCCAACTCGGTTTCATGGTCGCGGCGGTGGGCATGGGCGCCTACGTGGCGGGAGTCTTCCACCTCGCGACGCACGCCTTCTTCAAAGCCCTGCTCTTCCTCTCGGCCGGTTCCATCATTCTGGGATTGGAACGCGGTCATCATCATCTGGCTCATCACGGTCACGACGACCATCACGAGGAGGTCTTCGACCCCGGCGACATGCGCAACATGGGCGGACTCCGCAAGACCATGCCCGTGACGTTCTGGCTCTACATCATCGGGACTCTCGCCCTGGCGGGCATCGTCCCCTTCGCGGGCTTCTGGTCGAAGGACGAAATCCTCCTCGACGCCAGCCTGCACTACCCGACCGTCTACATTTTGCTCTCCATCGCGGCTTTCTTCACCGCCTTCTACATGGGACGCCAGATCTGGATGGTCTTCTTCGGCGAGCCGCGTCACGAGGCCGCCGCGCACGCGCAGGAAAGTCCCCTCATCATCACCGCCCCGCTGATGGTTCTGGCGGCGCTCTCGCTGCTCGGCGGCGCGCTCAACCTGCCGTTTGACGGGTTCCACAACCTGACGCACTGGCTCAGTCACACCCTCGGCGAGGTGGAGGGACTCTCGCTCGACTGGACGGTGGCCGGCGTTTCCACTGCCCTGGCGCTGATCGCCATCGTCCTCTCCTGGTTCATCTACGGACGCAAATCGCTCGCGAAGGGACAGCCCGACCCGCTCAAGAAACCGCTCGGATTCATCTTTACCGGCATGGAAAACAAATGGTTCGTGGACGAGATCTACCGGGCCGCGTTTGTGGACCGCTATAAGGACGTCTCCCGCTTCCTCGCGGACGTGGTTGACTGGAAATTCTGGCACGACTGGTTCCACGATACAGTCATTGTGGGGACCTACAACTGGATTTCCAACATCGCTCTCGACCGGTACGCCGATCAAAAAGGCATAGACCGCTTCGCGAATTTCCTCGGCGAGGCAACGCAATGGCTCTCGGCAACCACGCGTAAGGTCCAGAACGGATTCGTGCGTTCGTACGCGCTGTCCATCATGCTGGGCGTCGTCGTTATTCTTGGCTATCTGTTATTGAAATGAGACGCAGATGGATATCCATCTCATTCGCGAGGCTGTGAATCAAGGAGATTGGTCTTTCACCGAACATGCTGTGCGCCAGATGAGAGACCGCCGAATAAAAGTCGATGAAGTTCAACAGGCGATTCTAAACGGCGAAATCATCGAGAAGTATCCTGACGATAAATACAGCCCCAGTTGCCTCGTCTACGGCCAGACAGTGGCGCAAAAGCGCCTGCATGTTGTTTGCTCACTGCCTCCCTTTGTTCGAATTGTTACTGTTTACGAACCAAACCAGGAAGAATGGATTGATTATCGGCGGAGGAAGAAATGAATAAGTGCTACTTTTGCGGCGGCGAACAAGTGGAGCAATTGACCACGTTCGTCCACGAGGAGAACGGGCAACTACGCGTAATTCGGCACGTTCCCGCTAAAGTGTGTTCGCGTTGCGGCGAGAAAGAGTTTTCGCCGAGCGTGACCCAGCAAATCCTGGAAATGCTCGAGCAAGCCCAGCCTTCGGAAATTTTGCACGTGCTTGCATACGATATGGCTTAAACCTGAATGAGGATAGAACATGAACTTTTTCACTGAACCCCTGACCCTGATGACCTTCTTCCCGCTGGTGGGCGCGCTCATCCTGCTCTTCGTCCCGTCCGCGCAGAAAAACCTCATGCGCTGGATCGCGCTCATCGCCAGCCTCGTCACGTTTGGGATCTCCATCTGGGCGTTCTTCTTCAGCGGACAGTACGTCGTCTCGAACCCCGACCTGCAACTGGTCGCCCGCTACGACTGGATCACCGTCGCCGGTTGGAACATCCAATACTACCTCGCCGCGGACGGACTTTCCATCCTGCTCGTCCTGCTGACCACCCTCCTCAGCCCGATCTCGATCCTCTCCACGTGGACGGCGGTGGAGGAGCGCGTGAAGGAATTCATGGTCTTCTTCCTGCTCCTCGAAATGGGGATGCTGGGCGTCTTCCTCGCGCAGGACCTCTTCCTTTTCTACATTTTCTGGGAATTCACCCTCGTCCCGATGTATTTCCTCATCGGCATCTGGGGCGGACCGCGCCGCATCTACGCCGCGCTCAAGTTCTTCCTGTACACGATGGCCGGTTCTATTCTGATGTTGCTGGCGATCCTGTGGCTCGGCATCCAGGGCAAGACCTTCTCCCTGCCAGACCTGATCGCGGCCGGCGGGATTCCCGCCAACATTCAACTGTGGCTGTTCCTGGCCTTCGCCGCCGCGTTCGCCATCAAAGTCCCGATGTGGCCGTTGCACTCGTGGCTGCCCGACGCCCACGTCGAAGCCCCGACCGCCGGTTCCGTCATCCTGGCGGGCGTCCTGCTGAAAATGGGAACGTACGGCTTCCTGCGCTTCAACATCCCGCTCTTCCCTGAAGCGACGATCAAAGCCGCCCCATGGATGGCGCTGCTCGCCACCATCGGCATCATCTACGGCGCGGCGGTCTCGTACGCGCAATCAGACGTGAAGAAACTGGTCGCGTATTCGTCCGTGTCCCACCTGGGATTCGTCATGCTCGGCCTGTTCGCGTTGAACGCGCAGGGCATCTCCGGCGCGATCCTGCAAATGATCAACCATGGACTCAGCACGGGCGCGCTGTTCCTCCTCGTCGGCATGGTCTACGAGCAGACGCACACCCGCGAGTTTAAGGTCTACGGCGGGCTGTGGAAGGTCATGCCGATCTACGGCACGCTCATGCTCATCGTCGCGCTGTCTTCGATGGGCCTGCCGGGGCTGAACGGCTTCGTGGGCGAGTTCACCATCCTGCTCGGCGCGTTCGGCTCCCAGGCCATCGGCTCGCCGTGGTTCGCGGGCGTCTCCGCTTTGGGCGTCATCATGGCGGCGATCTACCTGCTCTACATGTTCCAGCGCATGTTCCTCGGTCCCGAAGGTTCCATCGTCGAGGAAGTCAAGAAGCACGGACACACGCTGCGCGACCTGAATTGGCGCGAGATCCTCACCATGGTCCCGCTCCTGATCTTCATCTTCTGGATCGGTCTCTACCCCGCGCCGTTCTTCAAGTTGATGGAGCCTTCCGTCAGCAAATTGGCGGAGGCTCTCTCCGCCGCCGCAATGGCGATGCCGTAATTTCTTTGCTGCGCCGCGGTGTTACAATGACCATTGGCTGGAGCGTCGCGGATGTACATTGACGGTTTTTTCTGGCTGCGTGACATTCTGGAAAAACTGGAAGTCAAGCATCATGTCATCCAGGATGAAGTTGAGCAAGTCTTTTTCAACAAACCGCGCTACTTCTTTGTCGAGCATGGAAACATGCCCAATGAAGATGTGTACTCCGCCAGTGGTCAGACCGATGCAGGTCGTTATTTAGTCGTGTTCTTTATCCATAAACCGGGTCACATCGCGTTGATTTTGAGCGCGCGTGATATGGATCTAAAGGAACGGAAACGCTATGGCAGAAAATAAGAAACAAGTCACAAGCATCTCCCACGCTCAAACGCTCGAGGAGATTGCCGATTTTTGGGACACGCACAGCCTTGCCGATTATGCCGATCAGATTCATGAAGTCGAATTTGAAGTCAGGGCAGCCCCTCGCCATCGCGTTACTCTGGACCCTGATATCTTCGGTAACATCGTCGCCCAGGCGCTTCGGCGCGGCGTCTCTCCTGAAACATTGGTCAACATGTGGTTGGCCGAACGATTACAACAGGCGCATTAAGACAACCTATTGGAGCAGTGCATGACTCCTTTCGATTTCACCAAAGACCTTCAAACCATCCTCCCGCTGACCATCCTGATCGTTTGGGCCTGCGCGCTCCTGGTCGTGGACTTGTTCGTCCCCAAGAGCCAGAAGTGGATCACCGCCGCGCTGGCCGCCGCGGGACTGGCCGTCGCGCTCGGCGTCACCCTCGCGCAGGCAGGCAAACCCGCCGTCCTGGGCTTCAACGACATGGTCGCGCGCGACGGTTTCTCCACCTTCCTCAACGCCCTGCAACTGGCCTGCGGACTGCTCGGCGTGACCCTGGCCTTTGGCTACATCAAACGCACGGGGATCGAACGCGGCGAATACTACACCCTGCTCCTCTTCAGCCTCACGGGGATGATGCTCATGGCGCAGGCCACCGACCTGATCCTCGTCTTCATCGCCCTCGAACTGCTCTCCATCCCGCTGTACTTCCTGGCGGCCTTCAACCGTTCGCAAGCCGCCTCGGAAGAAGCGGGACTGAAATACTTCCTGCTCGGCGCCTTCTCGACGGGATTCCTCGTCTACGGGATCGCGCTCGTCTTCGGCGCGACCGGGACCACCAACCTCGCCGCCATCTTCGCCTCCGCCCCGACCTCGGTCCCGCTCCTGACCGTCGGCGCGGCCCTCATCCTCGTCGGCTTCGCCTTTAAGGTCGCGATCGTCCCCTTCCACATGTGGACGCCCGACGTCTACCAGGGCGCGCCGACTTCCGTCACCGGCTTCATGGCCGCGGGCGCCAAGATCGCGGGATTCGCGGCCATGTTCCGCGTCTTCGCGACGGCTTTCCCCTCCCTCGCCGTGGACATGACCAACGTCCTCTGGGGACTCTCCGCGCTGACGATGGTGATCGGCAACCTGGTCGCCATTTCGCAGACCGACATCAAACGCATGTTGGCCTACTCCAGTATCGCGCACGCGGGCTACATCCTGATGGCCTTCGTCCCCTACGGCAACGCCGAGGTCGCGCCAGTCGCGATCGCTTCGGGACTCTTCTACCTCGTCGCCTACGCGGCCGCCAACTTCGGCGCGTGGGGCGTCGTAGTCGCCATGGAACAAGCCGAGGGACGCGGCCTCGCCATCAGCGACTACGCGGGACTGGCGAAGAAACATCCCGCCCTCGCCGCCGCGATGACCGTCTGCCTGCTTTCGTTCATCGGCTTCCCACCCACGCTCGGGCTGGTCGGCAAGTTCTATCTCTTCCGCTCCGCGATCGCGGGCGGATTCGTCGGGCTGGCGATCATCGGCGTGATCACCTCGCTCGTCTCTGCGTACTACTACTTGCGCGTCGTCGTGACGATGTACATGAAGGACGGCGCGCCGGCCATCGAGCGCGAGTTCTGGCTCGACCTCACCTGGGGACTCTCCGCCTTTGTGACGGTGGCGCTCAGCTTCGTCCCGCAGGCGCTGTTCCTGATGGCAAGCACGGCGCTGTTGAAATAAACGTAGAGTTGCCTAAAATAAAAAGAGACTCGCTATGAGGCGAGTCTCTTTTTATTCGCGATGCGTCTCACTGCATCAAATGCTTCAGCACCGTGTGCAGGATGCCGCCGTCGCGGTAGTAGTTGACTTCCACTTTCGTGTTCAGCAGCGCGGTGACTTTGAACTCGATTACGCGCCCGTCGGACTTCCGCGCTTTGACGGTCAACTCGGCCTTGGGCTGGATGCCGTCGCTCAAGCCCTCGATGTCGAGCGTCTCGCTTCCATCCAGCCCGAGGGACTCGGCGTTCTGTCCGCCGACGAATTGCAGGGGCAGGATTCCCATGCCCACCAGGTTGGAGCGGTGGATGCG
>DKTP01000034.1 GCA_002473085.1 Anaerolineales bacterium UBA7227
CGGGCGTCGGCAAGACCGCCATCGTGGAGGGACTCGCCCAACGTATCGTGGAGGGCGACGTCCCCGCGCCGCTGATGAACAAACGCCTGCTCCAGTTGGACGTCGGCTCGCTCGTGGCCGGGACGATGTACCGCGGCCAGTTCGAAGAGAGACTCAAACGCGTCATTGACGAGCTCAAGCAGTCTGGCGCGATCCTCTTCATAGATGAAGTCCACATGCTGGTCGGCGCGGGCGCGGCGGGATCGTCTGTGGACGCCGCGAACATTTTGAAGCCCGCGTTGTCGCGCGGCGAACTGCAAGTCATCGGCGCGACCACGCTCGACGAATATCGCAAACACATCGAATCCGACGCGGCGCTGGAGAGACGCTTCCAGCCCATCCAGGTGGACGAGCCGTCCGTCGAAGAAACCATCGAAATTCTGAAAGGCATCCGCACGGCATACGAGGAGCACCATCACCTCGTCATCTCGGACGACGCGCTGGACGCGGCCGCGAACCTTTCATCAAGATACGTCACCGAACGCTTCCTGCCCGACAAAGCCATAGACCTGATCGACGAGTCTTCGTCGCGCGTGCGCATGTACAAGAGTCCCGCCGCGAAACAAGCCAAAGACCTGTTCGGCCAGCTGCGCTCCGCGCGGCAGAATCGCACCCTCGCGCAGGAGGAAGGCAACAGCGACGAGATCCGCGAATGGGAGGAGCGCGCCACCGACATCGAGAGCCAGATCGAACGCCTGCGCTCCGCGTGGGACCGCGCCAACAGCCCGGTTGTTTCTTCGGAAGACATCGCCGAGGTCGTCTCCATGTGGACGGGCGTGCCGCTGATGCAATTGGCGGAAGAGGAGTCCCAGCGCCTGCTCAAGATGGAAGAGGAACTCCGCAAATCCATCATCGGGCAGGAGGACGCCATCGTGGCGATCAGCCGCGCCGTCCGCCGCGCCCGCGCCGGGTTGAAAGACCCGAAGCGCCCGATCGGCTCGTTCATGTTCCTCGGCCCGACCGGCGTCGGCAAGACCGAGTTGACGAAAGCCCTCGCCAAGTTCATGTTCGGGAGCGAGGAGGCCGCCATCCAGTTGGACATGTCCGAGTTCATGGAGCGGCACACCGCCTCCCGTCTCGTGGGCGCGCCGCCCGGATACGTCGGCTACGAGGACGCGGGTCAGCTGACCGAGGCGCTACGCCGCCGTCCGTATTCCATCATCGTCTTCGACGAAGTGGAGAAGGCGCATCCCGAAGTCCACAACATGCTACTGCAGATCATGGAGGAGGGACATCTCTCCGACGCCAAAGGCCGCAAAGTGGACTTCCGCAACGCCATCATCGTGATGACCTCGAACATCGGCGCGGATATGATCAAGAAACAGACCGGCCTCGGCTTCCAGACCAAGCGAGACGAGGCGCTGGAGGAGAAACTCTCCTACGACGAGATGCGCAAGAAGTTGAACGAGTCGCTCAAGCGTGCCTTCCGTCCCGAGTTCATCAACCGCCTCGACGGGACCGTCATCTTCCGCTCGCTGAACAAGGACGACATCCAGCAGATCGTCCGCATCGAACTGGACAAGGTGGCGGCGCGCCTGACCGAACACAACCTGACGCTGACGGCCACGCCCGAGGCTTTGTCCGCGCTGGCGGACCAGGGCTTCGACCCCGAGTTCGGCGCGCGTCCCCTGCGCCGCGTGATCCAACAACGCGTGGAGGATCCGCTCTCCGACAAACTGCTGTCGGGCGTCTTCGCCGACGGCGACGCAATCACCGTCAGCGTTGGCGAGGACGGCGAGATCGTGCTGGCGAAGACGGAAGAGAAACTGGCGGAGCCGAGTTTGTAATGGTCTTCGAATATCACAAAGAAACCGACATGCTCTACATCAAACTTGCTGGCGGCGTGAGCGTGGAGTCAGAAGAGGTCTCCCCAGGCGTAGTTGTGGATTACGACGAGAATGATCGCGCCATCGGCATCGAAATCGAAGACGCCAGCAAGTACATTGAGATGACGCGATTAGAATTGAAGGCCATGTCAATTGCGAATCTGGTTATCAACGAGTCGGTTCCAGTAGCAGGCTAAAGTCCGATCGAATCCTTCGTCCAGCGCAACCCGCTGGACGAAATGTTTAAACTGTTATCATTTCTTAATCCAAATCTCCCCCGCCGCGTCGTCTATCCCGTAGACAGATCTGTCATCATCATTATCGAGAAGGAGTCTTTATCATGAATGCAAATCATCAAATCGCAACATTGGCTGGCGGATGCTTCTGGTGTCTCGAGGCCGTCTTCGACGAATTGAACGGCGTCATTTCCGTTGAATCGGGCTACTCGGGCGGGCATGTGGACAACCCGTCCTATCAAGCCGTCTGCACGGGGATGACGGGACACGCGGAAGTCGTGCAGGTGACGTTCGACCCGTCCACGCTCTCTTATCGCGACCTGCTGCGCGTCTTCTTCGCCATCCACGACCCGACCACGCTCAACCGCCAGGGCGCGGACGTGGGGACTCAGTACCGCTCGGCGATCTTTTACCACGACGATTCGCAGCGCGCGGACGCCGAGGCGGTCATCCGCGAACTGACCGAGTCCAAACTCTGGCCGAACCCCATCGTCACCGAAGTGACGAAGTTCGAAAAATTCTTCGCAGCCGAGGATTATCACCAGGAGTATTTCGTCAACAATCCGCGCCAGCCGTATTGCATGGCGGTCGTCGCGCCGAAGGTGGCGAAATTCCGCAAACATTTTGTGGACCGGTTGAAAAAGCAAACCGCGTAAGCGCTCCTCCTGTCCCCTCTCCCGATTACGAGAGAGGGGATCTTTGTCGTCCTTCCCATTACGCTTGAGGGGATTGGTATCCTCTACGATATAATCTCATCGTCACTGAACATTGCTCACTGCTCACCAATTACTGATTACTGATCACTGCTCACTGCTCACTGATTATCGAACGCCAATGACCGCCCACTTCCACATCCGCGACATCCCCATCCACGGCGACGCCATCCTCGCGCCGATGGACGGCTATTCCGACTGGCCGTTCCGGTCCGTTTGCCGCGAGTTGGGATCGGCGATGAGTTACACCGAATTCGTGGATGTGCAGAAGATCCTCAGCCGCTCGAAACTCCCGCTCAAGAAATTCCACTTTGAAGAAGCCGAGCGCCCGATCGCGTTCCAACTTTACGGGGATGACCCCGACGAGATACTCGAAGCCGCGTTGAGAGCGCAGGAACTCCGTCCCGACATCATAGACATCAACATGGGCTGCCCCGCCAAGACGGTGGCGCGGCGCGGCGCGGGCGTGGGGATGATGCGCTCCCCGCTGAAGATCGCGCGCACGTTCCGCAAGTTGACCGCCGCGCTGGAGATTCCCGTCACGGGGAAGATCCGTCTCGGCTGGGACGATTGCCGCTCGTACCGTCTCATCGCCCGCATCGTGGAGGAGAACGGCGGCGCGCTGATCGCCCTCCACGCGCGGACGAAGGAACAGCGCTACGCGGGTCACGCCAATTGGGACGCCATCGCCGAGGTCAAGTCGCTGGTGAAGATCCCCGTCATCGGGAATGGGGACGCGCGGACCGTCGCGGACATCGCGCGCATGAAGCGGGTCACGGGCTGCGACGCGGTCATGGTCGGGCGCGGCGCGGTCGCCAACCCGTGGATCTTCGCCGGGCTGGACCGCGACCAGGTCCCGCCCGAGGAAGTCCAGCGCGTCCTGCGCGAACACCTGGCGCGCAACCTCGCGTTTTACGGCGAAGGGGACGGGCAGCGGCTCTTCCGCAAACACGCCATCCAGTACCTGATGATGCAAAGTCTCTCGCGCGAAGCGCGCAAAGAGATCCTGCGCGCCCGCCCGACCGGCGAATTCGTGACTTTCATCAGCCAGATCCATGCCGCCGTGCAGGACGCCCAGGCGCCAATCGAGGGTACAATCACGGCAGCCTGATATGCACGAATTACCCGTCACCCAATCCATTCTCGAAATCGCCCTGCGGCACGGCGAGCAGGCCAACGCCAAACGCATCACCGACATCCACATTGTGATGGGCGAACTCAGCACAATGGTGGACGACTCGATCCAGTTTTACTGGGACATGATCGCCGAGGGAACCATCGCCCAGGGAGCGACGCTGCACTTCCGCCGCGTCCCCGCCGAGTTGCAGTGCATGGCCTGCTTCACAAAGTACAGCCCGAAAGAGACGGAACTCGTCTGCCCAAACTGCGGAGGCGTCGGCGCGAAGATCGTCGCCGGCGAGGAGTGTTCGCTCGAGGCGATTGACGTGGAATGAGAACGGACAGATTTACAGGAGCGACATGACTCAACGAATCCCGGTCGTCGAAAATATCCTCAACGCCAACGACAAGTTAGCCAACGAAAACCGCGCCCGATTGGACGCGGCGGGCGTCTTCGCGATCAACCTGATGGCCTCGCCCGGCGCGGGGAAGACCTCGCTGATCGAGCAGACCCTCCCGCGTCTCGCGGGACGCGCGCGGGTCGCGGTCGTGGACGGCGACATCGCCACCTCCCTGGACGCCGAACGCGCCGCCGCGGCGGGCGCGCTGGCCTCCATCCAGATCAACACGGGCGGCGATTGCCACCTCGACGCGGTCATGCTGCGCGGCGCGCTCGACCAGCTCGACCTGTCCCAATTCGACCTGCTCATCGTCGAAAACGTCGGCAACCTCGTCTGCCCCGCCTCGTTCAAACTCGGCGCTCACAAATCCGTGCTGGTGGCCTCCATCCCCGAAGGCGACGACAAACCGTACAAATATCCGGGCATGTACCGCGGCGTGGACACGCTGGTCGTCAACAAAATTGACCTGCTGCCCTACATCAACTTCCGCATGGACTACTTCCAGCGCGGCGTCGAGGCGCTCAACCCCGGCGTCGTCGCCTTCCCGCTCTCCTGCCGCACGGGCGAGGGACTCGATGGCTGGGTGGAATGGTTGATGGAAAATTCAAGGAAGAAGTAATTGGTAACCGGTAAATCGTAATTACCAATTACCAATCGCCAATTACCATGCAGGGACTCCACGTTCACATCGCGGGCGTTGTGCAGGGAGTCGGATTCCGTCCGTTCGTTTACAACCTCGCGACACGGTTGAATCTCAAAGGCTGGGTGAACAACAACTCAGCCGGCGTGGATATTCACGCGGAGGGGGACGAAGCGGACCTGAACGCTTTCATCGAAAAACTATCGAGCGAGAAACCCGCGCTGGCGGTCATAGACCGGATCGAGGTCCGGAGCGTCCCGCCTGAACGTTTCGCGGCCTTCGACATTCGGAGTTCGACTCCCATCGAAGGCGCGTTTCAACCCATCTCGCCCGACGTCGCCATCTGCGACGACTGCCTGCGCGAACTCTTCGATCCCTCCGACCGGCGCTATCGCTATCCCTTCATCAACTGCACCAACTGCGGACCGCGCTTCACCATCATCAAGGACATCCCCTACGACAGGCCGAAAACGACGATGGCGGAATTTGCGCTCTGCCCCGACTGCGAACGCGAATACAGAGACCCGACCAATCGGAGATTCCACGCGCAGCCCGTGGCGTGTCCCGTGTGCGGGCCGAAGGTTTGGCTGGAAATGGGTTTCGGGTTTCAGGTTTCAGGTCTCAAGCCGCCTGAAGGGGATGACGCCATCGCTGAAGCGCGGAAACTTTTGGCCGAGGGAAAAATTCTCGCGGTAAAGGGACTCGGCGGATTTCACCTGGCCTGCGACGCGACAAACTCCGCCGCCGTGACGGAACTCCGCCGCCGCAAACTCCGCGTGGACAAGCCCTTCGCGCTGATGATGCCCGACCTGGAAACAGTGGAGCGTCACTGCTTTGTCAGCGAGGCGGAGCGGGAATTGCTCCAATCCGCCGCGCGTCCGATTGTTTTGTTGAAACGCAAGCCAGAGACAAGCATTGTTGAAGAAGTCGCGCCAAAACAGGATTGGCTCGGCGTGATGCTGCCATATACGCCTTTACATTATCTTCTCTTTACAGACTCGCTCCATCCTCCATCCTTCCTCCTTCCTCCTTTGGTGATGACCAGCGGCAATCTCTCCGAGGAGCCCATCGCCACCGACAACGACGAGGCCCGCCAGCGGTTATCTTCCCTCGCGGACGCGTTCCTTTTCCATAACCGCGATATTTATATTCGATGTGACGATTCTGTAGTGCGAGTATTCAGTGTTCAGTCATCGGTCGCCAGTGAATTGAAATCACTGAAAACTGAATACTGGTCGCTGAACACTTATCCACTGCGCCGCTCGCGCGGTTATTCTCCCTTTCCCGTCAAACTTCCCTTTGAAGTCCCGCAGATTTTGGCGGCCGGTTCCGAACTCAAAAACACATTCTGCATCACGAAAGAAAATTACGCCTTCCTCAGTCACCACATCGGGGACATGGAAAATTACGAGACGCTGAAATCCTTCGAGCAGGGCGTGGAGCATTTCGAGCGCCTCTTCCGCGTGAAGCCCGTCGCCATTGCCTGCGACTTGCATCCAAACTATCTCGCGACGCGCTACGCGCTGGAACGCGCCCAACGGGAAAACCTGCCGGTCTTCTCCATTCAACACCATCACGCGCACATTGCGGCCTGCATGGCCGAGCATGGACTGGACGGCTCGCGTCCCGTCATCGGACTGGCCTTCGACGGGACCGGCTACGGCGACGACAGCGCGATCTGGGGCGGGGAGATCCTCGCGGCAGACTATCACGGCTATCAGAGAGTCGGTCAACTGGAATATTTCCCCCTCCCGGGCGGCGACGCGTCCATCAAGAAGCCCGCGCGGACGGCTCTCGCCCTGCTCTGGTCGCTGGGACTGGATTGGGACGAGCGGCTCGAATCGGTGAACGAGATTTGCGCCGACGACCGCGCCCTGCTTCGCGCGCAACTCGAAAAGGGGATCAACGCGCCGCTGACCTCCAGCATGGGACGTCTCTTCGACGCGGCCGCGGCGCTGGCGGGAGGCAGGCAGTCGGTCAACTATGAGGCGCAGGCGGCCATCGAGTTCGAGGCGGCCGCGGACCCGGCCGAGGCGGGGAAATACTCATTTGCGTGGAATCCGCCCAAGGTCCAGGTGAGAGGCGCAATCGAAGAGTTGATCGCGGACGCGTTGGCGGGAGTCCCCATCGGCGTGATGTCGGCGCGCTTCCACAACGGTCTGGCGGAGGTCTGCCGCGCGGCGTGCATGGAAGTCCGCGAGAGGTCCGGCTGGAACGAGGTCGCGCTTTCAGGCGGAGTCTGGCAGAATATCACTCTATTAAGACGAACTTTGTCCCTATTGGAGCGGGAGGGTTTTGAGGTATATATACATCGGAAAGTCCCGACAAACGACGGCGGGCTTTCGCTTGGACAGGCTGTGATCGGCAGCGCGAATTGGCAAGCCGCGCGGCAAGGAGGTTGACATGTGTTTAGGAGTGCCTGGAAAAATCATCAAGATGTACGAGAAGGGCGGACTGCAAATGGCGCGCGTGGATTTCGGCGGCGTGGAGCGCGAGGTCTGCATGACCTATGTGCCGGAAGCGCGGCTCGGCGATTATTGCATCGTCCACGTGGGCTTCGCGCTGAATTTGATCAGCGAAGAGGAAGCGCGGGAGACGCTGGCGCTGCTGAAGGAGATCTCCGACCTCGACGCGGAACTGGGCCCCGCGCCCGAGGCGGAAGCGTAGGGCCGCGATGAAATATGTGACCGAATATCGGGACGCGAAACTCGTGCGCGGGGTGACGGACGAGATCGCCCGCGTGACGACGCGCCCGTGGGTGTTGATGGAAATTTGCGGCGGACAGACTCACGCCATCGTCCGCTACGGGCTGGACCAGTTGCTGCCTCCGTCCATCGAGTTGGTACACGGGCCAGGCTGTCCCGTCTGCGTGACGCCGCTCGAACTGATCGACAAGGCGCTGGCGATCGCGTCGCGTCCCGACGTCATCTTCTGTTCCTACGGCGACATGCTGCGCGTCCCAGGCTCGGAGCGCGACCTGTTCGCGGTCAAAGCCGCGGGCGGACAGGTGCGCGTCGTCTACTCTCCGCTCGACGCGGTGGAGATCGCCCGTCAGAACCCCGACAAGCAGGTGGTCTTCTTCGCGATCGGATTCGAAACGACCGCGCCCGCCAACGTGATGAGCGTGCTGGCGGCGCGTTCGATGGGATTGAAAAATTACTCCGTCCTGGTTTCGCACGTGCGCGTCCCGCCCGCCATGCACGCCATCCTCGGATCGCCGTCCAACCGCGTGCAGGGATTCCTGCTGGCGGGACACGTCTGCGCGGTGATGGCCTTGAGCTTGATGCCCTTGATGAACAGCAGTTTGCCGCCCTTGATGAACAGCACCTTATTGCCGATGTCGCGGTTGAACGCGGCTCGCACCTTGCGTTCGGCGTGCATGGCATCGGCTAGTTCATCGACCAGGAAGTCGAGCGTCATGTCGATGTAATGAGGGTCTTCACCCTCGTGGCCGAGGTCGAGCGGTGCAGGCGGCAGGCCCTTGGCGAAGGCTTCGGCCTGCGCCAGCAGCGCTGCCTTGTCATTGAGCGCGTGGAGAAACGTCGAGCCGCCGTGGCCGTCGTTGCGGGCCTCGGCGATGGGAGTGCCGTCGAACACGACGGTGGCGCTGAAGCACATCGTTTCCTCGCTGGCGAAGTCGGCCACCTTGAGGTTCTTCAGCGTGATGCGGTCTTGCTTGGTGATGTTATCCA
>DKTP01000036.1:0-521 GCA_002473085.1 Anaerolineales bacterium UBA7227
GGGCCGCCCGCTGGCGATGGCGAAACTCATCCCCGACCGCGGCGCGTGGATGGAATTTGAAACGCGCAAATCCGATTACATCATCCTGAAATTCAACCGCAAACGCACTGTGCCGATCACGGTGTTTCTCCGCGCCCTGGCAGCAGTCGGTGATGGGATACCGGAGTCGCTCCTGAAGACCGGCTCAGACGAAGAGATCATCGCGCTGTTCCAGGATGTGGATAACAATCCCGAACGCATGTTCCTCGCGTCCACGTTCCACCAGGAGCCGGAGTGGGATTTGACCGGCGGCAAGACCATTGCCGAAGCCGCCCTGATCGAATTCTTCAAAAAGATGCGCCCCGGCGATCCTGCCACATTGGACAACGCCAAGGCCTTTCTCGAAGAGCAGCTCTTTGACCAGCGTCACTACGACCTCGAGCGCGTCGGCCGCTATAAACTGAACCAGAAACTGGATCTCCAGATCCCCATCCCGCACCGCACCGTCACCAAGAACGATATCATCCGCCTCATCCGCCGCA
>DKTP01000036.1:573-6733 GCA_002473085.1 Anaerolineales bacterium UBA7227
CATCCGCCTCATCCGCCGCATGGTCCTGATCAACAACGGCGTCGAGCGCTCGGACGACATTGACCACCTCGGCAACCGCCGCGTCAAGACCGTCGGCGAATTGATCCAGAATAAACTCCGCATCGGCCTGCGCCGCATGGAACGCGTCATTAAAGAGCGCATGTCCATCCGCGACCAGGAGCAGTTATCGCCCGTCACATTGGTCAACATCCGGCCGGTCGTGGCGGCCTTGCGCGAATTCTTCGGCTCCAGCCAGTTGAGCCAGTTCATGGACCAGACCAATCCGCTGGCGGAATTGCGTCACAAACGCACGCTCTCCGCGCTCGGTCCGGGCGGCCTGCGGCGTGAACGCGCGGGCTTCGACGTCCGCGACGTGCACCATTCCCACTATGGACGCATCTGCCCCATCGAGACTCCCGAAGGCCCCAATATCGGCCTGATCGGACGTCTGGCGTCGTTCTCGCGCGTGAACGAGTACGGTTTCATTGAAACTCCCTACCGTAAGGTCATCAAGTCCCTGCCGTGCGACGACGAACGGCTGGAAGGACGCGCCCTGCGCGGCGACGCGCAGGATGCCAAAGGGAACGTGATCGGGAAGAGCGGGGAGCGCGTCACGGCTAAAATGGCGAAGGCGCTGGCGAAGGTCGGCGGAGAGATTTCCATCGTCCCCTTTGTCTCCGACCAGGTGGATTATTTGTCCGCCGACGCGGAGGACAAATACGTGATCGCGCAGGCCAACGCGCCCCTGACAGACGAAAACGAATTCGTCCGCGAGCGCATTTCCTGCCGCTACCACTCGGGCTTTCTGTTCCAGACTTCGAGCAATGTGGACTATATGGACGTCGCCCCGCACCAGGTGGTCGGCATCAGCGCGGCGCTTATCCCTTTCCTCGAACACGACGACGCCAACCGCGCCCTGATGGGGTCGAACATGCAGGCCCAGGCAGTGCCGCTCGTGCGCCCCGAAATTCCGACGGTCTCCACCGGCATGGAATATCATGCCGCGTTGGACTCGGGCCAGGTCATCGTCGCTCTCGAAGACGGGGAAGTGGTTTCGGTGACCGGCAGCACGATCACCATCAAAGAGAAAAAGGGATCGCGCACCTATCAGCTGCGGAAGTACCAGCGCTCCAACCAATCCACCTGCATTGACCAGCGCCCGGCTGTGGTGAAGGGGCAGATCGTCAAGCGCGGCGACATCATCGCCGATTCCTCCTCGACCGAAAGCGGCGAACTCGCCCTCGGCCAAAACGTGACCGTGGCGTTCCTCTCCTGGGAGGGCGGCAACTTCGAAGACGCCATCCTCATCTCCGAGCGGCTCGTCCAGGAAGACCGTTTCACCTCGGTGCATATCGAGAAGTACGAGGTCGAAGCCCGCGACACGAAGCTGGGTCCCGAAGAGATCACGCGCGACATCCCCAACGTCGGCGAAGACGCGATCAAAGACCTCGACGAGAACGGCATCATCCGCATCGGCGCGGAAGTCGGCCCGAACGACATCCTGGTCGGCAAGATCACCCCGAAAGGCGAAAAAGAACTGACGCCCGAAGAGCGTCTCCTGCGCGCCATCTTCGGCGAGAAATCCCGCGACGTGAAAGACACCTCCCTGCGGATGCCGCACGGCGAGCGCGGCAAGGTGGTGGATGTGAAGGTCTTCACCCGCGAAGAAAACACCGATCTCTCGGCGGGCGTGGACATGATGGTGCGCGTCTCTGTGGCGCAGCGCCGCAAGATCACCGCTGGCGATAAAATGGCTGGCCGTCACGGCAACAAGGGCGTAGTGTCCAAAGTTGTGCCGGTGGAGGATATGCCCTTCCTTGAAGACGGCACGCCTGTTGACCTCATTCTAAATCCGTTGGGCGTGCCTGGGCGTATGAACATCGGACAGGTGCTGGAAGTCCACCTGGGCTGGGCTGCGAAGCGACTCGGCTACCGCGCGGTGACGCCCGTCTTCGACGGCGCGTCCGAATCGGAGATCGAAGCCGAACTCGCCCGCGCCTGGATCGTGGACGCGGCCTGGAAGGACGCGTCTGCCGCCGCCTGGGACTGGATCAAGGAACAGGAATACGACCCGGATTCGATCCAGGACGACGACGAGGTGCGCGCTCTCTATCTGAAAGAACGGCTTGGCGAACGCGGCTATAAATCCCGCCGCCTGCACGAAGAGGACTATGTCCGCCAATCTGCGGCCCGCGAGTGGCTGGTCGACCGCGATTACGATCCCGATCAGGTCTTTGGCGCGGACGATGAAATTGCCTATCGCCGCAAGCCGGAGCGCGACGACTATACCATCCGCGCCTGCCTGCGGATCTGGATGGACTCGCTCGGTTATTCCAAAAAAGTGGCCGACGATAAAGTCCGCGAGGCCGCGCAGGAGGTAATGCAGGCGAGCGGCTCCCCGATCCCGACCCTCGGCAAGTTGGTTCTGCGCGACGGGAAGACGGGCATTCCCTACGACCAGCCCGTGACGGTGGGTGTGATGACCATCCTTAAACTCCACCACCTGGTCGAAGACAAAGTCCACGCGCGCTCCACGGGGCCCTACAGTCTCGTGACCCAGCAGCCGCTCGGCGGCAAGGCGCAATTCGGCGGACAACGCTTCGGCGAAATGGAAGTATGGGCGCTCGAAGCCTATGGCGCGGCCTATACCCTGCAGGAAATGCTGACGGTCAAGTCGGACGACGTGCAGGGACGCGTCAATACATATGAAGCGATCGTGAAAGGCGAGCCGATTGAAGAGCCGAGCATCCCGGCTTCGTTCCGCGTACTGGTCAAGGAATTGCAAAGCCTCGGCCTGGCGGTGGAGGCGGTCGGCGACGGCGGCGATATGGTCAAGTTTGGCAAGGACGAAGAGAAGACCCATCCGCCGCGTATGGAGACCGGCCTGCTCAACCTGGGCGATCATCTTCCTTCCAAAAAAACCAGCCGGAGTTCTTGACGCAGGATTAAGCGCATGATAGAATACTCCGCCGTTGCCAATTAGAGGCGGCCATCATCCCGCCCGCGCACGGCAGTCAACATCGTGAGGCCATCAGGCTCGTTGTGATGGCCTCATTTTCTGGAAAAAAACAATCAGGAATTTTGTTCGGAGGCAAAATGCCTACTATCAATCAAATGGTTCGTCGAGGTCGCAAGACCAAAAAATCCAAGAGCAAGTCGCCCGCCTTGCAGTACACGCTGAATTCCAACAAACAGCGCCGCGTCCGCCAGGCCGCGGGCGCGCCGCAGAAACGCGGCGTCTGCACGGTCGTCCGCACGATGACGCCCAAGAAACCAAACTCGGCCCTGCGCAAGATCGCCCGCGTGCGCCTCTCCAACGGCATCGAGGTCACCGCGTACATTCCCGGCGAAAGGCATCAACTGCAGGAGCACTCTGTGGTGCTGGTGCGCGGCGGCCGCGTGAAGGACCTGCCCGGCGTGCGTTATCATATTGTGCGCGGCTCGCTGGACACCACCGGCGTTGAAAATCGCAAACAGGCCCGCTCGAAGTATGGCGCGAAACGCCCCAAGTAATTCAATAAGGAAAAGAAATCATGCGACGTGGATCCCCTGAACAGCGCATCGTCCCGCCCGACCTGCGTTATAACAATGTCAACCTGCAGACGATGATTCTGCACATCATGCAGCGCGGTAAGAAGAGCCTTGCCGCCCGTCTCGTTTACCAGACCCTCGACATGGTGCAGGAAAAGACCCAGAAGAACCCCGTTGAGGTGTTCGACGCGGCGTTGAAGAACGTCGGCCCCGCCATGGAAGTGCGTCCGCGCCGCGTGGGCGGCGCCACCTACCAGGTCCCGATGGAAGTCGCGGCCGACCGCCGCGTCACGCTCGCGATCCGCTGGATCCTCGATTCGGCGCGCGACCGCTCGGGCAAATCCTTTCCCGAAAAACTGGCAGGCGAATTGATCGACGCTTCCAACGAGACCGGCAACGCCATCCGCAAGCGCGACGAGACGCACAAGATGGCCGAGGCCAACCGCGCGTTCTCTCATTATCGAGTTTAATGTTCAGGGATTTTAAAGCAGGTAATTTACATCATGGCACGTGAGCATCCGCTGGAACGATACCGCAATATCGGTATCATCGCCCATATTGACGCTGGTAAAACGACCACGACCGAACGCATCCTGTTTTTCACCGGTAAAACCCACCGCCTCGGTTCGGTAGACGACGGCACGACCGTCACCGATTGGATGGAACAGGAGCGCGAGCGCGGCATTACCATCGTATCTGCGGCTGTTTCCGCGGAATGGAAGGGTTATCAGGTCAACCTGATCGATACGCCCGGACACATTGACTTCACCGCGGAAGTGCAGCGCTCGCTGCGCGTGCTGGACGGCGGCATCGTCATCTTCGACGCGGTGCAGGGCGTGGAGCCTCAGTCCGAGACCGTCTGGCGTCAGGCGGACCGCTACGGCGTGCCGCGCATCTGCTTCGTCAACAAGATGGACCGCGTCGGCGCGTCCTATGAACGCACCATCCAGACCATCAAAGACCGCCTCGGCGCGAATCCGATCCCGATGCAGTTGCCGCTCGGGTTTGAAGCCACATTCAAAGGCGTGATTGACCTTCTTGAAATGAAGGCCATGTATTGGGAAGATGAAACAGGACGGGACATCAAGATTGCCGAAATTCCCGATGAAGCGAAGGCCCCGGCTGAGGAAGCCCGCCGTCAGATGCTCGAAAGAATCGCCGAACTTGACGACGAATTGACCGTAAAATATCTCGAAGGCGATACCATTTCCGTGAACGAGATGAAACAGGCGCTTCGCAAGGCGGTCCTCGACAATCGAGCGACGCCCATCTTCTGCGGGTCGGCCATGCGGAACAAGGGCGTTCAGGCGCTCCTGGATGCCGTCATTGACTATCTCCCATCGCCTGCGGATATTCCGCCGGTAATCGGCATGGATCCCGACAACCCCGAGACAACCATCGAACTGCCCGCCCGGGACGACGCTTCGTTGAGCGCGCTCGTTTTCAAGATCGTGACCGACCCCTATGTGGGACGGCTGGCCTACTTCCGCGTCTACTCCGGCACGTTGAGTCAGGGTTCGATGGTGACCAATTCGGTCAAGGGTAGGCGCGAGCGCATCGGACGCCTCATCCGCATGTACGCCGACCGGCGCGAGGACATCGTCGAGGTGCGCGCCGGCGACATCGCCGCCGCGCTTGGTTTCAAAGACACCTTCACCGGCGATACGCTGTGCGAGAACAAAAAAGTCGTGCTGGAAAGCATATCCTTCCCTGAACCGGTCATCTCGGTGGCAATCGAACCGAAGTCCACCTCCGACCAGGAGAAGATGGGCGAGGCGCTCAAGAAGCTGTCCGAGGAAGATCCGACCTTCCGCGTCCGCTCCGACGAAATGACCGGCCAGACGATCATCTCCGGCATGGGCGAGCTCCACCTCGACGTTCTGGTGGACCGGATGCTTCGAGAGTTCCGCGTGCAGGCGAACATCGGCAACCCGCGCGTGGCGTATCGCGAGTCGATCACCCGCGCGGTCCCCAAGGCCGAAATGAAATACGCCAAGCAGTCGGGCGGCCGCGGCCAATACGGCCATGTGGTTTTCACGATGGAACCGGGCGAGCGGGGGAGCGGCGTCGTCTTTGAAAATAAGATCGTCGGCGGCGCGATCCCGAAAGAGTTCATCCCCGCCGTCGAAAAAGGCGTGAAAGAGACCTCGGAAAGCGGCGTGCTGGCGGGATACCCTGTGGTGGACCTGAAAGTCACGCTGATAGACGGCTCCTTCCATGAGGTCGACTCGAACGAAATGGCCTTTAAGACGGCTGCCTCCATGGCTTTCAAGGAGGGCGTTCAAAAGGGCGGGCCGATCCTGCTCGAACCCATCACAAAAGTGGAAGTGGTCGTTCCAGAAGAATATCTCGGCGACGTCATTGGTCAATTGAACAGCCGCCGCGGCATGATCCAGGGCATGGAAATCCGCCCTGGCAACGCGCAGGCCATCAAGGCCCTGGTGCCGCTGGGAGAGATGTTTGGGTACGCGACCGTTTTGCGTTCAGGAACGCAGGGACGCGGCGTATTCTCGATGGAATTTGACCACTACGCCCCGGTGTCTGAATCCGTGGCGAAAGAAATCATAAAATAATCACTGTCTGTTTTTCTTTGCAAAAGGAGATCCATTATGGCGAAGCAGAAATACGA
>DKTP01000114.1 GCA_002473085.1 Anaerolineales bacterium UBA7227
GTCGGCGTGGACGTCGGCGTATTCGTTGATGTTGGCGTGTTCGTCGGCGTGTTTGTCGGCGTGTTTGTCAGCGTGGACGTTGGCGTGGACGTCGGCGTGTTCGTCGGCGTGTCCGTCGGTGTGTTCGTTGGCGTGGACGTCGGCGTGTTTGTCGGCGTGTTTGTCGGCGTGGACGTTGGCGTGGACGTCGGCGTGTTCGTCGGCGTGTCCGTCGGTGTGTCCGTCGGTGTGGACATCGGCGTGGACGTGAACATGTCCGTCGGCGTGGGGGTCGCGGCCTGGTAATACACGTTGACCGCCACCCAATCCAGCGAGAAGTCCCGATCCATGTCGCTAGCCATGTTCGTGATGCGGACGGCAAAACTTCCGTTGGCAAAATCGCCCGGCGTCCAAGCGCGGTCCCACAGGTTATCCGGTCCGCCCAGAATATAGGTGAATTCCGAGGCGGATAACACGGGCGTAATGGACATGGAAGCGACGGATGGAACGCTCCAACTCGAGCCGTTGTTCGACGAAAGCGAGACGCACATGCGCGGCAGTCCTGCCAGCGCATCAACCAGCGCGTCCAGGCGGACTTCTATGCCTTGAATGACCGCTCCGGGGGAGATGGAGAGGTTGAAGTTAGTGAACCGGTGTTTGTCCTTTTCAGGGCTGGCGCAGATCGTGGAGATGTCGGTCCCGCTGTTCATGTCCAGCGCGAACAGGCTGTCGTCGCTGAAGGCGTTGACGGGATCTATTTCGAAGCCGTTATTATCCCCGGCGGAGGATGAGATGGCGGTCTGTCCGGAGGGCGAACGCCAGCCGCTGACGCTGGCCGGGTTGGGCGTTGGAGGGACGTGCGGCGTGGTGATGGTATGAGAATCCACCAGCGTGCCGCCATTTTGAATGGAGTGGAACTCGAAGGTCAGGGAGGTTTCAGTGGCGATCACGCGCTGGGCGCCGTGAAAGCCGGTAAAGCGGAACTCACTCCCTTCAATCGGACTGCCGAACGGATAGATAAATCCCCCGCCCAGGCCGTTGACGAAATACACGATCCCGTCGCGATGAATGCGCTCATAGTTATGCTCATGCCCGGCGATCACAACGTCCGCGCCCCATTCGGCGAACGGCCATTGCATCCGCGTGGTCCCCCCATGCGTGCTTCCGGAAGAATAGGGAGTTTGGTGGAAATACACGACATTCCAGGTGGAGGCGGAGGCCTTCAATTGCGTTTTCAACCAATTCGCCTGCGCCGAGGGTATCTCCGCCCTGTCGGGATCGCCCCAAAAACTGTTCAGCACAAAGAAATGCACCGGGCCTTGCACAAAGTCATAATAACGCTCGTTGTTGGTTGTGCTGGCAAAATCCACGCCCGGCAGGTTGAAATAGTCCAGGTAGGTGTGAGGGATGATCTCCTGCGGAGCTTCCAGGTCTTCCAACTCATGATCGCCGACGGAAGGGAAAAAGCGATTCACAGAGGCGTTGCCGCTCGGGCAAAACGTCCCGACCGTGGAGATGTCCTTCAGAAAATCGCAGTAATACTGGCCTACAGAAATATCGAACGCAGTTTGATTATCCCCGCCGGCCTGGGAATAATAATTGTCCCCGGTCGTGAGGATGAAGTCGGGATCCCATCCGGCCACCATGCCCGCGACCGCCGCCGCGCCGCTGTAGCCGGCCTGGGCCGATCCATAGTCGCCGATTACGGCGAAAGTGACGGATTCGGAATCTGCCTGCGCGAGATTACCCCCAAACCCCGATAGCGAGAATAGAAATATGAGGATCGCGAGAAAAGTCAGAGAATTTCTTTTCATGGCTGCTCGCGACAGAGATATTTCCCTGTCCACCAGAGGTAAAGACATTCTAATTGATAAACGCGGAACGGGCAATGACCGGCCGCTCAAACGGATGGAGACCTCCTGTCTGCCAGCCGCTTTCCCTGGGGTAAAATCTGGATATGAGCGCCGCCTATACCTGGGTGACTTCGCCCAATCACGAATACGATGACCATCCCGAACGGCCGGGGCGGCTGGACGAACTCGCGGCGCGCTTAAAGGATTTCGCCGCCGAGAAACTGGACGCCGCGCCCGCCGCGCGGGATGAGATCGCGCGCGTCCACTCGCCGCGCATGATCGAAGCGGTGGAGACGGTCTGCGCGCGCGGCGGGGGGATCATTGACTACGCCCCAACCTACACGACGCCCTCCTCGTTCGACGACGCCCTGCTCGCCGCGGGCGGGACTTTGGCCTGTTCGCGCGCGGTCTGGGCGGGGGAGGCGGCGAACGCGTTCGCGCTTGTGCGTCCGCCCGGTCACCATGCCGAGCCGGGCCGGGCAATGGGATTCTGTCTCTTCAACAACGTCGCCGTCGCGGCGCGCGACCTGCTCGAACGCGGCGCGCGGCGCGTCCTCGTGGCCGACTACGACGCCCACCACGGCAACGGGACCGAGGCCGCGTTCTTACAGGATGAACGGCTCGCCTATCTCTCAACCCATCAATGGGGCATCTATCCCGGCACGGGCCGCATGGACGACGCGCCGCGCGCCAGGGGACGCATCGTCAACGCGCCGCTTCCCGCCCGCGCGGGCGACGCCTGTTTCGAGCGGATCGCCGAGCGGATCATCGCGCCGCACGTCCGCTCCTTCCGCCCGGACATGATCCTGGTCTCGGCGGGATTCGACGCGCACTGGGACGATCCCCTCACCGCGCTGGGACTCTCGAGCGCGGGCTTCCACGCCCTCTCGAAGCGGCTGGTCGAACTGGCGGGCGAAGTCTGCGGCGGGAAGATCGCGTTCGTGCTGGAGGGCGGATACCACCCGCGCCGCGTGGCTGACGGCGCTTCAGCGGTCTTTGCCGCGCTGACAGGAGCGAACTTCCGCGACCCGCGCGACCCGTCTCCGTATGAAGAACCGGACATTGGGAAGATGATAGAATCAATCCGCGCGTGGCATGGATTTACATAGCGCGCTTTGCAAAATTGCGTTGCAGAGGATGATTGGCAATTTGTGTTACAGAGGTGAACTATGGCTACTTCCAGACAATCCAAGGGATTTGTCGAACTTGAATGGATCTGCCCGAACTGCAACAGCCGCAACCCGGGGCCAAAGAAGACCTGTCAAAACTGCGGCGCGCCCCAGCCCGAAAATGTGGAATTCCACCTGCCCGCGGACGCGAAGCTGATTCAGGACGCGAACGTGGCGAAGATCGCCGGCGCGGGCCCCGACATCCACTGCGGATTTTGCGGCGCGCGGAACCCGTCCACGGCCGCGACCTGCTCGCAGTGCGGCGGCGACTTGAAGGAGGGCAAGGCGCGCCAGGCGGGACGCGAGCTGAAGCCCGAAGCGTCGGTCGCCGAGGTGAAGTGCGGGAATTGCGGCGAGATGAATCCGTCCACGCGGACGATGTGTGTGAAGTGCGGCGCGCCGCTGCCGCGCGCGCTGTTCGACAAGATGGTCGCGGCGAAGAACTACCAGGCCGGCATGCAGACGCTGCGCCAGATCGAGTTCGCCCTGTTCGACATGCTGCTGCACACCGAGCACGATCCGGCGCAGGACTTCCAGCCGCTGCTGGACGCGGTGCGTGACCAGGTCGCGGTGCTGCAACCGCCGGCCTTCAACCGCATGGCGCAGACCTTCAGCCACATCTTCGCCGGCGGCTACGCGGCCGGCTACTACAGCTACAAGTGGGCCGAGGTGCTCAGCGCCGACGCCTGGAGCGCGTTCGAGGAGCACGGCGTGTTCGACGCCGAGANNCCGCCTCAACGTCCGCGGCGAAGCGGAAATTCCCGTGGATCGCGGTCGCGGGAGTCGTCGCATGCCTGGCCGTCGTCTGCGTCGGGATGTATATGCTGTTCGCGCCGTCCAAGTCGTTGCAGGCCTCCGTCAGCGACGTGTACTGGCAGACCTCCGTGCCGGTGCAGGAGATCCAGGCGGTGCGTTACACCGACGAGACGGGCAGCCCGCCTTCAGGCGCGTATAACGTTTCGTGTCGCACTGAAACGCAGCAGATCTGCGAGGACAAGACGATTGACAAAGGCACCGGCTATGCCGAAGTGGTGACGGAGTGCCACGATGAGTCACAGGATTACTGCTCGTATACGGTGGACGAATGGAAGACGATCCAGACTTATACGCTGGACGGGCACGACTTCCAGCCGATGTATGCCTCGCCGAGCGTTTCGGGGAATCAGCGTCTCGGCCAGCAGACGGCGGCGTATACCGTCTACTTCACTGCGGGCGGCGAGACCTATACATATAAGCCCGACAACCTGGCCGAGTTCGAGCGGTTTTCCATCGGCAGCGCATGGACGCTGCGCCTGAACGCGTTGGGCGGGGTGGTGAGCGTGGAGTGATCCGCGCTGCAAGGAGCGACGATGAAACGACTTGTCATGATTTTGGCGGCGGGGATGCTGGCGCTGAGCGCGTGCGGCCCGGGCGATATCGAAGTCCGCGAGCCGTGGGCGCGCGCGGCGATGAAGGGCGGGAACAGCGCCATCTACCTGACGCTCAGCAACCGTTCCTCCAGCGCGGATGAGTTGGTCGGCGTGTCGTGCGACGCGGCCGAGGCGGCGGAGATCCACTTGAGCCAGATGAGTCCCGACGGGGTGATGCAGATGACGCCGCAGGAATCCGTGCCGCTGGCGGTCGGCGCGAAGGCGACCTTCGAGCCGGGCGGACTCCACATCATGCTGATCGGCCTCACGCGTGACCTGGCGGCGGGCGACACGATCCGAGCGGTCCTACACTTCAAGTCTCACGCCGACATCACGATTGAAGTCCCCATTCATCAAATGGACGGAATGGACATGGGCGGTTGACCGTCTCTGAAACGGCGAAACAGCGCGCGGGAAATTCCCGCGCGCTGTTTGTTTTTGGGAACTCTTACCGGCTCGCGTCGTCTACTCTGCAAAGGAGAACCAAGATGAAGAAACAGACCTTGTTGTTTATCGTTCTAATCGCCAGCCTGGTCCTTTCCGCTTGCGGGGCCGGGAGCGAACTGGAAAAGAACCGCGAAAAATGGAATGCGCAGGAGATCGGTCATTACCGCTTCGAATTGACGGTGTCCTGCTTCTGCGCGTTCATGGACATCATGCCCGTCGCTGTGGAAGTGAAGGACGGGAAAGTCGTCTCGATGACGGGCGCGGACGGCCAGCCGGTGAGCGGCGAGTCTCGTCAATACTTTGAGGAGGCCGCGACCATCGAGGGGTTGTTTGCCCTCGCCGCGAAAAACTTGAAGGAGGCCGAGCAGGTCGAGGTCAAGTACGACGCGGCATACGGCTTCCCGACCTCCATCGTGGTAGACATGATCAAGTTGGCGGTGGACGATGAAATTTCGTATTACGTCGGCAGTTTCAAGGCATTGCCGTAACCGTCGCAACGGGCTTCTTCACGAAGCCCGTTCTTAATCTCAAGACTATTTGTGACTAAAGTCACTATCCAGATTGGCGGACTTTGATATATTAGCGAAAGATTAATGTACTGAGTATCCCAGGACAGGTTCATGACTAAAATTCCCTTCCCCATCTGGATCGCGCTGGCGGCCTTCCTTGCGGCCATGGGCGTTTTTCTGTGGACCACGGAGGCGGTCTCGTACGCGGGCACGCGTCCCGAAACCTGCAACAATTGTCACGTGATGCACCCGATGTACGAAAACTACTATCACGCCGCGCACGAGAAATGGGCGGAATGCGCCGATTGTCACCTGCCGCACCAGAACGTGTTTGCCTATTATTTCGAAAAAGGGCGGCAGGGCGCGCATGACGTGTACTTTTTTTCCACAGGGCAGACGCCCGAAGTGATTCGCGCCAACGAGCATTCGCGCCAGATCGTCCAGGCCAACTGCATCCGCTGCCACGAGGAGACGGTCGAGTCGATCCTCATGGGGCCGCAGGCTTTCGACCGCAACTGCTGGGACTGTCATAGCTCGGTGGCGCACGGCGAGCGGGGCATCTCCACGTCGCCTTACCAGGATTCATCCTTCTATCCCGTGAAATAAAACGCAACAAGAGGAGAAATTGCCATGCAAAAATACTCCACCCTTCTGCTGGTCGGAATCATCGTCGTCCTCGCGGCCGTGCTGGCGGGAACGCTGGTCTTCATGAAGAATCAGCCTCCGCAGGAACGCGCCTTCCAACCGCTGGTCGAGATCGCGCCGATGGAACCCGATTCGGCCAAATGGGGGATTAACTTCCCCAACCAGTGGAGTTCGCTCCAACGCACCGCAGGGAACAACGTTGACACCGTCTTCGGCGGCTCGTCCAAATTTTCGTGGCTCGAACGCGACCCGCGCCAGAAGATCCTTTTCGCGGGGTATCCTTTCAGCATTGAATACAACGACGACCGCGGCCACGAGAACGCCCTCACCGACGTGCGCGAGACCAAGCGTCTCGTCCTCAGCCGTGAAGACGAGACCAAGACCACCCACGCCACCTGCTATTCCTGCAAATCCTCCGACAATCCCAGCCTGTGGAAGGAACTCGGTATGGAGGGTTACGACGCGATGTTCTTCGACGATATGACGCCGCGCCTCAACAATCCCATCGGGTGCGCCAACTGCCACGAGGAGGGGACGATGCGTCTCATCGTCACCAACCCTTCGCTGGAAAACGCGTTGAAAGCCCAGGGCAAGGATTGGACCGCTTACAGCCGCCAGGAAATGCGCTCGCTGGTCTGCGCGAACTGCCACGTGGAGTATTACTTCGAAGGCCCCGAAAAACTGCTCGTCTTCCCCTGGGGCAAGGGGACCCGTCTCGACCAGATCGTGGAGTATTACGAAGAGGAAGGCTTCAAGGATTGGACGTATCCCGGAACTGGCACGCCCATGCTCAAGGCGCAGCATCCCGATTACGAAACCTTCACCGCCGGTTCCACCCACTATAACGCCGGAGTAGCCTGCGCGGACTGCCACATGCCTTACGTCCGCGACGGCGCGGCAAAATACTCCAGCCACGACATCCACAGTCCGCTCATCAACCCGGAAGCGTCCTGCGGACAATGCCACACGGACGTCAACTACGTCACAACGCGCGTGGCGGAGATCCAGCAACAGGTGGCCGCGACCAAACTTGCCACGGAAGACGCCCTCGTGGACGCCATCAACGCCATCAAAGCCGCGGCCGCTAATCCCAACGTGGACGCCGCCCTGCTCGACCAGGCGCGCGCCCTGCACCGCAAGGCGCAGTTCATGTGGGACTTCGTCTCAGCCGAAAACTCGATGGGATTCCACAACCCCGAATACACGCTCAAAAACCTGGCCGACGCCACCAACCTGGCGCGTCAAGCCCAGATGCTGGCTTCCCAGGCCGCGAACGACCCGGCTTTGCTCGCGACGGGGACCTACTACCTCCCCGCGCCGACCCCATAGTTCATCCCGCCCTCCCCAAAAAAATCAGGCTTCCAACCGAAGCCTGATTTTTTTAATTCATCCACTGGCTGAACGCTTTTTGGTCTACGATGCGGATGCGGCGATTCTCCACCTGGATGGCGCCGCTCCGCTCCAACTCCCGAAGCGACCGCGCCACCACCTCGCGGACAGTGCCGAGGCGGGCGGCCATCTGCTCCTGCGTCAGGTACGAAATCCCCGTCACGTCGTCCGTCGTCAATTCGCTGATAAGCCGCGCCAGGCGGTGCGTCACCTGATAGAAGGCCATCTCGCTCACCTGCCGCACCATACCGCGCACCATCCTGCCGAAATTTTCCAGCGCTTTCTGCGCGAACAGCGGATACGAAAGGATGAGCCCGCGCAGGACGCCGCGGTCGATGACCCAGACCGAGCAGGTCTCCAGCGCTTCCACGTTGGCAGGATTGACCCCGCCGTCGAAGGTCGGCACTTCGGCGAAAGTATCCTCCTCCTGGAGGATGCGGACGATGTACTGCCGTCCCTGCGGGGAGACGCGGTAGATCTTGGCGCTTCCCGTCACCAGCACATGCAATCCGTCGCACGGATCGCCCTCCCAGAGAATCACTTCCGCGCGCTCATACTCGCGCAGTTGCATGTGCCCGGCGATCTGTTCCAGCAAAGAGTCGGGCATGGTGTCGAAATATTCGTTTGCCCGCAGCGCGCTCAGCCGCTGCGCTTTGTAAGAGTGAAGGATGCGCATGGATTATCCGCCCAGCAATACTTCGTCGCCGCCGCGCTGGATCTCCCAGGGATAGATGATGAACGCGTCGGTGACGGCGGCGTAGTAATCGGGACGCGCCCCGCCGAAGAGATTCCGATACGGGTTGAAGTGCAGGACGCACGTTTCGGGGAATCCGCCCGCGGCCGAGACGCGGTTCTTCACCGCGGCCATCGTCCGCCCCGAACCCCAGACGTCATCCACGATCAGGATCGGGCGGCCGCGCAGCAGGTCGTCTGCGGGGAATTGCAGGAACTCCGGCCAGGCCATCAATTTGGCCTGCTCGCTGACGATCTGCGCGGGGAAATTGACCGCCGCCGTCAGCACATGCGTGATGTCCATGGCCTGCGCGAGCAGCCCGCCGGGGACGATGCCGCCGCGCGTGATCATCACCATCGCGGTGAATTCGCGGCGGAACTGCGGGATGAGATGGTCAATGAGACGATCCACATCCTCCCAGCTGATGAGTTCGCGGCGGGAATTGGGGAACATGGGTTAATTCAACACTGCGGCCAGCGGCGCGGGAGCGGTTACCCGTCCTTCCGCGCCCTTCTCGCGCGCCCGCTCGACTTCACGCGCCCAGATATACAGGCAGGTGTGATACGCAGTGGACGTGTAGGAGCTGATGACGCTGGCGACCACGACGAACAGGAAGAAGACGAGCACGCCGACGGCGATTCCGACCGCGCTGACGGCGGCCGCGCCGCCCGAAAGGTACGCGGCCCCGCCGCCGATGGCGAACCCGATTACCGCGCCGACCATCCCCAGCACAAAACCGATCAACCCGGTCGCCCACTTGACGCCCACCGTGCTGATGCCGATGAGCAGAAGGTTGTTCTTGGTGATGTCCCAGACGCGCTCGAGTCCTTTCTTGAGATTCAGGTCGTCTATCACCATGGCGGGCAACACCAGTAAGGCGGCCTCCGTCCACAGGGTCTCCATCAGGCCCGCGCCGGCGCGTATCACCGACGCGCCGATGCCGCCTTTTCGATTCCGGTTGGCCGCGTTCTTGATCAGGTTCACCGCCGTCGAAGCCGCGGCCAGCGTGGCGATGTCGAAGAAGTCGCGGCGCACGATGGCCCAGGCCGAATCCATGCGGCCGTCGCCCTCGGTCAGGTATTGATAGATCAGGTAGACGGTCATCGCGGAGAAAATATAACTGACGATAAACTGGATGAAGATCAAAATGGCGCCCAGCACGAACATGACCGCGTTGCCCGCGTTCGAACCGCCCATGAATATCGCCACGAGAAGGATCGGAATGACGCCGAGCGCGGAGATCAGTCCGCCCGCCACCAGCGCATAGATGGATGGCTTGAGCAGGTCCTTGTCTTTAAAAGCCATGCTCCAGGCCTGCTTTAAAAAATTCCAACCGCGAGAGAAGGATTCCATTGGCGTCTCCTTTGTGACTTAAGTTACACCATTATAACAAACTAATCGGTTCCGTTTCAACCCGCCATTCATCCAGGCGCAGGCCGCGCAGCAACGAGACGGGATCCGGCCCGCGCAGGAGGACCTGCCAGCGATACCACCCGTCCATCTTCGCGAAGAAACACGGAACAGCCGAGGCGACGGTTTGCGTGCGGCGCTCCGCTTCGATCTTCCCCGCGAGGATTTGCAGGACGCGCTTCGCCTCGGACTCCGCCCTCGCCGCGTCGCGGTGACGGAACTCCAGCCGCGCCGCGCGTCCGAACGGCGGGTAGCCCAACTGACGGCGGTACTCCGCCTCGAGTTTCTGGAACCCGTCCACGTCGTGCCGCGCCGCGGACTGGATCACGTAATGATCGGGCGCGAACGTTTGCAGGATCGCCTGCCCGCCGCGCGCCGAACGTCCCGCGCGGCCCGCCACCTGGGTCAGCAGTTGGAAGGTGCGTTCGGAGGCGAAGGGATCGGGGAGGTTGAGTCCCACGTCCGCGAGGACGATGCCGACGAGAGTCACCAGCGGCAGGTCGAGTCCCTTCGCCAGCATTTGAGTCCCGATCAACACGTCGGCCTGATGATTCGCGAAGTGCGTCAGGATGATCTCGTGCGCGTCCTTCTGGCGCGTCGTCTCCCAGTCCCAGCGGAGGGTCCGCGCCTGCGGGAACATGGCTTGCACGTCGGTCTCCACTTTTTCGCTGCCGAGTCCGTATTGGCGGATCTGCGCGCTCCCGCAGACGGCGCACTTCTTCGGCATGTTGCGCGTGTAACCGCAGCGGTGACAGAGGAGAGTGTCGGGTGACGGGTGACGGGTGTCGCGCAGGTCGGCGTGATAGGTGAGCGGCGTGTCGCAATTGGGACACTTCAACGTTGTCCCGCAATCCCGACAAAAAACGTAAGTGGCCGTGCCGCGGCGGTTGAGGAACAGGATGGCCTGCTCGCCGCGCGAGAGAGTCTCCGCCAGGGCTTCGGACAGGGCGCGGCTGAAGATGCCGCGGTTGCCCGACTTCAATTCCGCGCGCATGTCCACGATGGAGACGGGAGGCAGTTGCGAATCGGCGACGCGCTGCGGGAGGGAGAGGAGGCGGGATCTCCCCCCCATTTTCTCTGGAAATGAGGGGGGACGGAGGGGGGTTGAATGAAATCGCTGCTCGATTGTCGGCGTGGCCGATCCCATCACGAAGACCGCGCCGCACAGACGCGCGTATTCCTGCGCGCTGGTCACAGCATGATAGAACGGCGGCTCGGATTGATAGTATGAGGCGTCGTGACACTCGTCCGCGACGATGAGACCGATGTTCGGAAGCGGCGCGAACAACGCCGAACGCGGCCCGATGACGATCTTAAGTTTGCCCTCGCGGGCGCGCCGCCATGTGTCGTAGCGCTCGCCCTCCGAAAGTTTCGAGTGGACCAGTCCCACCTGCCCGGGGAAGCGCGCCAGAAACCGGCGGACGATCTGCGGGGTCAGCGCGATCTCCGGCACAAGGACGATGACCTGTTTTTCGCGCTTGATGGTTTCCTGCGTAGCGCGGATGTAGATTTCGGTCTTGCCGGAACCGGTGACGCCGTGGAGAAGAAAGTTGTTAGAGAGCGGAGAGCGGAGAGCAGTCAATGCGGCGGTAATTTCTTCCAGCGCGGCTTCCTGCTCCTGCGTCAGAGTCACTTCGCTGCTCTCCAGTCCTCTGTTCTCTGTTCTCTTTTCCACTCTCTCCAACGGATCACGAAAAATCTCCGACTCGAACAGGCGGATCAACCCGCGCTCTTCGAGGATCTCCAGGTCGGCAAGATTGCATCCGCTCTCGGCGTAGACCCACGAGACGTTCACCGCGTCCACCGCGCGGACGAGAAAGCGCAGCGCGGCCTGACGACGCGCCAACGTCTGCTTCGCGCCGAGGCTGGGCATGGCCGCCTCCGCCTCGGCGGGCGCGACCGCCAACTGCGCCACGCGGACGAACTTCGGGCGGACGCGCGGCGGCGGCAGGATGGATTGCCTGCGCAGGACGCCGCGTTTGACCAGCCAGTCGGCCGACTTGCGCCAGTCCACCTTCGCGAAGTGCCGGTCTATCTGCCTCCCGCGCAGGGGACCGCGTTCGTGGAGCAGTTTGAGGAGGCGGTTCGCGACCTGACCGTGGGCCGGAGACGGGAGACGGTCTTCCGTCTCCGGTCTTCCGTCCGCAAGTTGGTAAAGCACATCCGCCTGCTGGCTCAGCCCCGCCGGAAGCATCATCCCAACGACGGCGGCGAGCGGTTGCAGGTAATGCGCGGACATCCACTTTGCAAGTTCGATCTGCGGGGTAGTCAACACGGGGACGGGGTCGAGCAGGGACTCGAGCGGACGCGTCTCCGCGACGGAGGGCGCGTCGGGCAACTCCATGACCACGCCCTGCACAGTCTGATTCCCAAACGGCGCGGTGACCAGGCATCCGACCCCGACCTGGCCCGCGAGTTCATCGGGGACGGCGTAATCGAACATCCCGCTCACGGCGGGCAGGTTGACGGCGAGACGCGCAAACATGGGATGATTATAACTGGGGAGATTGGGTCGCAGGTTTTAAAACCACCGCCGCGCCGTAACCGACCACCTGGCTGAAGTCCCCGGTCACATCGCCGGAGGTGGCGTAATGGAGAACCTGCACCCGGTCCGCGCCGAGTTCGCGTGCCGCGTGCAGTACGGCCGCGACGGCGGCATGTCCGCAGGCGAAGCCCTTGCCCGTGCGTTCCGCCTCGAAGATTTTCTCGGGCTGGAAGGATTCGAACCGCTTGAGCATTTCCGCGTCGAGACGGTTCGCCGTCTGCTGGTCGTAAAAATGGGACAGGTCCGTGCTGGCGACGAGCAGGGCGTTTTTGTCTTTAAGTACCTGCGCGAGCGCGAGTCCCAGCCCGCGGGCGACGGCGGGTTCCTGGCCGCGGATCATCACCGGGACGAGGCTGAAGCCGCCGGTCAACGCGCGCTGGAGGAAGGGCAGTTCGATTTCGAGGGAGTGTTCGCGGTCGCGGGCGATGGGCGTCAGGCCGAATCCCAGTTCAGATTTCAGGACCACGTCCAATTCGAGCAGGGACTCTTTGTCCACCGCGATCTCGCCCAGCGGGGTGGAATACGCGGAGTGCGCGGCGACGAGGAGCGGATGAACGTCGAAGTTGTGAAAAGGCGAGACGACGGCCACGCGCTCGAAGGTCCGGCCGCGCAGCGGGGCGAAGGCGTAGCCCGCGACCGGTCCGCTGTAACGATGCCCGGCGTGCGGCGCGATGACGGCGACGATCTCTCCATCCAGCGCGGGGAGGCGCGCCGCGTCGAGGTACGCGTCCACCGCGCGGGCGAGTCGGACCGGGTCGCCTTCGTACCAGGTCCCGGCAATCGGCGAGGGGCGGATATTGACGAGGGTCATCAAAAATATTGTAGCATAAGAAAACCCCGCTTCCTTAAAAAAACGGGGTTCTGAAAATCGTTTCTAAAGAGACCTAAACTGCCGTGAAAGTGAATCGCGCGCGGCGCCTTGGCGTCACTCCTGTTTGAGAATCCTTTTCGTCGCCAGGAAAGCCAGCGGCGGCAGGTCGGACATTTCAAACCACCCGGCCTTGTCCGCGTCGTCCGCGGCGTGGAGGACGCCCGACTCGACTTCCGCGGCGTAGACGATGACGAAGTCGGCGCCGCGCGGATGCTCGCGGCCCGCGACCACCTCCAGCGTCCGCGTCACGCGGACGACGAGGCCGGTCTCCTCCAGACATTCCCGCGCGGCCGCCCGCGCGGGGTCTTCCTCCGCGTCCACGAAGCCCGCGGGCAGGGTCCATAAGCCGCGGAAGGGTTCGTTCACGCGGCGGACGAGGAGGACGCGTCCCTCCTGTTCGACCAGCACAGCCGCGGCCACTTTCGGGTCGGCGAAGTAGATCCATCCGCACGAAGCGCAGACGCGATGGGGCTTGCCGAAGCGCTGTTCAGTGACGAGCGGATTCCCGCATTGCGGGCAGAAGTTGACCTGGGTGAGAGCCATTGGGATTCAAAAGGCTTCGGAAGTCTGGCGGTTTCCGAAGCCGGGCGCTTATTTTTCCCGCCATTTGCGCGCGGCCAGCCGGCGGAGCAGAAGCATGGCCGCCGCGCCGACGAGGGCAATGGCCGCGAACGCGATCTGCAAGTTGGTGAGAAGGGGCGGGGCGGGGGCCGGCTCGCCTGCGGATTTAGCCGCGGGCGGCTGCTCGACCGAGCGGCTGGCCTCGGCGGACGCGGCGTCCGGCGCGGGAGTGGCAAGTTCCTCCCCGGGCGCGGGCGCCGCGGCCAGGAGCGGAGCCTCGTCTGTGAGCGCTTCCGCGCTGAAGGCCGCCGGCTCGGCGGCAGGCTGGGCCGCTCCGAGGGCGCCCGACCCGATGCGGATGAAGGAGACCGCGAACAGGAACGCCGCGGCAACGGTGGCGAACCGCAGGATGGGATAGGCGCGCGGCAGGGGCGGTTTGAGTCCCACCATTTTGGGAGTCAACGTGAAGTTGCGCGGAGCGCGGCGTTTGGGCATGCGGCGGAGCAGCGCGCGGGATTCGCGCATCCCGTCCAGCGCGGAGACCAGCTCAGGTTCGGATGCGAGGCGGGATTCGAGACGCGCGGAAGCGGACGGCTGAAGCCGTCCGTCGAGAAATTCGGAGAGTTGTTCGATATCGCGTGGGTTCATGCGCTTGCCTCGTTAGTATTGAGACGGAACGCGGCGGGCAAAAGTTCCGCGAAGGATTGCAGGCAGTCGCGCAGGCGCAGGCGGGCGCGGGCGATGCGGCTCTTGACGGTGCCGAGCGGCGCGCGGACGGCCGCGGCGACTTCGGCGTAGTCGAGGCCTTCGACGTCGGCCATGACGACGACGGCGCGGAATTCGGTCGGGAGGGCGTCGAGGCAGTGTTGGATGGCGTGTTCCAGCTCGTCGGCGTCCATTTGCTGTTCGGGACCCAGGTTGGGGTCGGCCAGCCAGCGCGGGGAATCCATCTCTTCGCCGTCTTCGGTTTCGGGTTCGAGGGGCGTGGTCGGACGGCGTTTCTGGCGGCGGAGTTCGTCGTAGCAGGCGTTCGTCACGATGCGCAGCAGCCAGGCTTTGAACGACCCGCCGCGATAGGAGTTGACCGAGCGGAAGGCGGAGATAAAGGCTTCCTGCGAAGCGTCCGCGGCCGCGTCTTCGTCGCCGAGGATGCGGAGGGCCGCGTTGAAGACCATGTCCTGGTAGTGGAGGACGAGGGTGTTGAAGGAATCGAGGTCGCCGCGTTGGGCATCTTGAATCAATGCTGGCTCATTCATTGGGAGTATTTTATCAGGTTTCAAGTTTCAGGTTTCAAGTTTCAAGTTTCAAGTTTCAGGCGCAAGGTGTCGGATTCGAGAAGAAACAGGAGGAGGATTTGATTCTCTTCCATTTTGGATTGGGACGCGAATATTTTCAAGGAGGATATAATGCTCGACATTCATCCGTGCGACGCGATGAAGAAATCACCGTGAAACGAGGAATGTAAGCCATGCCGAAGATTCAATCCAACGGGATCAATCTCTACTACGAGATTCACGGCGAGGGACAGCCGCTTCTTTTCATCCACGGACTTGGATCCAGTTCCCGCGATTGGGAATTGCAGACGGAGGAGTTTTCCAAATCGTACCGCGTCATCGTCTTCGACTTGCGCGGGCATGGTCGGTCCGATAAGCCGCGCGGCCCCTACAGCATTCCCATGTTTGCAGCGGATACGGTCGGACTGCTGAAAGGGTTGGGAGTCGAATCGCCGCACGTCGTCGGTCTTTCGCTGGGAGGCATGATCGCGTTCCAAATGGGGGTGGACGCGCCCGACGCGTTCAAGTCGCTGACCATCGTGAACAGCGGCCCTGAGATGGTCGTCCGCACGTTCAAAGAGCGGATATCGGTCTGGCAGAGGCTCGCCGTCACCAGGCTGCTGGGGATGCGGAAAATCGGCGAGGTGTTGAGCAAGCGGATGTTTATCAAGCCTGAGCAGGAGGAGATCCGCAGGACTTTTGTAGAACGCTGGGCAGAGAACGACCCGCGCGCCTACCTGGACTCGACGCGCGCCATTATCGGCTGGAACGTCAGCGACCGCGTCGGCTCGATCAAATGTCCCATGCTGGTCGTCGCCGCGGACGAGGATTACACGCCCGTCTCGGTCAAGGAGGCGTACGTCGCGAGGATTCCGGGGGCGCGGCTCGCGGTCATCCCCGATTCGAGACACGCGACGCCGGTGGAACGTCCGCGGGAGTTCAATCAGGTCTTGCGGGAATTTTTGGAAAGCCTGTCGTAGCCTGTCCCTAAAATAGGGCGGAACGCCGCGTCATTTGCGCGTTTCCCGCCGGTCTCTAACGTTCTTTTTAGAACCTATCTCTAAA
>DKTP01000063.1 GCA_002473085.1 Anaerolineales bacterium UBA7227
TCGCCGCCGTGTTCGCCGCAGATGCCCACTTCGAGATTCGGACGCGTCTTGCGGCCCTCGTCCACGGCCCATTTCATCAACATGCCCACACCGTCTCGGTCCAACGTCTGGAAGGGATTCTTCGGCAGGATGCCCTGCTCCACGTACGTGACGAGGAAGTTGCGCTCGGCGTCGTCCCGTGAATATCCGAAGGTCATCTGCGTCAGGTCGTTGGTTCCGAAGGAGAAGAACTGCGCGTGCGTGGCGATCTCCGCCGCTGTGACCGCGGCGCGCGGGATTTCGACCATCGTCCCGAACTTATATTTGAATTTGACCTTCTTCTCCGACATCACCGCCGCGGCGATGCGTTCGAGACGCGGCTGGATCCACTCCAATTCCTTCACCGTCCCCGTCAGCGGGATCATCACTTCGGGGTGGACGACGATGCCGCGCAGGGCGCAGTCGGCGGCGGCCTCGAAGATGGCGCGCACCTGCATCTCCACGATCTCAGGCATGTCAATGCTCAGGCGCACGCCGCGCAGTCCCATCATCGGGTTCGACTCGTGCAGGGAGCGGACGGAAGCCAGCAGTTTCTCTTTGGCGTCCAATCCGTCCGTGATGCCGCGCACGCGCATCTCGACCACTTCTTCGAGCAGTTTTTCCTCGTCGGGCATGAACTCGTGCAACGGCGGGTCAATCAGGCGGATGATGACGGGCAGGCCGTCCATCGCCTCGAACAGCCCGTCGAAATCCTTGCGCTGATACGGAAGCAGTTTATCGAGCGCCGAGGTGCGGCCCTCGCTGGTCTCCGAAAGGATCATATCCTGAACGATGGGCAGGCGCTCGGGTTCAAAGAACATGTGCTCGGTGCGGCAAAGACCGATGCCCTTCGCCCCGTACGAACGGGCGCGGCGGGCGTCCTTCGGATAATCGGCGTTCGCCCACACTTGCAGGCGGGCGATCTTATCCGCCCAACCGAGCAGGGTCAGCAGTTCGGTCTGCTCCTCGATCGAAGGCGTCACCGTCGGGATTTTCCCGACGAAGACCTCGCCCGTGGTTCCGTCCACCGAAAGCCACTCGCCTTCCTTGAACATTCTCCCGTTGACCGACATCTGGCGCTTCTCCACGTCAATGCGGAGCAGCGACGCGCCGACGACCGCGGGGATGCCGAACTGACGCGCCACCACCGCCGCGTGGGAGGTCGCGCCGCCCTCGCTGGTCAGGATGCCCTTCGAGGCGATCATCCCGTGGACGTCGTCGGGCTTGGTGAACGGGCGCACCATGATGACATCCTGCCCGTTTTCCTTCGCCATCTTCTCGGCGGTATCCGCGTCGAAATAAATTTGACCGACAGCCGCGCCCGGCGAGGCGTTGACTCCCTTTGCGATCACGTCCGACTGCCTGCGCGCCGTCTCGTCGAACTGCGGATGCAGCAGCGTGTCCACGTCTTCGGGAGTGACGCGCTTGACCGCCTCTTCCCGCGTGATGAGTCCCTCTTTCGCCATCGCCACCGCGATCGCGACGGCGGCCTTGGCGGTGCGTTTCCCGTTGCGGGTTTGGAGCATCCACAGCTTGCCGCGCTCGATGGTGAACTCCACGTCCTGCATGTCTTGATAATGTTTTTCGAGACGGCCAGTAATCTTCATGAACTCGTCATAGGCTTTGGGCAGGTGTTCGCGCATGTTGGCGATCGGGTCGGCGGTGCGGATGCCCGCCACCACGTCCTCGCCCTGCGCGTTGAGCATATACTCGCCCATCATCTTCTTTTCGCCCGTCGAAGGGTTGCGCGTGAAGGCGACGCCCGTCCCGGAGTCGAAGCCCATGTTGCCAAAGACCATGGTTTGAATGTTGACGGCCGTGCCGAGGTCGTCGGGGATGTTCGTCGCGCGGCGGTAATCAATGGCGCGTTTGCCCATCCACGATTCGAACACGGCTTTGGTCGCCAGTTCGAGCTGCTTGTAAACGTCTTGCGGAAAATCCTCGCCGACGGCTTTTCGGTAAACTTCCTTAAAAACGCCGACCAGCGCCTTCCAGTCCCCCGCGGTCATTTCAGTATCGAGTTGATAGCCGCGCTCCTCCTTATATTCGGCCATCGGGCGCTCGAACACTTCGTCGTCGAGACCAAAGACGGTCGTCCCGAACATTTCGATCACGCGGCGGTACGAGTCCCAGGCGAAGCGCGGGTCGCCGCTCAAATGAGCCAGGCCTTCCACCACGGCATCGTTCAAACCGATATTCAGGATGGTGTTCATCATCCCCGGCATGGAAAACTTCGCGCCCGAGCGGCACGAGACCAGCAGCGGATTCGACGGATGGCCGAACTTCTTGCCCGTCTTCCTTTCCACCTGCTTCATCGCGTCCAGCATCTGCTTCCACTGTCCCGACGGGAATTTACCCGCCTTACGGAACTCGTTGCAGGCCTCAGTGGTGACGGTGAAACCGGGCGGAACCGGAACGCCCGTCCTCGTCATGTCAAAGAGACCCGCGCCCTTGCCGCCCAGTAAACTCTTCACGGAATCCCATGAACTGCCTGCTTTCTTTTCGACCTCATTGACCTCATTGAAAAGATAAACCCATTTTTTCATTTGTGCCTCCGGGATTAATGATTCGATTTGACCTCCGGCTTATGCAAGCCGTCAACTTGTGAAAATTACTACATAAAAATAAGTTTACCACAGGAAAAGATTCCAGAAATCACATGCCTCGCGGAAAATTGTCACCTTCCTTCTCATACGAAACTCATGCGCGCCCGCGTGCATTCTGTAAGCCGGTTGCAAAGTGGAAACGAAGATTTATCAAGCATAATAGCCGCATGAAAGTTCTCTCCATAGACGACGACATTGCCATGACTGAACTGACAGCCATGCTTCTTCGGACGCATGGCTTCGACGTATTGGCATCCAACAACGCGCGCGAGGCCATTCTAATGGTCCGCGAAAAACGTCCGCACGCGGTCATTCTCGACTTGATGATGCCCGACATGGACGGACGCCAGGTCTGCCGCGCCATCCGCGAATTCAGCAACGTGCCGATCATCATCCTCTCCGCGCTCAACGACCCCGAGACGGTCGCCTCCGCGCTCGACAGCGGCGCGGACGACTACCTCGTCAAGCCTGTCCCCTCCGACGTGCTGGCCGCGCATCTCAACCGCCTCATCAAACGGACGGGACAACTCAATATCTCGCCCGACAAATTCACCAACAAGTGGATCCCGTCCATTCCGCCCTCGCCGACCCAACCGGCTCCAAACATGACGAAATGACTGCCGAAAGGCGGTTTTTGTTTGCGACAAGTTTACTTTATCCAACCGAGGAACGCGTCCGCCGCCGCGCGCGGGGACTCCATCATCGGCATGTGACCGCATCCCGGCAACTCCACGAGCCGGGCGCGCGGGACCCGGGCCTGGATCTCGCGGGCGCGTTCGACGGGGATCAGCCCGTCCGCGTCGCCGTGAACGAGGAGGAGCGGGAACGCGGACTCTTCGAGCGCCTGCATCGTGTCCGCGCGTTCCGCCATCGCTTTGAGCGAGCCGATGTAAGCGGAGGTCTTTTGCCTCCGCATCAGGTCGTGGACGAATTTTCGCACGCGCGGGTCGGGCGTGAGATTTTCGGTCATCGCCGCAACCGTGTCGTCGATCCCGTTTTCAGCGATGTTCCAGGCCTGGGCGTAGCGTCCCTGCCGGCGCTCGGGCGCGTCCGCCGCGGCTTGCGACGCGACCAGCGCCAGTCCGCGCACGCGGCGGGGATACGCGGACGCGAAAGCCAGCGCGACGTATCCGCCCATCGAATGTCCCGCGAGGAAGGCGGACTCGAGTCCGAGATGGTCGAGCAGGGCGGCGAGGTCGTCGGCGAGGTCGCGCATCGCATAATCCGCGTCCGCTGCGTCGCTCTGGCCGAACCCGCGCAGGTCGGGGAGGATCAAATCAAAGTCGTCCTTCAGCAGCGGGACGATCTCATCCCAGATCGTGTGGTCGAGCGGAAAACCGTGGATCAACACCAGCGGCGCGCCGTGCCCAAAACGTTCAAAAGCGAGCGAGAGATTATCGCGGGAGAATTTAATCATTGCAGCGCCCTCCAAAGACTTGATCCGCGTCAAAAGACGGGTCTCAAATTCACTTCCAATTCACATTGACCTTCAACTTGCTTCCGAGTTTCGAGTAATAATACGCGAAGCCGTTGTCGCGCCCAAACTCATACACGCGGCGGGTGATGTCCACATCGGCTTTGCAATACTCGGCCACCCTGTCGAGTTCGCCTGCGCGGAACCACTCCACGCTTTGCAGGCCGTCGGCGGTCTTCGCCGCGCCGAGGGTGGCCTTCGCCAGCGAATCGAGGGAGAGACGGAAACCCAACGCGCGGAAAATATCGGCCAGCATGTCGGTCGTGCGGAAGGAGCGGAAATTTTCGGCGGGCGCGTAGGGTTTGAGAACCTCGTAATCGAAGTTGACGATGTTGAATCCGACGACGCGGTCGGCGGCTTTCAGTTCCGCCACGAGCGCGGGCGCGTCCTGCTCCCAATATACGGCGAAGTCGTTCCGCGCCGTTGACCAGGTGACGCCGCAGGCGAGTTTCAGCGCGGCCATGTTCCGCCCGCCGACTTCGTCAAAGGTCTTTTGCGTTTCAAGGTCGAAATAGACGATATTCATTTCAACTCAATTCCTGGGATTCTTGAAATACGATCCGAAAGCAGAGCTTTCGGATTCCAAAATCGTTCATGTTTTATTTTTGACGCTCTCCTCCAGCCACTTTCGCCCGAATTCCAGCGCTTCTTCCCGCGTGGACACTTTGCCAGTCGCCTGCCCCTCGCGGACGACCTCGAGGATCTCTCCCACGCGGCGGCCTGGCGCGAGGTTCAGTTCGCGCATCACGTCGTTGCCGTCCAGCAGTTTCGGCGGCGAGACGATCTCCTCGGGGCGCTCGAAATAATTTTCGAGCAGGACGCGGCAGACATCCAGCGCGGCCGTCCATGTCTCCTGTTTGAGATTGGGACCGTGCGTGGCGCGCAGGTCTGCCAGCGCCAGCAGGACGAGATCGAGTCCCGCTTCGCCGCTGTCCTTGAAGAAGCGATAGATGGCGCGGCGCGACGGGTCCTTGCCCTCGCCGTCCTTGCGGCTGACGTGGAAGTGGATGCGCATGTGGTTCGCGATAATGACCGTCATGCGTTCGATTTCGTCGTTGCTGAACGCCCAGGCGCGGGCGCGCGCCGCGGCCGCCTCCGCGCCCAGTTCGTCGTGACCCCAAAAGCGGATGCGGCCAGTCTCGTCTTTTGTCGCGGTCTGCGGCTTGGCGACGTCGTGATAGAGCGCGGCGAAGAACAGCAGTCCACGCACGGAGCGGTCGGCGTTGAGCAGTTTCGCAAAGTGTTCCGCGTACTGCTCGCGGTAGCGTCCCAGCCGCAGGACGAGCAAACCCGTGAACAGGTCGCCCGTCTGCTCGGCTTGATAGTCGGGCGCGAGCGCGGCGAGGATCTCATCCAGCGCGGCGAGGACTTGCAGCGTGTGCTCCCAGACGTCGTAAATATGCGGCTCGGGCTGGACGACTCCTTTCATCGCTTCGAGTTCGGGCAAAATAAAATGGATGACGCCAAGCATATCCAGCGCGCGGACGGAGGCCGAGGCCTGCGGACCTTCGAGGATTTTCAGGAATTCGTCGCGGACGCGTTCGCTCGAAACCTGACCGAGGAGCGGCGCGGCGGACTTCATCACCCCCCGCGTCTCGGGCTCGATCTGGAACCCGAACGCGGCCGCCTGACGAATCCCGCGCAGGACCCTGATCGGGTCGTCGCGCATGGACGCGTCGGAGCAGGCGCGCAGTTTTTTGGCGCGCAGGTCGGCCGCGCCCGAGAGCGGGTCGAGCAGGGACATCGTCCGCAAGTCCACGGCCAGGGCGTTGACGGTGAAGTCGCGGTTGCGGAGGTCGTCTTCGAGGGAGTCGCCGCGGTAGGAGGCGAAGTCCAGTTTTTCGCGCGAGCCGTCGGGATGAGTCACGATGACGCGGCCAGTGTCGCGTTCGTCGTCGAGGGGAAACACGTCCGCGCCGAGGGAGTTGGCGACGCGTCGGGCAAGTTTGATCCCGTCGGAGGGCGCGACCAGGTCGAGGTCCAGGGAGACGCGGCCGAGCATGGCGTCCCGCGTCGCGCCGCCGACGAGGTAGAGTTCCACGTCGGGCAGGGCCGCGCGGACTTTGTCCAACAGGGGCGAAAAAGTAAATGGGGAATGGGGCGGCATGTAGACGATTTCGGGCGTTTCTTTGGGACGACTGGCCGCCGCGGCGCGCTGGGCTTGTTCGGGCGTGCCGCCCTGCGCGACGATCTGTCCGCGCACTTTCGCGATCCAACGACCAGCGTAGGAGGAGTCGGACATGAAACGGGCGCTTACGCGTCGGGTTTGTATTTCTCCAGGTCCACCACGCCGACGAAGGGCAGGTTGCGGTAGTATTCGTCAATGTCGAGACCGTAGCCGAAGACGTAGGCGTTGGGGATGGTAAAACCGCAATAGTGGACGGGGACTTCGACTTCGCGCCGCTCGGCTTTGTCGAGCAGGACGCAAACCTTGAGGCTCTTCGGCTGGCGCGTGCCAAGCAATTCCAGCACGGAGGCGATGGTGTTCCCGCTGTCTATGATGTCTTCGACGAGGAGGGCGTGCCTGCCCTGGATGTTGGTCATCAGGTCCATCGTCACGCGGACGTTGCCGCTGGATTCGCGCGCGCCCGCGCCGTAGGATGAGATCGCCATGAAATCAATCCGATGCGGGACGGTGATGTGGCGCATCAGGTCCACGAGGAAGGGCACGCCGCCGCGCAGGATGCAGATGAGGAGCAGGTTGCCGTCCGAATCGGCGTAGTCGCGGCTGATCTCTTCTCCAAGTTCGCGCACGCGGTTCTGGAGGGTGGCGGGATCAATGAGGGTTTGGGCGAGGAAGTCGGTGTAGTGTTGTGGGGACATAGGTTGGGTAGTTGGCTAGTTGGCTAGT
>DKTP01000167.1 GCA_002473085.1 Anaerolineales bacterium UBA7227
GCGCGGCATCCGCGAACTCGACCCCGACGGTTCCATCGGCATGATCAGCGTCGAGACCGACAAACCGTACGCCCGTCCGCCGCTCAGCAAGGGGATGTGGAAGGGACGTCCCTTCGAGAAGATCTGGCGCGGCACCGACAGCCTCAACGTGGACTTCAACCTTGGGCGCAAAGCCGTCGCGCTCGATACCGCCGCCAGGCGCGTCCGCGACGACCAGGGCGAGGAGTACGCCTACGACAAACTCCTGCTCGCCACCGGCGGGACGCCCATCCATCTGCCGTTCGGGGGCGAAGACATCATCTATTACCGCACGCTCCAGGATTACCAACGCCTGCGCGCCCTCACCGAGCAGGGACAGCGTTTCCTCGTCATCGGCGCGGGATTCATCGGCTCCGAGATCGCCGCCGCGCTCAACATGCAGGGCAAGCAGGTGACGATGGTCTTCTTGGAGAACTCCATCGGCGAGCGCGTCTATCCGCCCGAACTCGCGCAGTTTGTGAGCGACCTCTACCGCAAGAAGGGCGTGGAACTCGTCCCCGCGGAGGGCGTGGCGGGCATCGAGAAAACCGCGAACGGCCTCAAGGTTCAGACCAGCGGCGGGCGCGCGTTCGAAGTGGACGGCGTCATCGCCGGGCTGGGAGTCCGTCCCAACGTCGAGCTGGCGAAGTCCGCGGGATTGAACGTCGAGAACGGCATCGTGGTGGACGACCATCTGCTCACGTCCGCGCCGGACGTCTACGCGGCGGGCGACGTGGCGATGTTCCCTCACGCCGCGCTGGGGAAGATGTTCCGCGTGGAGCACGAAGACAACGCCCTCAAGATGGGCAAGCAGGCGGGACGCAACATGGCCGGCGCGGGCGAGTCGTACACGCACACTCCCACCTTCTACTCCGACATCTTCGAGCATGGCTACGAGGCGGTCGGCGAACTGAGCAGCAAAATGGAGACGGTCGCGGACTGGCAGGAGCCTTTCCAGAAGGGCGCTGTGTATTATCTCGACGGCGGGCGCGTGCGCGGCGTGTTGATGTGGAATTTGTGGAAAAAAGTGAAGGACGCCACCGCCCTGATCGCCGAGGCGGGACCGTTCAAAGCGGAAGACCTGGTCGGGCGAATCCAGGCGGAGCCGCAATCGTGAACCCCGACCAGCGCAGGAAAGCCGAGCGCTTTCGCGATCTTCATCACGGCGCGCGCATGTTGGTCCTGCCGAACGCCTGGGACGCCGCCTCCGCCAAAGTGTTCGAGCGGGCGGGCTTCGACGCGGTCGCGACCACCAGCGCGGGCGTCGCCAACGCCTGGGGTTATCCCGACGGCGAGGTGATGAGCCGCGCCGAAATGCTGCAGGCGGCGGGCATCATCGCCCGGGCGACTCGCCTGCCCGTCAGCGCGGACATGGAGGCGGGATTCGGCGTCACGCCCGAGGAGATCGCCGAGACCGCGCGCCTGACGCTCGAAAGCGGCGCGGTCGGGATCAACCTCGAAGACAGCGTCATCGGCAAACCTTTGCTGACGGATGTTTCCCTGCAAGTCGAGATCATCAAAGCCGTTCGACAAGCGGCGCAGGACTTTGGCGTGCCGCTGGTCATCAACGCCCGCACGGACGTTTACACTGTGCTGGACGAATCCGACCCGACGCGTTTCGCGCAGGCCGTCGGACGCGCCCACGCCTACCTCGAGGCGGGCGCGGACTGCATCTTCGCCTTCGGCGTGGCCGATAAAGCGCTCATCGGCGACCTCGTCCGCGAGATCGGCGCGCCGGTCAACGTCCTCGCCCGTCCCGGCAGTCCGTCTCTCGCAGAGTTGGAAGGACTCGGCGTGGCGCGCGTCACGTTTGGTTCGATCCCGATGCGGGTCGCTTTATCGCAGGCGGTCAAGATCGCCGACGAGTTGAAGCGGACCGGCACGTACAACTTCGCGCAGGGCATCCTGTCGTACGACGAAGTGAACGGCTATTTCGAAAGAATGGAAGGCGACAAATGACAAACGATATCCCCGAACTCTGGGAGTGGGCAGAATATTATTGACCCTGGTGCTACGTTGCGGCCGTGCGCCTGCACAAAATTGCGCCTGAATATGAAGGACGGGTTCGCCTGGTCGAGAAGGCGTTCCCGCTGGAAGTCTACGGCGGAGGTCCGCCCGACCGCACGGAGCTTGAACTGGAGATCTGGCTGGCGGCTCTGCAGGAGCCGGACGCGGTCTTCAAGCCGTTCGGCGACGAATGGCCCACGACGACGCTCCCCGCCTTCGAAGCCGCCTGGTGCGCCTCCCGACAGGGAGAGCAGATCGGGCGAGACTTCGACCTGCGCATCCGCCAGGCTTTCTTCGCCGAGGGGCGGGACATCGGCAAGCGCGAAGTCATGCTCGATCTTGCCCGCGAGATGGGACTCGACATGGAGCATTTCACCCGTCACTTCAACGACGGGTCCGCCCTCGCCGCCGTGCTGGAGGAAGGCAAACTCGGCAAGGAAAAATTCGGCGTGCGCGGCACGCCGACCGTCATGCTGGGCGACGGCACGAAACTCCGTCACAAGATGGCATATCCGAGGATTCAGGATGGGAAAATTCTGTCCGTCGGAAAACTGCCCTGTTTCGGTGAAGGATGTTACGAAGCGACTCGTGAGTTGTTTGAAAACGCGTTATAACGCGGATGACAAAGATTCATGAAACGCGTCTCTCTTGACCTCGAACCGGTTCCGCCCTTCCGGCTGGACCTCACCGCCTGGGCGCTTCGCCGCCGCCCCGACAACCTCTTCGACCGCTGGGACGGCAAAGCCTACCGCCGCATCCTCGTCACCGACGACGGCAAGCCGTTCGAAGTCACGGTAACGCAAATAGGCACGCCCACTGTGCCGCGTCTGCGAGTCTCGATTCACGGCGAAAAACCGAACGAGAAAATGAAACGCCAAGCCGTGGCGGCGCTGGAGCGTCTGCTGGGAATCAACCTGCGGCTGGACGGTTTCTACCGCATGGCAAACCGCGACGAGAAACTGAAGCCCGTCGCCAAACAATTCCGCGGCTTCAAACCGCCGCGTTTACATTCGTACTTTGAAACGCTGGTCAACGCCATCTCCTGCCAGCAACTCACGCTGACGATGGGCATTCGGCTGGTCAACAGCCTCGTGGAAAGATACGGGCTGGCGTTCCAAAGCGACGACGGCGTTTTTCACGCTTTCCCGCGTCCGCAGGATCTGGCAAACGCCGACCTCGATGAACTGCGCGCGATGAAGTTCAGTTATCAGAAGGCGCGCTACATCACGGGAATTGCGCAGTCCATCGCGCAGGGAGAGTTGAATCTCGACGTGATCGCCGCGCTGGACGACGCGGACGCCATCGAGCGTCTATGCGACCTGAAAGGCATCGGGCGCTGGACGGCGGAATATTTTCTGCTACGCGGCCTCGGTCGCACGCACATCTTCCCCGTGGACGACGTCGGCGCGCGCAATCACTTGGAGCGCTGGCTGGGTCTGCCCGAAAAGTTAAACTACGAGACCACCCATCAAGCCATCGAGCCGTGGAAAGATTACGGCGGCTTGATCTATTTTCATTTATTGCTGAAAAGTTTGTCGGAAAAGGAAATCATCGTCTGATCTGTCATTGCGAGCGACACAGCGCCGAAGGCAGTGCGGCGCTGTGCAGACGAGCGAAGCAGTCTACTTAAAAAGGATTCCGCAAGTTCTACTTGCGGCTTTCCCGAAGTGGAACTTCGGGATTCCAAATT
>DKTP01000093.1 GCA_002473085.1 Anaerolineales bacterium UBA7227
TTCGAATAACGCCAGCAATTTCTCCACATTCCAACCATCCAATTCTTCAGACGCCGCTTCACCTTCCAGCACAAGGTGACCATACCCCAACCAGGAAAGGGCGCGGTGAGTATGTTTGGATGAATGAAAAAGCCGGCACTCTTCGAACCTGCGATATCGGATCCAACGGTCCAGCCCAAGACCGGCGCGCATTCCCACCAGGATCAAAGCCAGAACAAGAATGGATAGGAATGTGACAGCGACTTCTGCCAACTCCACGCCGGCGCTGTGGTTGATTTTTTGGAAAATCCAGTAAATGGATACCACAAGCAAGCCTCCACACAGGATCAATACGGAGACCAAGATGGCGCGAACAATTGGGTGAATGTTACTGCGTTTGATAACGTTTCCAGCCATAGGGCGGCTATTGTAATAGAAATCCGAAATTTTATGTGAAATTCGTTACAATTATCAGACCTGACCTGTCCAAGTTATAATAAGCGCATGGAAGATTGGCTAACCACCTACGAAGCAGCCCAACTCAGCGGGTACAACCCGGATTACATCCGGCAATTGATCCGATCCCAAAAGGTGATTGGAAGAAAATGGGGACTTTCCTGGCAGGTACAAAGAAAATCCCTTCAGGAATATATGAAGAAGGCGGAGAAATTGGGAGAGCGCCGCGGCGCGAAACCGAAACCTGATTCCAAACGAAGATAAGAATCTTGAAGGGCTGGTTGACAGCCCTTATTTCCATGCTATAATTATCGTATTGATACGATAATTATCTAAACAAGAACGGGCCGTGAATGTGCGTTAACACACGCACGACCCTGACCTAACCCACCGAACTAGGCGGAGGGAAAGGCTGATGGCATTATATCAGCCTGAATTCATCGCCCTGGTGGGATTCTACTGGGGCGATTCGTTCCTTCGGCCGGGAGGAAATGGAACGCCCCCACACTTCAGGAGGCACCATGCTGCAATCAGCGCCCACGCAACAAACAACCACCCATGCAAAGGTGGTTTTCACCCTGACCCATCTCCGGCAGGAATGGCAGGAAGCGACAGTTAGCGCCAGCCTTCTTGAGACAAATGGGATTATTGGTCTCATGCTGGCCGATGTGATCAACGGACTTGGTTTGGACACGCAGGATCAACAGCAGATTCTTGGAAGCGACCTGTTCCGAGAACTACAGGACTTCCTGTACGCCCCGAAGCATAGTTGATCTGGACGACAGCCGCCCGGCCCGGCTGTTCTCTTCCCCCAATAATTTTTCAATCTGAAAGGTGTGAAATGAATAAACGTGCAATTATTTACGCCCGTGTGTCCACGGACATGCAACGCGATAATTTCTCGATCCCATCCCAAGTTGCTGAATGCTTGAAGTATGTTATGGCGGGCAATTATTCATTGGTGGGGAACCAATTCGTTGATTCGAATACAGGCAGGGATGTTGTTCCCGAACATCCTGGCGCTATTCCTGCTTATGTGGATGATTTCACCTCGCGCGAATTATCTCGCCCTAGTCTGGATGCAGCGTTACAATTTCTTGAAACGCATGGATTCGATGTAATGGTGGTTCATGCATTGGACCGTCTCGCAAGAGATCCATATATTCGACAGACGTTGGAGCGCGAATTCAATAAGCGCGGCGCCCGGGTCGAGTTTGTTCTTGGGGGGTATGATGAAAGCCCGGAAGGGGAGGTCCGTAAGGATCTGGATGCAACCTTTGCGAAATGGGAAAACGCCAAACGCGTGGAGCGGAGTCTGCGAGGGAAGCATCGCAAAGCAGAAAGCGGTAAGTGGGTGCATGGGATGCCCCCCTACGGATACCGCGTCGATATCGATGCTGATGGTGGCTTGGATGTTATCCCCGAACAGGCTGCCGTGGTTCAATTGATTTTCCGTTTATATACCGAAGACCATTATTCGCTTCGAGAGATAATCAGTATTCTCAATACGGATGGCAGCATCCCAAAGAAAGGCGGGCAGGCATGGGCAAAGTCCAGCATAAATCATATCTTGGACAATACCGCCTACGCCGGATATTGCTTTTTCAACAAAACAAGGCGCGAGGGCACCAGGGATGTTTATAAAGATAAGAAGGAATGGATCAAGATCCCTGTAACTCCTATTATTAGTGAAGCAACATTTGAAAAAGCGCGCCAACGAAAAGAAGAAAACCAACGGCATTTTCGAAAACGACCAAAGCATAAATATTTTCTCAATCGCTTAGTGGTGTGCTCTGAATGCAATCGTCCGTATATATCCCAATATTGTCCTCCGTCCAAACAAAGAGGTCCAAATGGGATTAAGACTTATCGTCACAGGATAATCGCCGGGCACTGCATGAACAAGCAGTTTTCATGTCGAAGTGTCGATGAATATGTTTGGAATAAAGTTGTTAATATCTTGCTTTACCCGGAAGCCCTTGAAGCCGGTTATGAACAATCCATTGAATATCAAAAACAAATGATGGCAAGAAAAATAGCGCAGATCGAAACTTTGGAGCGCGCATTGCAGAAGATTAAGCAAAAACGACAAAACCTTAGCAATGCTTATCTTGATCCAGATATTCAGATGTCAAAAGTGGATTATCTGAGTCAGAAAGGGCGACTGGATGATGAAGAACGAATAATCGAAGAAGAACTTGGCAATTTACGGCAGGAAGTAAACTCAATGCCGCAACCCGCTGAATTGCAAGCGCTAAAAAGTTTCGCGGCAGAAATCAGCCAGGAGATATCTTTACATCAGGAAATTACCCTGGAAAAGAAAAGAGAGATTTTGGAGATGCTACATATCAAAGTAATCCTTCACCCCGACGGAAAAATCGACCTGGATGGCTGGTTCAATGCTCCTGAAGATGATGGAAATTTTCCGGAAGAGACGCCCGGTGCAAATTCAGGTAATTTGAGCAACGGCTTTTTGGGCCGTTCATCGATCTCGTCGGACTGCCGGACGCGGCGGTGAAAGAGTCCGCGGCCCGCGTCCAGACGGCGATCCGCAACGCGGGGCTGCCCTATCCGCGCGAACGCGTCGTCGTCAACCTCGCGCCGGCCTCGGTGCGCAAGGAAGGTCCCGCCTACGATTTACCCATCGCCCTTGGCATTGTGATGATGCAGGGCAACCTCAATCCCGAAATCGTCAAAGACGCGCTGGTCATCGGCGAACTGTCGCTGGATGGAATCGTCCGCCACGCGCGCGGCGTCCTGCCGATGGCCGCCGCGGCGCGCCAGCACGGCTTCAAGCGCATCTTCGTCTCCGAGCAGGACGCGCCCGAAGCGGCGTTGATCCCCGACCTGGAAGTCTACCCGATCAACACGCTCTCGGCTCTCTACGGACATTTGGCGGGGTTCCGCCGCCTCGAGCCGTACCAGCCTTCCGGCGAAGAACCCGAACCGCTCTTCGTCCCCACCGATTTCGCCGAGGTGAAAGGACAGGAGCACGTCAAGCGCGCGTTGGAGGTGGCCGCGGCCGGCGGTCATAATTGTCTTCTGGTCGGCTCGCCGGGCGGAGGCAAAACGCTGATGGCGCGCGCCATGCCGGGCATCCTGCCGGAGATGAGCCTGGACGAAGCGCTGGAGGTCACGAAGATCTATTCGATTGCCGATCAACTCCCCGCGGGGATGCCGCTCATCCGTCACCGACCGTTCCGCGCGCCGCACCACACCATCAGTCACGCGGGACTCGTGGGCGGCGGAAACATCCCCAAGCCGGGAGAGATTTCCCTCGCGCATCGCGGCGTCCTGTTCCTCGACGAACTTCCCGAATTCAGTTCGCGCGTTCTGGAGGTGCTGCGCCAGCCGCTGGAGGATAAGGTGGTCACCATCAGCCGCGCCAAAGGCTCGTTGACGTTTTTCGCCAATTTTCAATTGGTGGGAGGGATGAACCCCTGCCCGTGCGGCTGGCTGAACGACCCCGTCAAGCCATGTACCTGCGCGCCCGCGGCCGTGACCAAATATCAAAAACGCATCTCCGGCCCGCTGTTGGACCGCATTGACATCCACGTGGAAGTCCCGCGCGTGGACTATGAAAAACTATCCAATGAGCGGCTGGGGGAATCGTCGGCGGTCATCCGTCAGCGCGTGGAGGCGGCGCGCCAACTTCAACGCAAACGGTTTGCCGACCTGCCCGCCGAAAACGCGGTCGCCTGCAACGCGGACATGCGGATCGCCGAGGTGCGTAAATTCTGCAAACTGGACGAGACCAGCGAATCGCTCATGCGCTCGGCGATGAGTCAGATGAATCTCTCGGCGCGGGCGTATCATCGCGTGCTCAAACTGGCGCGCACGATTGCGGACCTGGCTGGGAGCGAAACCATTCAAACTCCCCACCTGGCGGAAGCGCTGCAATACAGGCCGAAGATTTTGATGTCGGCTTGATGGAGGGCGGAGGCTCATCCCCATTTCAACCCAAAAACAAATCGGCTGGCAGTTGATTCTGCCAGCCGATTTCCACTTCAACGGGACTCGCTTTTCCCCGGCGGTTCAACCTCCGTACTTCTTCCTCAACTCGTCCGCGGCCCGGCTCAGTTCCTCGGCGTTCCGTTGGATCTTTCGGATAGCCGCGACCGCGTCGTCCACGCCTTTGGTCCCCGCGCGAAAGACGGCTTCGCCCAGCCAGACGGCCTCGTGTTCGCAGGCGCGCGTCGCTTCGGGCAGGTTCATGTTCTTGAAATCGAAATACTGCGGGAAGGCCTTCGGCACGGCGAGGTTCGAATTCTGCGGCTGGAACAGCGCGTAATTGTGCATGGCTTCGTAACCGAGCCAGCAATCCACGCCCTCGGCGTCCAGCGCGCCGCACAGCACGTCGTGTTCCACGCCAAACTTTTTCGGGTCAATGGCGAAGATGTAGCGATAGAACGACCGCGTGGTGTGACGCTCGTCGCGTTTCAGCACGCGCACGCCGGGGATTTCGCTCAGGGCTTCGTCCATGTACGCCGCCATCTCCTCGCGCTGCTGCGCCTGCGCGGGGAAGCGTTCGATGCCGACCAGCGCCAGCGCGGCCTGCAACTCGCTCAGGCGGAAGTTGCCTCCCTGCATGGACAGGCCGCCGCGCTCCTCGCCGCCGCCGCCCAGCGCGTGCGGACGTCCGCAGTCAATGATCGACGCGGCCAGCGCGGCGTGTTCGGGCGTTCGGCACAACAGGACTCCGCCTTCTCCCGATGTCAGCGTCTTCGAGGATTGCAGCGAGAACGACCCGAAGTGACCGATCGTCCCCGCGCCGCGGCCGCGCCAGCGCGCCCCGTGCGCGTGCGCGCAATCTTCGATCACGATCAGGTTGTGTTTGTCGGCCAGTTCCATGATGGCGTCCATATCGGCCATGTTCGAGCCGAGGTGGACGGGGATGATGGCCTTCGTCTTCGGCGTGACGGCTTTCGCCGCGGCCCGCGGATCGATGCAGTAGGAGTTCGGGTCCACATCTACGATGACGGGGATCGCGCCCGCCGACATCGGGGCGGACGCGGTGGCCTGAAACGTGTACGCCGGGACGATCACTTCGTCGCCCCAGCCGACGCCCGCGGCGCGCAGCGCGACTTCCATCGTCACTGTGCCGTTGATCATCGGGACGGCGTAGCCTCCGCCCTGCAGTTCCGCGAAGCGGCGCGCCAGTTCGGCGGTCTTCGGCCCGGGGTAGGGGAATCCGCCCCAACGTCCGGAACGAACGACTTCCGTCACGGCCTGGACGTCGCGTTCGTCCCACACCGGCCAGTCGGGATATTTTTCTGCGCGGGTTTTCGGCCCGCCAAGGATGGCTAATTCAGACATGGGTAATCCTTTCGTTTTGTGTTTTTGAACGCGCGCCTCCGGGCAGGATGTAAACGACGCGCGGTTTTCGCGAGCCGTCTATTTCACGAGTTCCTTTGCGGTGCGGATCATCTCCGCGCGGACGGCGTAGCCGTCGAAGCGCGCCTGCTCCATGCCGAGGATGACCGCGCCGACCACGGGCGGACCGTCGAGGCGTTTGAGGACGGCGCGCGGACAATGCTGGAGGACGACCGCGCGCATCGGGTCGGCGAGAATCCCGCCTGCCTCGAAGACGCTGCCCGATTGGATGATCTCGACCGCGTCGTTCTCCATTTCGATCTGCCGCGCCACCGAAACGGCCAGCCAGCCCAGCTCCTCGCCCGCCCAGCGGATGACCTCGCGCGCGGCCGCGTCCCCCTCGCGGGCGGCGCGGATGACGTCCACCGCGAGGAACGGGTAGGGATGGTATTGCTGGTTCGAGAGTCCCTCCATCAGCGCCAGTTCG
>DKTP01000086.1 GCA_002473085.1 Anaerolineales bacterium UBA7227
TTCACCGTCGGCGCGGTCGCGGCGCTCGGCTCGTATGTGATGGGCGCGGGCTATTTCGGCAAGATGCAGGAGAGAATCGCAAAACTCGGGGCGGAGATCGGCTCCGCGCAGAGCGCGCCGAATCCAGCCAAGGTCCAGGAAATGAGCCGCTTGCAATCGTCGTTGATGAAGGCGTATCAGTTCGACCTCGTCTTGCTTGCAATCGCCATGCTGGGGATGGCTGTCGCAAGGTATTTGTAACAAAAGCAGGCGGCGGTTTCGATCAATATCAACCGCCGCCCAAATGCTTCAGTGCGAAAAATCATCCACAGGCTCTTTCGCTCTCGAGACGGTGTATGAGGTGATGTAACCCTACTGCCATCTCCTACAATGAAGAAACGCCTTGTTTTGTTGTACAATTCAAACGAGGCGTTCGTGGAGAGATGGAATGTCTGACCCGCTGTTGAGGACCAAGATCAGCCTGCCGATCTTGCGGCAGAGTTTGGTCGCGAGAAAGAGACTTCTCAATCGCTTGAGCGCTGGGTTGGCGGAGGGACATTTGCTCACGCTGGTCTCCGCGCCTGCGGGCTACGGCAAGACGACCTCCATCCGCATGTGGGTTAAAGAGGCGGGATGCCGCGCGGCGTGGGTGGTTCTCGAAAAATCCGACAACGATCTCAAACAATTTCTAGTTTATGCGCTGACCGCGTTGGGTCAGGCGGAGGAAGAACTCGGTCAGTCCGCGTTGGAAGCGGTGGAAAACGCGCGCGAGATCGTCCCAGGACCGACGCTCGGACTGCTGGTCAACGAACTGCGCGAACTCGACCAGCCGCTCATCCTTGTGTTGGAGGAATATCATCTCATCGAAAACGAGGCGATTGACCAATTTCTCGAAGCGCTTCTCAATCAGGCAATCGCCAACCTGCATCTGGTCATCGTCACACGCGAAGACCCCAACCTGCCATTAACGCGCCTGCGGGTTCGGAATCAACTGACCGAGATCCGCGCGGCGGATTTGAGTTTCTCGCTCGAAGAGACGGACGAATTTTTATCAAACGTGATGGGCGTGGACTTGCCCGCAAGAGAGACGGAGATTCTCGCGGCTCGCACCGAGGGTTGGGCGGCGGGACTGCAACTCGCGGCGTTGTCGTTGAAGGAAAGCGAAGACCGCGCCAAATTCGTCGAGGCGTTTCGCGGCACGCATCGTCACGTGTTGGACTATCTCATCGAAGAGACGCTCAACAGCCAGCCAGAGGAAATCCGCGAGTTCCTGCGCCGCACGTCCATTCTGGATCAACTTTCCCCCGCGTTATGCGACGCCGTCACGGGACAACAGAAAAGCCGACAACATCTTCATTATCTGGAAACCAACAACCTGTTTTTGGTGTCGCTCGACCAGGAACGGACGTGGTATCGCTATCACGCCCTGTTCGCGGAATTGCTGCGGAATCAACTGACGCAAGTCGAGCCAAATCTTGTGGACGTTTTGCACGAGCGCGCCGCAGACTGGTATCAGAACAACGGGTTTATTCAAAAGGCGGTCGAACATGCCTTTCAGATTTCCGAAGGCGGTCTCGTCGCCCGACTCATCGAGAAGTACGCCCTGCCGATGATCTATCGCGGCGAAGTCGCAACCGTGCAGGGATGGTTCGATAAATTATCGGGATCGCTCGCGCAATTCTCCCCGATGATGTGCGTCGCCAAAGCCTGGTCGCTGGCGTTGATGCAAAGAAATGCGCCGCGCATGAAAGAAACCGAAGAGGCGTTGCAGGCGGCGGACGAGGCGTTGAATCGGACGGATGCGGATGAAGCGACCCGCAATCTGGTCGCGGGACATATCGGCAGCGCCCGCACCTTCATCATGGGGTCGTCGTTCTTCGAGCCGCAGAAAATGCTCGAACTTGCGGAACAGGCGCAGAGACTCCTGCCCGAGAATGAAAAAGCCATCCGCAGCGTCAACGCCATGAGTATCGGCAACGGCTGCACCATGCTTGGCGACCTGCCCGCCGCGGAGCGGGCGTATCAACAAGCTCTCGATGAAGGCGTGGCGGGCGGCAATTTCTATGCCGCCGTGTATGGACCGATCAACCTTGCGCTGATCTCCATATCGAAGGGCGAGTTGAGAAACGCCATGCGGTTATGCGAGACCAACATCTCCCGTTTCAATCAAGCGCTGGCAGGGCAAAGATTTCCGCCCATCGGCGCATTTCACATCGTGCAGGGCTGTATTCTGTTGGAAGAAAACCGCCTGACCGAAGCGGATCATGAATTGACGCACGGGTTGAGTCTCGTGCGCTGGACGGGCGAATATCGGGCGCACATGAAAGGCTATCCCATGCTGGCGCGCCTGCGCTTCATTCAGGGCGATGAGGCGGGGATGATGGAAAGCCTGAAACTTCTTGCAGAGACCCGCTCCGAATGTATCCCTTACGCGCAGGCGCTGCGTCATCGCTGGGCGCTGAACGATTCACGCGCAAGCAAAACCGTTCTCGATGAGGCGCGGCGCTGGGCGGAGACCATTCAATTCGACAGCCTGCCCGACGTCATGGGCGTTGACCCTGTCAGCGAAATCCGCTTTCGGGGGGCGCTCAGCGCGGCGCGCGTCCTTGCTCATTTGGCGGCGCAGGACCCGCAGGCATGTTCATTGGCAAACGCCCACGCCTATTTCGCTCGTCAGGAAAAATTCATCGAAGAGCGCGAACTGACGGGCTGGCGAATCGAAATTTGGATTCTGCGCGCCTTGATGTTTCAAGCGGAAGGAAAAGCCGACGACGCGCGGCGGATGATCCAGTCCGCGCTGGAGGCGTCTGCCCCGCGCGGATTTTTCCGCATCTTTCTCGACGAAGGCTTGATCCTCCGCCCTCTGCTTGAGTCTACGGGACGGTTCCTCAAAGCCCCCGACCTTGCCGCCTACATCAAACGCCTGCTCGACGCCATGCCAGACGGGTCCGCCAAAGTTCAACCCGCGCCGAAGGGAGCAGAGACTCTCAGCGAGCGCGAACTCGACGTGTTGCGGCTGTTGGCGGCTGGAGAATCCTACAAAGAGATCGGGCAGAAACTCTTCCTCAGCCTGAACACCGTCCAATTCCACGTCAAGAGCATTTACCGCAAACTCGGGGTCAACAAACGGATGGGGGCAATCGAAAAAGCGCGGGAGCGGAAGTTGATATAAGCCCACGTACCGCAAACTTCAGTTTGCGCTGCAGGGACAAACTGAAGTTTGTCTTACCCACATATTTTAACGAACAAGAACCACATATTCCTGTGGTTCTTTTTTTTGGCTTGAGTCCTAAAATGTGCCGCAAAGTTCACTTCGCGCCGCGCGACGCGATAAACCAAAGGAGAGACAGATCATGAAAGCCAAACAAATCCTTCCCAGCCTGATGATTTTGGCGGCGTTCCTGCTATCCATCGTTGCGCCCGCCTCGGCGCGGAGCGGAGTCGCTTCACGGGAGACAATGCCCGTGTCGCCGAATCAGGCGCAAGGTCCGACCGACGCGGCGGAGATGGAAGCGTTCATGGACGATCTGTTGGCGCGTCAAATGGAGGAGTATCACATCGCAGGCGCGGCAGTCGCAGTGGTGAAAGACGGTCAATTGTTTTTTGCCAAAGGCTACGGCTACGCCGACATCGAAAACAAAATTCCCGTTGACGCCGAGCGGACGATGTTCAAACTGGGTTCGCTCACCAAACTGTTCACGTGGACGGCGGTGATGCAACTCGTGGAGCAGGGCAAACTGGATTTGGACGCGGACGTGAATGCGTATCTCGATTTTCGGATTCCAGATACGTTTTCACAACCGATCACGCTCAAACATTTAATGGCTCACACGTCGGGCTTTGAAGATAATCACGCCGAGATGGTGACGTTGGACGCCGACAACCTGCCGCCCGCGCGCGCATGGCTGGAGTCTCACATCCCCGCGCGGGTTCGTCCGCCTGGCGAAGCCGCGGGCTATTCGAATTACGGCGCGGCGCTGGCGGGATACATCGTGGCGCGTGCCTCGGGACAACCTTACAGCCAATATGTGCAGGAGTATATTCTCGACCCGCTGGGCATGACGAACACGACCGCCTATTCGCCCGCGCCGCCCGATTTGCGCGCGCAGGAATCGGTGGGCTACCTGTATGAAGACGCTTATCGAATTTTTCCGCAGTTGCTGAGTCCCGAAGACCTCTTTCCCGCGGGCGTGATGCGCGCCTCCGCGACGGACATGGCGCGCTTCATGGTCATGCACTTGCAAAACGGTTTCTACGGCGACGCCGCTTCCGAGATACGCATCCTCAATGAAGCGACGGCGCAACAAATGCACAGCACGTTGTACGCGCCTGCCCCGCGCATTCTCGGCAACGCTTATGGATTTTTCGAGTTCGACGATAACGGTCAGCGCGTGATCGGTCACAGCGGCAGCGGCGAGCCGATGGAATCGATGCTGTTGCTCCTGCCTGAGCAAAACGTCGGCGTGTTCGTTGTTTACAACAGTTTGGGCGCGGGCGAACTCAACCGACAACACTTCGGTTTTCAGCGGGCGTTCTTCGATCATTACTATCCCGCGTCTGTGGTCGAACCGATCGAACCTCCCGCAGATTTTGCGGCGCGGGCTGATCGCTTCGCAGGCGCGTACAAGTGGACGATGAGTTCGTACACCACGCTCGAAAAGTTTTTCGCGCTCACAGGTCCGACCGTTTATGTCACAAATCCTGGCGACGGCACGCTGTTGCTCGAGTCGCCGTTCGGCGAATGGCGCATCGTCGAAGAGTCGCCGCTGTATTTCCGCCAAGTGGACGGCTCCTTCCACATGGCATTCGGCGCAGACGAACAGGGACGCATCGTTTATCTCTTCACGGATTACACGCCGATGATGGCGTTCGAAAAGTTGGCGTGGTACGAGACGCTCGGATTCAACCTGCCTCTGCTGATGATCAGCCTGCTGTTGTTCCTGTCCATGCTGGTCGTGACATTGATCCGCTTCTTTCGCCACCGACGGCTGGTCGCTAACCAGAAGCCTTGGCGCGGCGCCTCTGCCCTGATCGCATGGATCAGCGCCCTCAACCTGTTGTTCATCGTCGGCAACGTGATCTGGGGCGAGCAGATCGTCTTCGGAATCCCGTTTGCCTACAAACTCACGCTGGGATTGGGCGTCCTCTCCGCCCTGCTAACCGCTGTCGCAGTCGTTTACGCCGCGTTGGCTTGGAAGGATCGCTATTGGAGCGTCGCCTTCCGCGCGTATTACACGCTCGTGACGGTTGCCGCAGTCGCGTTCGTCTGGTTCTTGAACCAATGGAATCTTCTGGGCTGGCGGTATTAGCCGCCCGTACCTCAAAGTTCACTTTGCGTTCTGGATTGGCGGAAAACCCGCCAAACGCAAGATTCATCTTGCTGCACCTTCAAAAAGGAGAAAACATCATGACAACGCAAGAAATGACCTCAAGAACCAACCTGCAAGGGCTTTCGCTCCCTGCAAAGAATCAATATACCCTCTGGCAGATTCTTGGAATCTGGTTCATGGCCGCCGCGCCGATGGGACTGCTGGGCTGGGTGGCGTACCCTGCCCTCAGCGCGGGACTCGCCCCGCTGGAAGCGGGTCTCATGCGGATGAAATTGATTACCGTCGGTTTGGTTTGGCAGTTCGCGCTGGCGATGATCATTCTCTACCGCGAAGAGGGGAACATCCGTCTGAGTACGATCAGCCGTCGGTTTTGGCTGAATCATCCCAAGTCGGCAAGAAGCGGAGAGACGAAGAAAGCCCTGTGGTGGTGGCTCATCCCGCTCATCGTCTTCGTCGCCGCGCTGGAGATCGGCTTGCGTTCCACGCTCGTGACTGTGTGGACGGGAATCTTTCCCTTCTTCGCCGAACCCAAAGGCTACGATATGGCGGCGATGTTCACGCCCGAAATGCGCGGGCAACTTGTCGGCGCGTGGGGACTGTTCGCGCTGTTCACTGTGAGCGCGGCGTTCAATACGTTTCTCGGCGAAGAGTTTCTCTTCCGCGGCGTGCTGTTGCCAAAGATGGAAGGCGTGTTCGGCAAATGGGATTGGGTTGCCAACGGCGTGATGTTTTCCTGCTATCACTTTCATCAGCCCTGGGGCATTCTCGCCACGCTTTTGGGAGACTTGACGCTTGCATTCTCTGGCAAACATTTCCGCTCCAACTGGTTTCCGATCATTATTCATTCGGGGCAGAGCGTGTTCTTCCTGTTTCTGATTTTGGGATTGGTTCTCGGATTGGCGTAGTGCAAGGAACGAACATGCCGCACAACATCAGTTTGAATTCGCAAAACAAATACGAGATCAAGGTCTACGGTCGGGCGGACGATTCGTGGCGGGGCTGGTTCGGCGAAGCCCAAGTCCGCTCTGAAACGCTGGCAGACGGCGTCGAAACGACCGCCTTCTCGGACGTCGTGATGGATCAGGCTGGCTTGGTCGGCTTGATCCGCCAGTTGCATGGACACGGCATCGTGTTGATTTCAGTCCGCCAAATGTGACGACCATTTCAAGAAAGGAAAAACTATGGACAACTTCATTCGATTCCTGCGCCTCCCAGTCGTCCAACTAATATTGGCTTTCCTCCTATCCTTCGCAACGGTGGCGATTTTCGCCGTCCTGGATTTATCAACCGAGCCTAAACTGTCGCCCATCCTGACGCGCATGATAGGCTCATTACTTGCGGTGGGAGTCATCCTCCTGCTGGGCAGGACGCTTCAAGGTAAAGCATTGGAAGAGACTGGCATTTCGCCCCGCGGAGCGCTGCCGCAGGTCACACAGGGAGTTTTGGTCGGCGCGGTCATCATGGGATTGGTCGCGGGGTTGATGGCGCTGGCTGGCTGGTACAAGGTCGCGGAGATCAACTTTGACGCTTTCGCAATTGGGCGCGGTCTGATCTTGTTTTTCTTTGTCGCGCTCTTCGAAGAATTGCTCTTCCGCGGAATCGTCTTTTGGCAGTTGGATAACGTGTTCGGCTCATGGCTGGCTTTGGTCTTCAGCAGCGCTTTATTTGGCGCGACTCATTTGGGCAACCCTGGCGCCACCGTCTGGTCAACGCTTACCCTGGCGGTCAGCGCGGGGACGTGTCTCGGCGCGGCGTATTTGATGACGCGCAATGTCTGGGCGGCTGTGGGACTTCACTGGGCGTGGAATTTCCTGCTGGGTCCAATCTTTGGTTTCGCCGTGTCTGGTCATGACACCTACAGCCTGCTGACCGCAAGCATCAATGGACCCGAACTGTGGACGGGCGGCGCATTTGGTCCAGAGGCTGGCTTGCCAGTATTGATTTTCGGCGCGCTTGCCAGCATTGTGATGCTGTGGGTCGCCGCGCAGCGCAAGTATGTTTCGCCGCCTTCATGGTCGCGCCGACGAGAATAAATAACACAAGGAGAACGCCGTGAAAATCCTCATGTTCGGAGCGGGAGTCATCAATACCCTTTACGGTTACGCACTGGCGGAAGCAGGCAATGATGTTACACACTACGTCCGCCCTGGGAAGAAGAAAATGCTCGAAGGCGGAATCAACCTCAAGTTCCTGGATGGACGCGCAAGCCCGCCGAAGCAGGCAACCGCCCAGTACGGCGCGAAGATCGTCGAGAGTCTTTCCAGCGATGACGGGTATGAACTGGTCATCGTCAGCGTGCGGCATTATCAACTCGATTCCGTCCTGCCCGTCCTCAAGGACAAAATCGGGAACGCCGACATCCTTATCTTCAACGGCAACTGGGACGGCTTCGGCAATCTCGATCAATTCTTTCCGCGCTCGCAATACCTGTTGGGATTTCCCGTCGCGGGCGGCGGTTACAGCGGGACGACTCTCGACGGCGCATTGCTCGACGAGATTCGGCTCGGCGAACTGGACGGCAAATCCACGCCGCGGCTGGAGCACGTCGCAAACGTGTTTCGGGACGCGGACATCAAAGTGGATGTGCAATCCGACATGCAGCGCTGGCTGTGGGTTCACTTCGCCATCAACAGCGGAATCATCGGCGCGGCGTTCAAGGCGGGCAGCGCGCAGAAATTATTGAACAGCATTCCGCTCCTGCGGACGGGAATCCTTGCGGGGCGCGAAGCGTTGGAGGTCTGCCGCGCCAGAGGCGTGAACGTGGATTCGTTTGAAGACGCGAAATCGTTTTATCTGCCCGTCTGGATTGCGGCGGCGGGAGTCTGGTACATGATGAAGTCCAACCTGCCCGCCCGCAAAATCATGGAAACGCATACGGCGGTGGACGAACTGCAAGCCATCTATCGCGACGTGTTGAAATCGGGCGAAGCGCTCGGCGTCCCCATGCCGCATTTCAAGTCGTTGAAACCGTACGTGGATAATCCGCCCGTACTGCACGGCGCGTAATCGGCGTTGCGTTCGTCGTCGCCGTCTCACTCGGCGGGATGATTACAAACCTGCTCGGCTTGACCCTGCCCGAAGCGAAAGACCATGTCGCCAGCGCGTGGGAAATCTTCGCCGTGAACTTTTCTGCTGGTATCATTCTGGCGCGATTGTTAGAGCGACCTGATTAACTAAGGAACTGTTTATGCATCTCACCATCCAATCCCTCTCCAAACAATACCGCCGCGGCTTCTTCGGTCTGCGCGACTTCGACCTCGAAGCGAAGCCTGGCATCATCGGCTTGCTCGGACCGAACGGCGCGGGCAA
>DKTP01000085.1 GCA_002473085.1 Anaerolineales bacterium UBA7227
GGTCACGCCCACGCCCACCGCCACTTTCACGCCGACGATGACGCCGTCGTCCACGCGTACGCCTACGTCCACGCCGACGCCGTAGCAGAGTGAATCTTCGGGAATTCTGAAAACAAGATTGGTTTAACGTTATGACAAAAAACACCTTCCATTTGGTTTCGCTCGGCTGTTCCAAGAACACGGTCGATTCGGATTCGATGGCGCAGCTGCTCGTTCGCGACGGGTTCCGCGCCGTGGATAAACCCTCCCGCGCGGGCGTGCTGATCGTCAACACCTGCGGCTTCATCGGGCCGGCGCGGCAGGAATCGCTCGACGTTTTGCGCGAGCTGGCGGCGGGCAAGCGCGACGGTCAACTGCTCATCGCGGCGGGATGCCTGACCCAGCGATACGGCGCGGAGGTAGCGCGCGAAGTCCCCGGCGTGGACGGCATCCTCGGCACGCGCCGCTGGATGGACATTGTGCGCGTCGTGCGCGACCTGCGGAAGACGAAACATCCCCAGCCGCTCTACCACCTGCCCGAAGCCGCCACCGTCGGGACCGACGAGGCGGACACCCTCCGGGCGAACGTGTTCGGCGCCTCGGCCCATCTCAAGATCGCGGACGGCTGCCGCCGTCCCTGCGCGTATTGCGCCATCCCGCTCATCAAAGGGACGGCCGTCTCGCGTCCGATGGCGACCATCCTCGACGAGGCGCGCCGTCTGCGCGACGCGGGCGTGCGCGAACTCATCCTCATCGCGCAGGACACGACGGATTACGGTCACGATCTGGGGATAAAGGACGGGCTGGCGGTCCTGCTGGAAAATTTGACCGCGTCGGTTCCCGACCTCGACTGGATCCGCATCATGTACGCCTTCCCCGGCTACGTCACCGACCGTCTCATTGACGTGATGGCCTCCTCGCCGCAAATTCTTCCGTACCTCGACATGCCGCTCCAGCACGCGCATCCCGAAACGTTGAAGCGCATGAGACGCCCGGCCAACATGGATTGGGTCCATAAGACCATCGGCAAAATGCGCGCGGCCATCCCCGATCTCGCCATCCGCAGCACGTTCATCGTCGGCTATCCTGGCGAGACGGAGGAGGAGTTCAGCGCGCTGGAGGAGTTCATCCGTGTGACGCGCTTTGACCGCGCCGGGGCCTTCCAGTTCTCGTTCGAGCCGGGGACGAGTTCTGAGCCGCTCGGCGACCCGGTCCCGCCCGAGGTCAAGCAGGAACGCTACGACCGGTTGATGGAGATCCAGCAGAACGTGTCGCTGCAGGTCAACCAATCCTACGTCGGCAAGACGCTGAAAGTGTTGGTGGACGGGTATAACGACGGCTTGTCGGTGTGCCGTTCCTATCGGGACGCGCCGGAGATTGACGGGTATGTGTTCGTGCAGGATGAATTGAAGGTGGGGGAGTTCGCGCAGGTGAAGATCACCGGGGCGATGGCCTACGATTTGGAGGGGATGGCGGCGCGGCCGGTAATGAATATCTGATGTTGCTTAAGTATGAAAAGGATTCCGCAAGTAGAACTTGCGGCTCTCCCGAAGTTCTACTTCGGGATTCCAAATTTTCATCATTCGGGGTGAACCCCCGTTCATAGATACTTTGTGATCCTTCGTGTTAAAAAGAGATTTCTCGGTAGTGCGGGAGAACCAAAAAACGAGACTCGTCGTGAGTCTCGTTTTTGATTTGCCAAAGTTGCTTTGTCAGGCGCTTCTCGCGACCGCCGTCGCTCCCAGGATCAGGATCGAAAGGACGAAGTTCATCCGCAGCAGGCGTTCCTCGCGCTTTTGCAAATGGACGATCTCCTCCTCGCTCGCGCCTTTGCCGCGGCGCATCATCGTGCGGCGGATGGCGGGGAGCACTTCCCACGTCTGCACCGCGCTGACAACCACCATGACCGCCACCAGCCCGTGCTTGACGAGGATCGCCAGCGACCACTGCGTGCTGACGTCGAAGAAGCCGTTGTAGTGCGAGTTGGCGCTCAGTTGGAAGAGTCCTGTGACGATGAGCAGGCCGAGACTGAACCAGGCCAGAGGCTCCAGCCGTTTTTGCATGGACTCGATGAACGCCAATTGCTCGGCTGGACTCAGGCTCTTGCGCGCCGCCGGCAGGACGAGGATCGAGATGGACACGATCCCGCCGATCCACGTCACGGTGGCGAGCATGTGCAGCCAGTAGACCAGCGTCAGCGCCCAGACGGGAGGAGAATCCATGTTACGGGGTGGGCGGTATTTCGGTGGGGATGAGGAGGGGAGGATTGCACTGCATCATGGCCTGATAGGAGCTTTTTGCGCTGGCGGCATCGAGCGGGGCGATCATTTCCGCGTTCTTGTATTGCTCGTAGGCCGCGCACCATTGCTCCTGGGCGAGGAGTTCGTCGCCGTAGCGGATCGAGGCGACGCGGTAACGCTCGCTGGCGGTCATCGTCCCGTCCCACATGTTGGGCCAGGCAGTGTACAACTGCGAAAAATAGAAGATCGCGTTCTTCCAATCCAGGTCCCAAAAGGAAGCGCCGAGCAGGTAAAGCCGGGCGCTATCGCGCAGGCCGTTGGACATATTGTCCAGCGGGCCGAAGCGTTCGGCCAACGTCAACTGGTAAATGCCGCCTTCCAGATTGCCCTGCTTGGTGATGAGGTCGTAGCCATAATTGCGGAGCGCGAAATAATACATCCCGTCCACTTCAGCGGTGTGGAAACTGGCGTCCTTGCGCCGCAGGTTATCGAGGCTTTCGATGGCGTGCGGCCAGTCCATCGCGGCGATAAACTGCTGGGCCTTCTGGAAATTTTCCACCACGCCGCTCATATCGGGGGTGGGAGTGACGGTCGGCGGAGGCGTCGCGGTGGGGATCTGCGACAGCACCATCACCTCGGCCAGTTTCTGCGCGGCTTCGGGGAAATCCGGGCTGGTCTGGATGATATATTCCAGCCTTTGCCGGGCGATGCCGTATTGCCCGGATGAAATGTCCATCAGCGCCAGGGCGTACTGCTCGGTCACGAGTTTGGATTCGCGGGCAGACTGCGCGGCGACGCGCTCGCCTACGGCAGACCGATACCCGCCGTAGGCGCCCAGGCCTGCCAGCGCGATCAGCGCCAAAAGGCCCAGGAAAAACTTCTTGAAATTCAGGCGAAATTTCTTTTTGGGAGCCGGCCGGCTCTCCTGCGTTACTTCAAGGGTTGGGTCAGACATGGGCGCTATTATACTCCGGCGGAATTCGGGCTTCTCATTTAAATTTCACAATTTTGCCAGCAGGCGGACGTCTTTCCAGACGATGACCAGCGCGGCGATCCCGCCGACGGACATTCCCAGCAGCGCGGCGCTGACTGCCCCGCCCGGGACGCCCCACGCGAGACTGTAAGCGGCCGCGCCGCCGACC
>DKTP01000137.1:0-131 GCA_002473085.1 Anaerolineales bacterium UBA7227
ACGACTGCATGACCGATCCGTCGGAACCAGCCGCCTACATGTACTATGCGCTGGCGATTGAAAGCGATCCTGGCAAGGCCGAATCCTGGTTCAATGAAATCGGCTCGCAAAATCCGCAGGCGCTCACGGCG
>DKTP01000137.1:212-7410 GCA_002473085.1 Anaerolineales bacterium UBA7227
CCGCAGGCGCTCACGGCGGATAACGTCGGCGAACAGGCCCGCTACTGGACGAATGCCGACGGCGTCGCCATGAATCTCATCGCCCTGCGCGGAAATGTTTACATGAATCTCCAACTGCATTTCGGCGTTGAATCCAGCCCCGACCAGCAGGCCATTTTGTTCGAACTGGCGCGCGCCCTCCTGGAAAGTCTCTTTGAACGCGGCGGATAACGTCCGCTATCGGAAGTTTTCGCTTCTCTCCTCGACGTAGGCCGCGTACGCTAAAGAGAGACGCTTCGTCCACGCCCCGACTCTCCCCTGCCCCACCGCCCGCCCGTCAATCTGCACGATCGGCACGATCCCCCGCGAACTGGATGTGATGAACGCTTCGGCGAAGTCCTCGTCCAGGCGCGGGGCGCGGTAGACGACCTGCATCCCCTCCCCTCGCGCCAGCCGCAGGACGACGCGCCGCGTCACGCCGAGCAGGACTCCCGTCCGCGCGGTGACGAGGGTCGCTTCGTTCCCTGCAAGGACGGCGTAAAAGTTCGAGGTCATCCCCTCGTAGATTCTCCCGTTCTTTGTCAGCAGCGCTTCATATATATCCCCGCCGATTCGCTTCCTCAGGGACTGACTCTCCGCGATGAAACTCGAATCCTTGCGGCGCGCGTCGTGGCGCACCAGATCTGCCGTGACGACGCGGACGCCGCGCTCGTAAACCTCCCGCGCGGGCGGCGCGAACTTCTGGACGACGACATACACCGTCCCGTCTGAGTCGCCGACGAGGACGCGGAAGCGGGATTCGCCTGGGGCGTTGTCCGCGGCCAGTTGGGACAGAGCCAGCCGAAGGTCGGAGGGAGAAGCGGAGGGCGCGGGTGTAGAATCCGCCGAAGGGTAGAGTCGAGTCAGGTGCGCGGCCAGGCCGAGAACGCGCGTCCCGCCTGAGTTTGTCGAGAAGGTGGTGTAGAGTCCGCGCGGGAGGCGGCGCGTCAGTTCGTCGGGCGAGTCGGAAGCGGTTTCGATGGGAATCAGTCGTTGGGAGGCAAGTCGGAATGCGAGCATGGCGCGAGTATACTCGTTAAGCCAGGCTTCGGGAAATCCCGCTTTTGAAGTAGAATATGCCGCCATGAATTTTTTTAAGCGTCTCGCCGATTTTTATCGAAGTCCCGAATATTTTTCGGAGATGAAGAAACTGGTCCTGCCGATTGCCGCGCAGCAATTCATGTTCGCCGCGCTGAACATGATCGGGACGGTGTTCGTCGGTCAAAAAGGCGAGACGGCGGTGGCCGCGGTGGGGCTGGCTGGACAGGCGGCTTTTCTGCTCAACCTTGCTACTTTTGGGGTCGTGAGCGGGGCGATGATGTTTACCGCGCAGTTTTGGGGCAAGCGCGACCTGACGAACCTGCGCCGCGTGTTGGGGCTGAGCCTGGGATTGTCGCTGCTCGCCTCCCTGTTTTTCCTCGCGGTCTCGCAGTTCATCCCCGAGGCGTTTTTGAAAGTGTACTCGAAGGACGCCGCGGTGATCGCGCTCGGCGTGGAGTACATGCGGATTTTCTCGTGGTCGTTCCTGTTTTATTCGGTCACCGTGTGTTTCGCGATGGTGATGCGCTCGACGGGCGACGTGAAAACGCCGACGGCCATCGGCGTGGCCGCGCTGGCGCTCAACACCGTCCTTTCGTGGGCGCTGATCTTCGGGAAGCTGGGACTGCCCGAACTCTCGATCAACGGCGCGGCGGTTGCGGCGGTAATCTCCCGCGCGCTGGAATGCGCCGCGCTGCTGTATGCCGTTTACGTGGGCAGGTCGCCAGTGGCCGCGTCTTTGCGCGAGTTGACCGACCTGGACGCCGCGTTCGTCGGCAGGATCTTGCGGCCGATGTTTCCCGTCATCCTCAACGAGTTGTTCTGGTCCTTCGGCGTCACGGCTTATTCCGTCATCTATGGGCGGATGGGCACCGACGCGCTGGCGGCGGTCAACATCATCAGTTCGATCGAGCAGGTGGCGTTCGTGCCGTTCATCGGGATTTCCAACGCCACCGCCGTGCTTGTGGGGAATCGAATCGGCGCGGGACGCGAGGACGAAGCCCACGCGTACGCGGGCCGTTCGCTGGGCATCGGCGTTCTGGGCGGCCTCCTGACCGGTCTCCTGCTCCAGGCGCTTAAGTGGCCGCTGCTCTCGCTGTACAACGTCTCGCCCGAGGTCGTCCGCGACGCCGGCATGGTGATGAACGTGCTGAGCGTCTTCATGTGGATGCGCGTCAACAACCAGACGCTCATCATTGGCATCCTGCGCGCCGGCGGCGACACGAGATTCTCCCTCGTCGTGGACGGCGTCATCATCTGGGTCGTCGGCGTGCCGCTCTCGGCGCTGGGCGCGTTCGTGTTCCACTTCCCCGTCTACTGGGTGGCGGTCTGTGTGATGTCCGAGGAAGCGACGAAGTGGATTCTCGGCCTGGCGCGCTACCGCTCGCGGAAGTGGATCAACAACCTCGTGCGTGAGGACGGTTTGTCGTCAGCGTAATATCGCCAGCCTGTCGGGATGGGTTAATTTCAGATTAAATTCCCCGGTTTCCTTGACACCTCTCCCCCACCCATGATAAACTCCTGCCCGCATGTCAAACATGCCATCCCAAAGAAAGGAGACGCGCCCGATGAACGTTCGTAAATTTCGCCTGAATGATGGCCCTGTTGTTTCTTCGATTCCTTCGCGGAGCGCGCCTGCCGACCGAACCTAGGTCGACCCTCATGTCCTCTCAAGACCACGGCGCTCCCGCCCGTGGTCTTTTTGTTTTCCGCTAACCAGAATCCGACATCCGAAACCTGAAAACCATGAAAACTCAACCCGCTTCCTTCGACCTCCGCCAATCCCTGGCGGCAAAAAGCAAACTGGCCGGCATCTGGCGCATGATGACGGACTACCGGCTGCCCTACCTCGGCGCGACCCTCGCGCTGGCCGTCTCCGCCGCGTCGCGCACGCTGACCTTCCTGCTGTTGCGCTACTTCGCGGACGACGTGCTGGTCCAGCGGGTCTACATCTTCGACACGCTGAATCGGACCCTGGCGATGATCGCGCTGGCGTTCGTTGGGCTGGCCTGCTTCGAGGGCTTCTTCTCGTACGCTTCGGGACGCCTCGCGGCCTACACCGCCGAGGGGATCACGCGCCGCCTGCGCGACTATCTCTTCGACCACATCCAGCGGCTGACGTTTTCGTATCACAGCCAGACCCCCACCGGCGACCTGATCGAGCGCGTCACCTCCGACGTGGACTCGGTGCGCCGCTTCTTCAGCGAACAGGCCATCGGCGTGGGACGCATCCTGATCGTGTTTGCCATCAACTTCGCCGCGCTGCTCGACCTGAATCCAAAACTGGCGTGGCTGTCCATTGTGACCATCCCCGTCGTGCTGGCGGTCTCGTTGTGGTTCTTCAAGATCGTGACGAAACGCTACGAAGAGTACCAGGAGCAGGAAGCCATCCTTTCGACGACCTTGCAGGAAAACCTGACGGGCGTGCGCGTGGTCAAAGCCTTCGCCCGCCAGGGTTACGAGATGGACAAGTTCGAGAAGGACAACTTCGAGAAGTACGCGCGCGGCAAGCGCCTGACGAAAATGCACGCGCTCTTCTGGCCGCTCTCGGATATCGTGCTGGGCTTCCAGATGCTGTTCGGGTTCGTCTACGGCGCAAACCTGGCGATCCACGGCGAGATCACGATCGGAACGTACCTCGCCTACACGGGACTGATCACACAGTTGCTGTGGCCGATCCGCAACCTGGGGCGCATCATCGTGCAGGCCTCGTCCGGGCTGGTTTCGTATTCGCGCTTGATGGATATCGTCCGTCAGGACCGCGAAGCGCTGTTCGACGGCCGCGTCCAGCCCCAGTCGGCGGCGGCGGCGCGAGGCGACATCGTCTTCGACAACGTCTCGTTCATGTACTCGGACGGGAAGTCGGACGTGCTGAAGGACGTCTCGTTCCACGTCAAGCCGGGACAGGCGGTGGCGCTGCTCGGCTCGACGGGATCGGGCAAGACCTCGCTGGTCAACCTGCTGCCGCGCTTCCATGAATACACGGGCGGGAGCATCCTGCTCGACGGCGCCGAGTTGCGCGATTACCCACGCGCCTACCTGCGCCGGCAGATCGGCATCGTGGAGCAGGAACCGTTCCTGTTCAGCCGCTCGATCCGCGAGAACATCACCTACGGCGTCGGCCGCGACGTGTCGCAGGAGGAGATCGAGCGCGCCGCGCGCGCCGCCGCGATCCACGACGTGATCCTGACCTTCCCGGACGGGTACAACACCCTGGTCGGCGAAAAAGGCGTCACGCTCTCCGGCGGGCAGAAACAGCGCGTGACCATCGCCCGCACCCTGCTCAAGAACCCGCGTATCCTGATCCTCGACGACTCGACGTCCTCCGTGGACCCCGAAACAGAGGCAGAGATACGCGCCGCGCTCCAGGCGTTGATGCAGGACCGCACCACGTTCATCATCGCGCACCGCATCCAGTCCGTGATGGACGCGGACCTCATCCTCGTGCTGGACCGGGGCGCGGTCGTCCAGACGGGGACGCACGAGGAACTGCTGACGGACCCGACCGGCATGTACCGCCGCATCTACGATATCCAGACGCGGATTGACGAGGAACTTGAGCTGGAAATTATGAAATCAGAATTGTGAATTATGAATGATGAAGGATGAATGGCTGTTGGAAGGAGATAGTCAATGGAAAACAAAACGCCTCAGGATTTGAAAACGCGCACAAGCGATTTTGCTTTGCGGATCGTTCGCCTTTATTCCAGCCTGCCAAAATCCACCGAGGCTCAAACGCTCGGTAAACAAGTCCTGCGTTCTGGAACCTCGGTTGGGGCGCAGTACCGTGAAGGCAACCGCGCAAAGTCGGATCCTGACATGGTGAACAAATTCGGGAGCGTCTTACAGGAATTAGACGAAACCGACTTCTGGATTCATCCTTCATAATTCATCCTTCATCCTTTTTTTCCTCCCTGCTCGGAGAATTACCAATGTCAGAAACCATCATCGAACTCGAAGAAGAAGAATACACCTCCCAATTGACCGCGCCGGTGTTCAGGCGCATTGCGAAACTCGTCGCGCCGTATTGGAGCTGGGCGCTGGGATTCGTCCTGACTATCCTGGCGGTTTCCGCGCTGGACGCCTACTTCACGTATCTCAACAAGAACATCGTGGACCAGGGCATCAACCTCGGCGATCCTGCCGCGGTAACGCGCATCGCCGTCTTCTACGGAGCGTTCATCGTGCTTCAGGCCGCGATGGTGTTCGGCGCCATCTACCTGGCGAGCGTGCTGGGCGAACGCGTGCAATACGACCTCCGCAAAGGGATGTTCAACCACTTGCAGGAACTCTCGCTCTCGTACTACTCGCAAATGGCGGTGGGACGGCTGATGGCGCGCGTCACCTCGGACACGGGACGCGTCTCGGAGCTGGTGACCTGGGGCGTGCTGGATTCCACCTGGGCGGCGGTCAACATCACCACTTCGGCGATCTTCATGATGATCATCAACTGGAGACTCGGACTGGGCGTCCTGCTCATCGTCCCCGTTCTGGTCGTGATCGCAGTTCAGTTCCGCAGGAAGATCCTGGTGGAGTTCCGCAACAGCCGCCGCGCCAACTCGAAGATCACGGGCGCGTACAACGAGAACATCCAGGGCGTGCGCGTGGTGAAAGCCCTCGGCCGCGAAGACCAGAACCTGGCCGAGTTCCAGGAGTTGACCGGCAAGATGTACCGCGCCTCGTACCGCGCCGCCTGGCTCTCGGCGTTGTTCCTGCCGGCGGTGCAGATCGTCTCCTCGGTGGGACTGGGCGCCATCATCTGGTACGGCGGACTTCAGGCGCAGTTGGGACTGATCACCATCGGCGGGATTCAGGCCTTCGTGGGTTACCTCACCTTCATGCTCTGGCCGGTGCAGGACCTGGCGCGCGTCTACTCGGAGATGCAGCACTCCATCGCCTCGGCGGAGCGAATCTTCAAGTTGATGGACACCCCGCCCGAAGTCCGCGATAGACCCGGCGCGGAGGCCGCGTCCACGCTGATGGGCGCGATCGAATTCGACCACGTGGACTTCTTCTACGAAGACCGCAAACCCGTGCTGACCGATTTCACGTTGACGGTGAAGCCCGGCGAGATGATCGCGCTGGTCGGGCCGACCGGCGGCGGGAAGTCCACCATCGTCAACCTGCTGTGCCGCTTCTACGAGCCGCGCAACGGACAGATCCGCATCAACGGGCGCGACTACACCGAGTACACCCTGCAATCCATCCACTCGCGGATCGGGATCGTGCTGCAGACGCCGCACCTGTTCAGCGGATCGGCGCGCGAGAACATCCGTTACGGGCGGCTGGAGGCCTCTGACGCGGAAGTGGAGGAGGCCGCGCGGATCGCGGGCGCGCACGAGTTCATCGTCAAACTGGAGAAGGGCTACGAGCAGAACGTGGGCGAGGGCGGCAACCTGCTCTCGGTGGGACAGAAGCAGCTGGTCTCGCTGGCGCGCGCCGTCCTGGCGAAGCCCGAGCTCTTCATCATGGACGAGGCCACTTCGTCCGTGGACACGCTCACCGAGGCGCTGATCCAGCGCGGCATGGAAGCCCTGATGCAGGGACGCACCTCCTTCGTCATCGCCCACCGTCTCTCCACCATCCGCCGCGCCGACCGCATCCTGGTCATCGAAAACGGACGCATCGCCGAGCAGGGGACGCACGCCGAGCTCCTGCGCCAGCGCGGACAGTACTACCACCTCTACACCCGCCAGTTCCGCCAGCAACTGGAGGAGCGCTACGGCGTGGACCAGGCAGGCCTGACGGAAGCCGCCGCGGCGGATTGAGGGCGGTTGGCAATTGGTGATTGGTAACTGGAGATTGGTAATTGAAAGCCCTCCGAGGGGTGAATGTCTCGGAGGGCTTTGATTGATTATTCGTCGCAGGCGGCGATCAGGCGTTCCGCGTATTCCACCAAATATTTCTCTCCCATCCGCTCGAAACAGATTTTCGCCTGAAGAGCGTAAGGCCTGGCATCCTTCTTCTGTTCTAATTCGATCAGAGTACGCGCATAGTAATAATAGTCGCGCCCTTCGCTGAATAAATCTCCAATTAAGCGATGAAGGGCAACGGTGTTTTCAAAAGCCGCTTTTGCTTTGTCGAAATCGCCGCGTCGCAACTCCATGAGACACAACTCCAAAAGCACGTTGGCTTCGCCCAA
>DKTP01000026.1 GCA_002473085.1 Anaerolineales bacterium UBA7227
AAATCCGTGTACAAAAAGGAGTTAAGAAATACTCTCTAACTGCCTGATTGGGACGCGGAGACTTTCACACCCCCAGCCACTTCTCCGCCTCGCGGGGAAGATTCGTCACGCTCGCGGCTCGCACCGTGCATCGCGGCAGGGACTCCAGAAACATCCGTCCATACTGCTTCGTCATCACGCGCCTGTCCAAAATGACCACCACGCCGCGGTCGGATTGGGTGCGGATCAGGCGTCCAAATCCCTGGCGGAATTTCAGGATGGCTTCGGGCAGGTAATATTCGTTGAAGGGGTCTTCGTAGGTCTCCGAGCGCGCCGCGATCAGCGGATCAGTCGGCACGTCGAAGGGCAGTTTGGTGATGACCACCACCGAGAGCGCCTCGCCTGGCACGTCCACGCCTTCCCAGAACGATTTCGTCCCGAGAAGGACCGCCCGTTCGGTGGACTTGAACGACTCGAGCAGGGTGTTCGCCGACGCGCCCTCGCCCTGTTCCAGCACGAAGATGTCCTCGCGCGCCAGCGGCGCAGTGATTCCCTGCGCGGCGCGCTTCAACGCCGCGTAGGACGTGAACAGCACGAGCATCCGTCCGCCCGTGGATTTGGCGAGCGAAAAGAGGGTGCGGTTGAGCATCTGCTCGTAGTTGGGCTGGTTCGGTTCGGGCATGTCGTTGCCGAGATAGAGCAGGGTGGAACTTTCGTAGTCGAACGGACTTCCCAGCGCCAGTTCGTCCGCCATCTCCGCGCCGAGGCGGTTTCTTAAATAGGTGAACTCGCCGTGCGTGGTCAGCGTGGCGGAGGTGAGGATCGCGGCGTTCTTCGTGTTCCAGATGTGTTCGGTGATCAGGTTGCCCACGTGCAGCGGCGCGGCGTTCAGCGAGAGGCGGTCGTCTTTCGGTTTGACCTCGATCCAGTAAACCGTGGCCGCCGAAGGGTCAAGGATGAGGCCCGTCAGGTTGTTGTGCGCCTCGGTCATGCGGCGCAGGACGTTGCTCAGGTCGCCCATCGGCGCTTCCACTTCCTCGTTCCCATCGGAAAACAGATCCGCCGCGGCTTTGTAGAGTTTCGTCAGCGTCTCGAGCAGGTGACGCATGGTCTCGCTCATCTCGCCCCACATCATTTCCACTTCCTCCCATTCGTGGAGTTTACGCGTGGCGGGCAGGATGCGCGCCTGCCAGGCGTAATTGGATTGCGGCTGACCCTCCCTTAAGAACGCGGCGAACTCGGTCAACGTGTTGAAGAATTCCCGATTGAACTGCTCGAGTCGGAACGACTGGCTGACGGCGCGCTCGATCATTTGGCCGAACGCGGCCTGGTCGGACGGCCGGAGGGACGCGCCGACCGCGCCGCTCAGTCGGTTCAGCAGACCCGAACTTTGGTTGCCGATCTCCTTCAACATCCGCTGCATGTCGAACTGCGTGAGTTTGAACGACAGCGCGCTTGTCGTCGCGCCTTCGAGGTGGTGGGCTTCGTCCACGATCAGGTAATCGTATTCGGGCAGGACTTTGCTGCCCGTCGCCACGTCCGAGAGCAGCAGGGCGTGGTTGACGACGAGGAGGTGCGCGTTCTGCGCGGCGGTCTTGGCGCGGTGGAAGGGACAGATCCCGTGCATGCGCGCCATGCAGGTCTCCGTCGTGCAGGCGTCGTCGTCCGCCGAAAGTTTCGCCCACGCGTCGCGTTCGGCGGGACCCGTGAGATTCAACTCGTTGCGGTCGCCGCTCTGGTTTTCGAGTCGCCACACCAACACTTTGGCGAGCACGCGCATTTCGTCCGCGTTGTTGGGACCGAAGTGACGCATGTTCTGTAAACGCCGCGGGCAGAGGTAATTGGCGCGGCCTTTCAGCACAGCCGCGCGCAGGTCCAGTCCCAGCGCCTCCTTCAGCGCGGGGATGTCTTTCTTGATCAACTGGTCTTGTAAATTGATGGTATTCGTCGAGACGACGACGCGCGTGTTGTTTTGTGTCGCGAAGTACGCGGCAGGGACGAGGTACGCGAAACTTTTCCCGACCCCCGTCGGCGCTTCGATCAGCATGTGACGTCCGTACGAAAGCGCGTTCGTCACCGATTTCAGCATCGCCACCTGTTCGGGACGGTGTTCGTAGCTTTCGAAGTATTGCGAGAACGGCCCGCCGTATTCGAGGACCGAGGCGACTTCCTCGTCGTCGAGCGGGATGACTTTCCCCTCCTCGATTTTTCTTAATGGAGGGAATTTTCCCTGCCCCTCGTCGTCGCTTCCTTCGAACGTTGAAGTGGTTCGCCCTCTCGTTTTCTTCGCCTGTACTCCTTCCTTCGCCCGCGTCCGCAGGACCTGCTCGAAGAAGTATCCGCCATCCCAGTCGAGCGGTTCGCCATGATGGACGATCTCCTCCAGCGTCTCCAGCGGGAGCGTCCGCGCCATCTCCGCCAGGCGCTCGTAGACCGCGTGCGTGACGCGCGCGTCGTCCAGGGCGCGGTGCGTGGCGGGGAGCAGGATTCCCAACTGCTGGCCGAGCGCGCCCAGGTTGTACCGGCTCGCGGCGGGCATCAACACCGAGGCCAGCGCGTACGTGTCAATGACGCGGTTCAGGTTGAGCGCGTTCGCTTTTTGCAAAAATCCCAGGTCGAAGCGGATGTTGTGCCCGATCACGGGCGCGTCCCCCACGAAGGCCGCCAGCTCATGGACGATGCCGTTCAGCCGCGGCGCCCCCCGCACCATCGAATCGTCAATGCCGGTCAAGCCGGTGATGAATTCGGGAATATGCTTGCCGGGGTTGACCAGCGTGGAAAATTCGTCTTCCACGCGTTTGCCGTTAAAACGCACCGCGCCGATCTCGATGATCGCGTCGCGGTCCTTGTCCAAACCTGTGGTTTCGATATCAATTGCGACAATGGATGCCATAATAGAACAAGTGTACCATAACTAATCGGGCGCGGAGTTCTTCATTCGGATTCTGCAAGTTCCGCTTGCAGATAATTGCTATAATCCAGAAGTAGAACTTCTGGAGTCCTAATCCGATGGACGCATACGAATCAGATCGAAAAGAAATGACGCGGCGCCAGATCGCGGCGCGTGGATTGCGCGACCCGCGCCTGCTGGCCGCGTTCGAGTCCGTGCCGCGGCATTTGTTCGTCCCCGAGGAATATCGTCAGCGCTCCTACGCGGACGGACCGCTCCCGATCGGCTATGGACAAACCATCTCGCAGCCGTACATCGTCGCTTTGATGACCCATCTGCTGGAGTTGACGGGCCGCGAACGCGTCCTCGAAGTGGGGACGGGGTCGGGCTACCAGGCCGCGATCTTGTCGCGGCTCGCGGCGGAAGTCCACACGGTGGAGATCGTCCCCGAACTATTCGCGCAGGCGGAAAGGACTCTGAGCGAGTTGGGATGCGCCAACGTCCACAGTCATCTCGCGGACGGTTCCCTCGGCTGGACGGCGGCCGCGCCCTACGACGGGATTCTCGTCGCCGCCGCGGCCCCGTCCGCGCCGCGGGCGCTGCTCGATCAACTCGCGGAGGGAGGCAGGCTCGTCCTGCCCGTCGGGGATCGCGTCTATCAGGAATTGGAAATTTGGAAGAAGGTAGAGGGGAAGTTTGAGCGCAGGTCAAGTCTCGGCGTGGCGTTTGTGCCGTTGAGGGGGGAGTATGGGTGGAAATAATCGCCTTGAGCAGGTAAGGAATCCGAAAGTTCTACTTTCGGAATAAGCAGGCCAATCCTGAAGTAGAACTTCAGGATTCCATCTTTCGTTTCAACGTGGAATTTCAGGATTTCTTCTTTCGCTTCAACAACGTTGTGTGGAAATAATCTCCTCGCGCAGGCAAGGATTCCGAAAGTTCTACTTTCGGAATAAGCAGGCCAATCCTGAAGTAGAACTTCAGGATTCCATCTTTCGTTTTAACGTGGAACTTCAAGATTCCGTCTTTCGCTTCAACAAGGCTGCTTTTTCCTCATCAGACAAAAACGCGATGGTCAACGCGTTCTCCTGCGCCTGGCGGATCTGCGCGTCGCTCAATCCCGCTTTCGGCGCGGCGACGTTGAACTCGTAGGGCAGGTCAATGCCAGAGATGCCGGGGTCGTCGGTGTTGATGGTGGCGAGGATGCCGCGCTCAAGGAAGGTTTTTAGCGGGTGACTTTCGTAATCGGGGACGCAGCTGGTCTGCACGTTGCTGGTGAGGTTGTTTTCCACGCCGATCTTGTTTTCCGCCATGTAATCCAGCAGGGACGGGTCGTCCACGGCGCGGATGGCGTGGCCGAGACGTTTCGTCCCCAGCTCGCGGAGCGCCTGCCAGACGCTGTGCGCGCCGTCCGCTTCGCCCGCGTGGACGGTGAACTGCCAGCCCGCGTCGAGCGCGCGGCGGAAATGTTCGAGGAAGAGTCCGCCCGGGAAGTTGACCTCGTCCCCGGCGAGGTCGAGGGCGACGATGCCTTCGCGCTGGGCGAGGAGCGCGTCCAGTTCGCGGGAACCCGCTTCGGCGCCGAACGTCCGACTGATGATCCCGATCAGGTTGGCGCGCACGCCGAAGTCACGCGCGCCCGCCCGCGTCCCGTCCACGACCGCCTCGGTCACGCCGTCGGGATTCAGGTTGTGGGCCTCGGCCATGAACATCGGGCTGAAGCGCAGTTCGATGTAGTCTATCCCCTCGTTTTTCGCGTCTTCGACGTTTTCGTACGCGATGCGGCGGCAGGCATCGTAGTCCGCGAGGACGGCCATCGGCCAGTGGAACTTGGCGATGAAGTCCATGATGGCGGGCTTCGGCTCCGTGATCTGGACGTGCGGGCGGAGCGACTCCACGTCCCACGCGGGGAGGGGGATGTTGTGTTTGCGCCCGAGGTCGAGGACGGTTTGCAGGCGCACATTGCCGTCGAGGTGGCGGTGGAGGTCAACGAAAGGGAGGTCGGGGGAGATCATGCGTCTATTTTACCGCGCGGGAAAGGATGAAGGATGAATTATGAAGGGTGAAAAAAGCCCCGCGAATTCCTCCGCGAGGCTTTCACTGAAAACTGATCACTGATCACTGATAACTGATCACTCGTATTTGCGAATCGCCAACACCGCGTTATGTCCGCCAAACCCGAAGGCGTTGCTGATGGCGACGTTGATCTTCGCCTCGCGCGCCTGGTTTGGGATGTAATCGAGGTCGCAGTCGGGGTCGGGCGTTTCGTAGTGGATGGTCGGCGGGAGCAGTCCCTCGCGCAGCGCCTGCACGCAGAAGACGGCTTCGATGGCGCCCGTCGCGCCCATGCAATGTCCCGTCATGGATTTGGTGGACGATATCGGGATTTTGTAGGCCTGCGCGCCGAACGCGTTTTTGACGGCCTTTGTCTCGGACAGGTCGTTGAGTTGAGTCCCCGTCCCGTGCGCGGAGATGTAGCCGACCTCGTCCGCGTTGACGCCCGCCGAGTTCAGCGCGTGGAGGATGGCGGCCGCGCCGCCCGCGCCCTCCTCGTGCGGCGCGGTGATGTGGAACGCGTCGGCGGTGGAGGCGTAGCCCGCCAGTTCGGCCAGGATCGCCGCGCCGCGCGCCCTGGCGTGCGACTCGGTCTCCATCACCAGGACGGCCGCGCCCTCGCCCATCACCAACCCGTCGCGGTTTTTGTCGAAGGGCTGGGGCGTCATCGAGTAATCGTCGTTGCGGCGCGACATGGCGCCGACGCGGTCGAAGGCGGCCACGCCCGCGCGGCAGATGGGAGCCTCCGACGCGCCCGCGATGGCGACGTCAATCGTCCCGTTGCGGAGCATCATCCACGCGGTCCCGATCCCGTCCGCGCCCGAAGCGCAGGCCGAGGCGACGGAGATGCACGGGCCTGTGATCCCGTAATCAATGGCGACGAGTCCCGAAGCGCCGTTCGGCATCAGCATTGGGATGGCGAACGGACTGACGCGGCGCGGCCCCACGTCTCGCACGGTGAAGATGACTTCCTCCAGCGACTTGAGCCCGCCGATGGCGGCGGAGATGACCACGCCGATGCGCGGGGCGTTTTCCTCGGTGACGCGCAGGGACGATTGCTCCACGGCCTCTTTGACGGCCGCGGCCGCCAGCTGCTCGAAACGGTCGCGGCGACGCGCCTCCCGCGCGTCCATGTAATTTTCGGGATTGAAATTTCTCGCTTCGCAGGCGATCTTGACGAGGTATTCGGTCGCGTCGAACTGGGTGATGGGACCGACGCCCGAAACGCCGTTGACCGCGGCCTGCCACGACTCCGCGACGGACAACCCCAGCGGGTTGACGGTTCCCATGCCTGTGATGACGATTTTTTCCATGAAGCCTCCAATGATTTCAAAAAGACAGCCCGAGGCCGCCTTTGTAGCATATAACCCTCGTTTCCGCAGCGCGTCACGCCTGAGGAAAACAAAAAGACTTCTCTATGCGCGTTTCCTCAACGCGAATGTCGCGAATGAAGCGAATGTCATGAATTATTTTTAAATCCGTTCGCGAAATTCGCCAATTCGCGGTATTCGCGATGAAAATTCAATCTGTCATGCTCCATGTACGGTATTAAAAAATCCGTGTACAGGTTTTACTCTCCCGCTTTCGGGATGTAATCGCCCTCGACCCATTCCTCTCCGTTCGGACCGACTTCCTTCTTCCAGACGGGGACGATCTCTTTCAGGCGGTCTATCCCATACCGCGCCGCGTCGAAGACTCCCGTGTCGCGGTGCGCGGCGGTGACGGCGATCAGCACCGTGGGCGTGCGCGGGTACAACCGCCCGACGCGCTGGACGACGGCGATGCCCTCGATGGTCTCCCAGCGTGCGCGGATCTCGTCCGCGACCTGTTTCATCTTCGCTTCGGCCATCGGTTTGTAGGCCTCGTATTCGAGATAGACGGTCTCGTGCGCCTCGCCGCGCGAAGTGACGCCGCGCACCATGCCCGTAAAGATCGCCGCCGCGCCCGTGGATGGAAGCGTGATCGCGTCGAGCAGCGCGTCCAGGTCGAGTTCGTCTTCGGTGATTTCAAAAATAGTCGGATGGTCGGGCGGTCTCATGGTCGTGTGGTTACATGATAAGCGATATTTAGGGGATCGGATCATAGGCAAGCGCTCAATTACCAATTACCAATCTCCAATTATCCCCCGCTCACAGGCGGAAACATCGCCAGTTCCGCGCCCTCGGGCAGGATGGCCTCGTCGAACGCGAACTCGCGGTTGACGGTCGTCAGCGCTGATTTCATGTTCTCCGCCAGCGCGGGGAATTCGCGGGCGACTTGCGCTTTGAGCGCCTGGACGGTCGCGCCCTCGGGCAGGCTCAACTCGATAAATTTTGCGCCGCCCACGCGTTCGCGCAGGGTGGCGAAGAGTAAAATCTTTACGCGGGTCATGACGCAGCTCCTTCTTGCCGCGAATTTCGCGAATGAACGCGAATAATAAAATTCGTGAAATTCGTGGCCGAATTATTTTTCTTGCAACTCGTAAAACACCAACAATGTGTTGCTATATTTTCTCTCGTCAAATTGTACCAAGTTCTGAAATTCCAAATCCTTATATTCGCGCGGGGCGATCTGCGCCATCACCCAGGCGTCCTTCGTCAGCCAGCTCGGATTTTCGTCGAGCGTTAACAGCGCGCGTTCCCAAATTCCTTGATACTGCGGCGGGGCGACGTAGATGTTTTGGAACTGGCGGTCGGCGGGCTGCGTCAGCGCGGCCAGCGAATCGGCGCGGCGGACCTCAGCGCGCTCCGCGAGGCGGCAATGCTCCAAATTGAATTTGATCGTCTCGATGGGCGCGCGGTTCAAGTCTGTGAAGCGGACGAACGACGCGCCGCGGCTCAGGGCTTCGATTCCCACCGCGCCCGTCCCTGCGAACAGGTCCCACCACGACGAGTCGACCACGTCCGCGCCGATGATGTTGAACAGCGCCTCCTTCACCATGTCCGTGATCGGGCGCGTGGTGTCGCCAGGGACGGACTTCAACTTGCGTCCTTTCGCGGCGCCAGAGATGACTCTCAGACTCATTTCTCAACGCTCTCTCGCTGCAATCAAATTCCCATGCGACGCGATGACGGGGACCACGCAGCCCGTGGACAGGATGAACTTCCGTCCGCGCGTTTGACGGATGGCCTCCTCCGCCTCTTCCCTGACCTGCGCGGGGTTGCCCAGCGCGAGCGTATCCTGCCTCAAGCCGCCGCAGACGACGCCGTCGTAGAGCGCCTGGGCCTCCGCGAGGCTTGGCGCGGTTTCGCGGTCGTGCCAATTTACGATGGGAAATGAGAGAGCGGAGAGCAGAGAGTAGTGAATATCGCGCCCATGAAGATGGAGGACGTTCAGCCACGAGGATTTGGCGGGTTCGATCACTTGCTGGTCAAATGGGAGGCCGAAGGTTTTGTATTCTTCGAGCGAGAGCAGCGCCGCCTGCGCGTGTTGGACGGCGTAGAAGATTCCGTCAATGCCCGTTTCGAGCGCGGCTTCCACGAAGCGGCGCGTCGTCCGCGTGATGGTTTCGAGTCCCTGCATCACCGCGTCGGGATGGAGGCGGAGGTGCGCCAGGAGCGCGTCGCTGCCCGCGAGATTTTTCGCCTGCGCCAGCGGACTGAACACGGTCTGGATGAGGGGAGTCTCGGCGGGGAGTCCCTGCTTGAGGAGGCGGAGACATTCCAGTTGCGCGGAAAGACGCGGCGAGGTTGGATCCAGCTCGGGCAGGCGCGCCCAGTCGCGAGGTCCAGAGACGACGCGTTTGACGTAGCGGCGCGTCCCCTCGGTGTGTCCCTCCCAAACGTCGTCCGCGCCCCAGTCCTTGAGACAGAACGACGAGGCGGGAGTCACTTTGACGAAGTCGAAATCGTATTGCCTTTGCCAGTGAAGCGTCGCGGCGGCGAGCGTTTCGGGAGACTGGTCGTCCACGGGGAAGTGGCGCCAGAGCGCGACGGGGACGCGGTCGGGCT
>DKTP01000128.1:0-4593 GCA_002473085.1 Anaerolineales bacterium UBA7227
GGGTGAGGGTCGGCGCGCAGGCTGCTGATAGAGTTGCAACCAGGAAAAGCAGGGCGATCTTTTTCATGTCATGCCTTTTTACTCAAAAAGATGCGCGGCAGAGCAATTCACGTTATTTCGAGAGAATCCGATAGATTGCGAACTTCTCGTTCACGAACACCCTCGTCGCTGCAATGGACGGGTTGCAGGATTCGATGTCGTCGGGGGAGACTTGGTCCACGCCGCCGCGCGATTTGCGCAGGACGACGTATTTCGCGAGGGGAAGCGCGTCGCACCTGTCAATCAACAGGGTATAGCGGTCGGTGAAGAGACGCAGGGCGCGCGGTTTGTAGAACGCGATGACGTCGTCTGGGGCGGTCTGGCTTTTGACGTAATCGAACATCTCGATGGACAACGGATCGAAGACGTTGCCGTAGGGACCGCGTCCCTGCGCGAGGTTGTCGCGTGCCATCGTGAGGGAGGTCCACGCGAAGGCGGCGACGATAACCAGCCAGAATCCGCGCGTCACCCATTGACCCGCGCGCTGGAATTGGGAGGTCAATGCGAAGGAAGCAGCCGTCATGCCCCGATACGCGAAGTAGACAAGCAGGGGCAGGATCGGGAAGAGGAAACGAATCCCCTGCTGTTCAGGCCAGAGGATGAACAGCACATAACTCAAAACCAGATAAGCGATAAGAGGAAAATCTTTTTCAAAGTTCAAGACGATTCCGCCGAGGATGAAGGGCAGCAGGACGCCGTAAATAATTTCGGGATAGGGCAGGTCGCTGAAAAAGAAGGCGGGCATGGCAAAGTAGGCGGAGACGTTATCCGCGAGGCTCTTGAAAGAGATGACCGAGAGTCGCTCGAAGTGCGATCCCTCGCCCGCGGGGAAGATGAGCAGGTCGGCGAGGGTGAGGAGACCAAAGACGTAGTAGGGAACCAGGTCGTTGGCCAGGATCCGCTTCCAGTCAGGGAGGAGGCGGGGACGAGTCTGGAGGTAGTCAAAGGCTTGGGCGAGGAAGAGGGTCGGGAGGAGGAGAATCCCATTCGTCCGCACGAAGAAAGCGAGGAAGAGCGCGAAGCCGAGGAGGATGTTTCTGTAAAGCGAGTCGGACGCCCGCTCCACAAGAAATAAGGCGAGAGTGGAGAAAAAGAGAAAGGCGATATCGGAGGTAAGTTGGTTGTTGAAGTTGAGCAGGAGCGGACTGAAGGCGAAAACCGCGACGAGGAGCGCGGACTGGAGGGGCGGGAGTCGGCGGGCGAGAAGCAGATAAAAGACGAGGAGGAAGAGCGTCCAGAAGATCAGGTTGATGGATTTGAGGCAGAAAATATCGAGCGGGGCGCAGGCGAGGGTGAACGGCGCGAGGAGCGCGGGGAAGCCCCACGGGTACGCGTCGGGGCCGATGAACTGCGTGGACATGCGCATCGTGAACGTATTGCGCTGGATGAAGTCCTGCGTCTGGCCTTTGGTGATGGCGATGGCCTGCATGAGATAGGAGGCCCAGTCGTCGCCCCAATCGTGGTCTTTGGTGAGGAGCGCGAAGGCGAGGAGGAGGGAGAGGAGAATCAGGACGAGGGGGAGGATGTGTTTTTTCATTGCGTGTTTTCAGATTATAAGACAACTTGGAAGGCGAAAACCCCTCTCGTTCTTTCATGCTATACTTAAAGCGGAATTGACAAGGAGATTTTTATGGCAACTCCCGCAATCGAAACCATTGTCAAAATGCTGGAATTCCAGCCAGAGGAGATCCAATCGCAGGCGGCTGAATATTTGCAGAGGTGGCTGGCCGAGTTGGAAGATGAAGCCCGCTGGAACGAAGACTTTGCCCGCTCGCAAATGGGACTTTATGAATCCGCGCGGGAAGCCCGCAAGCAAATCGCCGAAAATAAAGCCGAGCCAATGGATTTTGATCGGCTATGAAATCTCGTACCCTGCCGTCTTTTTGGGAAAAATATGAACGGCTGGATAAATCAGTCCACGAGCGCGCCAGGAAAATTTTTAAACTTTGGGCGGAAAATCCTTTTCATCCATCGCTGCATTTCAAATGCATCAACACGGAAGAAAAAATCTGGTCGGTACGAATCACAATCGGAATCCGCGCCGTAGGAATCATGGAAAACGATACCGTGACGTGGTATTGGATCGGCGATCACGACGAATATCGAAAATTTTTCGGATGAGTTGACGGTCGTCTCCACGAATTCGCGGCCGCATTCGTGGACGGTTCGCGCCGTCAGTTAACGTCCACCTTGAACGCCCGCGCCACAAATTTGTGGACGAGGAACGTCGGCAGGAGAAGGCTGGCGTGGACCGCCGCGCTCAGTCCGAACAACATGGCGGCCGATCGCAGGAAATCGTTCAGCGGCGGCGCGACGACGGCGAGCATCCACGGGCCCGCGCCCGCCAGCAGGGCCAGCGCCAGGATGCCAGCCACCCACGTCGCGAGCGGAGTCCAGGCGTGGCGGTCGGAGGCGGAGGGGAGCATGGTACTGCTGACCGCGAAGGTGAGATAGAACCAGAGGGAAAAGTCTTTGACGGCAGGTAATACGCGTAATGCTTCGAGAAAGAGGGCCGTCTGTCCGCTTTGAAGGATCTGCCAGAGCAGGAGCAAATCCAATTTATAGATGGACGCGTAGGCGATGAAGAATCCGCCCGCGACGAGGGGCGCGACTCCGATGAGCGAATCGCGGACCACGTCCGTGCGCTGGGTCTCCACATAGCCGAGCAGGAGTCGCCCGTCGGGAAGGACCTGCGGCAGGAGGGAGAATCCGCCCGTCCGCACGCCGAGCAGTTTCGCCATCAGGAAATGACTCAGTTCGTGCAGCAGCACGCCAGGGAAAAACAGCATCGAGAAGAGACCGATCGTCAAACCTGGGTGGCGCGTGACGATGAGGAAGACCGCCTGAATCTCGCGGTGCAAAAGCCGCTGGAGAAAAACCAGCGGCAGAAGCGCGAGGAGAAACCAGGCGAGGCCAGTGAACATGAGTGGACAGTAATCAGGCGCGCACAGCCTGCCGGGTCGCCGATCGAATTTTGCCCCCAAGCGCCATTAAGCGCTCCCGTGTTTTTCTGACTGCATCAGATTCCGCACAACGCGATTCACGAAACTCAGGTAATCGTCCATTTCTTCATACCTGTCCAGTTCGGTTTCTTCGCCAGCTTTCAATCTGGCTTCGCGTTGTTTACGCAATAATTCTTCAATTCGATCCTGGATGGTTTGGGATGCCTTAAAAACAGGCACGCCTTCCACAAGTTCGATCCGAACCGCTTTATCCAGAGGGAGCGAATCGGGCAGGTTTCGCAATCTGGGGAGAGGATAAAGAGCTATGTCGGCCATCGTCGTCACCTTTCGTAATCGCCTCGATTTCAGTATATCACAGCCAAAAAATCGAAATACTAATCGGGCAAAGTCTACGAAGCGCGCGCGGCTTTGGCGATGGCGACGAACTCGTCCTGTTTGAGCGACGCGCCGCCGACCAGCGCGCCGTCAATTTCGGGGCTGGCGAAGAACTCGGCTGCGTTCGCCGCGGTGACCGACCCGCCGTAGAGGACGCGGATCGCCTGGGCCGCGTCGGCGCCGAAGAGTTCGGTCAGCGCGGGGCGGATGACGCCGCGTACCACGCCCTCGGCGTTTTCGCGCGTCGAGGCGCGTCCCGTCCCGATGGCCCAGACGGGTTCGTAGGCGACGACGAGTCGGGAGGCGAGCGCGGGGTCCGTCCCGGCGAGGCCCTCGCGGATCTGGCGCGCGACCACTTCCGAGGTGCGATTCGACTCGTACTGTTCGAGCGTCTCGCCGACGCAGACGATGGGAGTCAGGTCGGCGGCTTGCGCGGCGCGGACTTTCCTGTTCACCGATTCGTCCGTCTCGCCGAAGTAGGCGCGCCGCTCGGAATGTCCGATGATGACATAGTTGCAAAATTCCTTCACCATGTTCGGCGCCACTTCGCCCGTGAACGCGCCTTTGGCTTCCCAGTGCATGTTCTGCGCGCCGAGACCGATGTCGGTCCCAGCCAGCAGCGCGGAGACGGCCACCAGCGAGGGGAACGGCGGGCAGAGGACTTTTTCCACGCCGCCGATCTCGCGCAGTTCGACGGCCATCTTGAAGACCAGGTCGCGCGCCTCGGCGACGGTCTTGTTCATTTTCCAGTTTCCAGCAACGAATGGAGTTCTCATATTTCCTCGATATTCACTTGGTGGGATGCGGCAATTATAAGCCATGTCCCTGCGGTTATAATTTCGTCATGGACATCCCCGACCGCATCATCGCCCTGACCGAACTCCGCCGCAACGACGGCGAGCGCGGGACCCGCAAGTGGATCGCGCATCGCGGCCTCGTCTACGACGTGACCGATTGCCCAAAGTGGCGCGGCGACCTGCACGAGAATCTCCACTTCCCCGCGCAAGACCTGACCAGCGAACTCCCCGACGCGCCGCACAAGGAAGAAGTGTTTCTGCATGATTGCGTGAAAATCGTTGGAAGATTGAAGGTCGAAGATTGAAGGTTGCGCGGGAGCGGATACTTGCCTGGTTTTTGACGCCAAGCCGTCAAGACTCAAAGGTTCTGATGAAAATAAAAGGGATTCCGCAAGTTCCACTTGCGGCTTTCCCGAAGT
>DKTP01000128.1:4659-13497 GCA_002473085.1 Anaerolineales bacterium UBA7227
ACTTCGGGATTCCAAATTTTCATCATTCGGGGCGCCCCCCCCCCGTTCATGGATACTTTGTGCCTTCGTGACTTCATGTTAAGCCAATCAATTCAGCCGCTCTCGTCGCGCGGCCAACCCACAAAAACCGATTAGAATCCAAACCATGTCCGATCTCAAGACCGCCGCCGAACAGAAAAAGCGCGACTCCTTCGTCGCCATCTGCGGACGCGTCTTCCGCGCAGACCCCGATTATTTTCCCCAGGCCGAATACCGCGGCCGCCGCATTTATCTCTGCACCGATTCCTGTCTCGGCGCGTTCCTGTCCGACCCCGATCGTTTCGTCGCCGCGCACAAGAAGAGTTGCAGAAAAGAAGAGTAAAATCTTCCGTACACGGATTACGCAGATTTTACGGACATTCACGGATAAAGCCTTTAAAAAATCCGTGTACCGCATTTACAGGTGCATCATGCTGGAACCACGCAAACCCATCCAATACGTTCAAATCGACTCGACCGAATTCAAACCCGTCCACGCCAGCGTCATCGTCGAGACGCCCGTCTCGCTCACCGTCAACGGCGAAGTCTGGGTGTCGTTCATGTGCACCTCCGTCCTGCTCGAAGCGATGGCGGTCGGCTTCCTCTTCAACGAAGGCGTGATCGAATCGATGGACGAAGTCTCCGACGTGCGCGTCTGCGAACACGGCGACAACGTGGACGTCTGGTTGACGCACGCGGCGGACAAGCCCACCAAGTGGACGCGCACTTCGGGCTGCACGGGCGGACAGACCGCCGTCGATTCTTTCGCGGACCCTCGGCCGGCCGCGCCGTCGAACGGCTTCGTCCTCCCCGCCAGCCAGATCAACCGCCTCGTCGAGATGCTGTTCGAGGCGCAGGATCTCTACCGCGAGACGGGCGGAGTCCACACCTCCGTGCTGACCGACGGCGAGCGCGTCCTGCTCTCCGCCGAGGACATCGGCCGCCACAACACCCTCGACAAGATCGCGGGCCTGTGCCTGATGCAGGGACTCTGGCCCGAACGCCGCATTTTGGTCACGACGGGACGCATCAGTTCGGAGATGCTGCAAAAGGCCGCGCGGCTGGGCGTGGAGATCGTCGTCTCGCGCACCTCGCCTTCGTCACTTTCCATTGAGTTGGCGGAAAAATGGGGGGTCACGCTGATCGGCTACGCGCGCAGGAATCGGTTCAACCTGTACGCGCATCCCGAGAGAATCATGGCCGCGGACGAACAACCAGCAAAGTGACTGTCTCAACCTCTCAAGCCAGCAACTTCTCGTAAACCTTCGCCAGTTTCTTCTGCGACTCGTGCCAGGTGAACCTCGTCCGCGCGCGCTCAGCAGCGGAGTCGGACAGGCGCTTCGACAACTCGAAATCGTTCAGCAGCGTCAGCGCCTGCCGCGCCAGGTCTTCGGGATCGTTCGGGGAGAACAGCAGCGCGTCCACGTCCTCGCGGACGAGTTCGCGCACGATCGGCATGTTCGACGCCAACAGGGGACGTCCCGCCGCCATATATTCCAACACCTTGATCGGACAGGCGCCCTGCGTCACGTTGCGGTCGTTGAGTCCCAGCGGCGCGACGCAGATGTCAGCCGCGGCGACCAGCGCGGGGACTTCGTGGTGCGGGACGGCAGGCTGGACGATCACACTCGCTTCGATCCCCAATTTGCGGATGTATTTGGCGAGCAATTTCCGCTGGCGCGAACGCCCGCGCCCGACGATCTGGAGTCGGACCTCGCGCTTGTCCAAAATCTTCGGCAGGGCTTTGATCAACACGTCCAATCCCTGCCAATCGGCGAGGGTGCCGATGTAGAGGAGAGTTGGGACGCGGCCCCCACGCGCGGGGAGCGGCGTCGGGGAAAAGTCCGAGGGACTGACTCCGTTCGGGACAACCGTCACCCGCTTGGGGTCGAGTCCGAGCGAGGCGATGTAGTCGCGCGTCACGCGCGAGGGGCAGACGATGGCGTCCGAAAGATGAAGGGTGGCGATCTCCTGCTCCTTGATCTTCGCCAACAGTTCGGGTTCGATGGTCGGATAGTGATATTTCAGTTCGACGGAGGGAAGTCCGTTCACTTCGAAAAGCGTTTTGTAGCCGCGCTCGCGGCGCGCCTGCGCGAGCGGAAGTCCGCACCAGACCGAACGATAATGGACAACGTCGTAGGCGGGCGAGAGCGCCGCGTGACGCGTCACCGCCCGACCAAAGTCCGCGGCGCGCGACAGGAAGTTTTGCGTCATGTCCTGCGCGACGCGCGTGACCAGCGCGCCTTCGAGCGAATCGTCAAGCGGTAAGATCCCGTCGGAGGGCGTGATGAGGCGGACTTCGTGTCCGCTTTCCACCAGTCCGCGCAGGTTATGGAGGATGTGCGTAGAGGCGCCCTTCGGGCTGGGGACAACGTCGAACGCGGAATAGAGAACGCGGGCCATTGGGCGGATTATATCCACAGCGCGCGAAAAACGGCGCGCAGATTCCTTTACATTCCATCTTCTCCGTGATAAACTCCCGCCCGCTTGATACGGCGCTCTCCACCGAGGGCGTCTTTTTGTGCGGAGACATTGATGGACATCCTTCTCACCGGCTCTGTAGCCTACGATTATTTGATGACCTTCCCCGGCCTGTTCAAGGAACAGATCCTGCCCGAGCGGCTGGCCTCGATCAGCCTTTCGTTCCTCGTCGATTCCATGTCCAAACAGCGCGGCGGGATCGCGCCCAACATCGCCTACACGATGGCGCTGCTCGGACAGCGTCCGCGCGTGATGGCGACCGTGGGCGAGGACTTCGGCGACTACCGCGCCTGGCTCGAATCGAAGGGCGTGGACACCGCGCTGATGGAGGTCGTCCCCGGGCAGTTCACCGCCTCGTTCTTCGCGACGACCGACCAGGCCTCGGCCCAGATCGCCTCGTTCTACCCCGGCGCGATGGGCGACGCCGCCCGCCAATCCATCAAAGCGTTGAAGCAAATGCCCGACCTGGTAGTCGTCTCGCCGAGCGCGCCCGATGCCATGATGAAATTTCCCGCCGAGTGCCGCGAACTGGGGATCAAATATCTCTACGATCCCAGCCAGCAGGCGCTGCGTCTCGAAGGCGACGAACTGGCGCGCGACATGGAAGGCGCGCACTTCCTCTTCTGCAACGACTACGAGTTTGGATTGATCTCCAAAAAGACGGGCTGGGACTTACAGCAGATGCTCCAGCACGTCAAAGTTATCGTGATCACGCGCGGCAAGGACGGCGCCAATCTCTACGTCAACGGGGACGACATCTTCATCGCTGCCGTCCCCGAGCGCGAGATCGTGGACCCGACCGGCGTGGGCGACGCGTTCCGCGGCGGATTCCTGACCGGCTACGCCCATGGTTTCGACTGGAAGTTGTGCGGCGAGATCGGTTCGCTGGCGGCGGTCTACTGTCTCGAACAGCGCGGCCCGCAGGCGCACTCGTATACCCGAAAAGAATTTGTCGAACGCTTCCGCGAGCATTTTGACGATGGCGGAAAGCTAAATCAGTTACTAGAGAACGGAGAGTAGAGAACAGTCCAACCAACTATTCTCTATTCTCCGCTCTCTTCTCTCTACAAACAAGGAGTTCACATGAGCAATTACGATATCAAAGACATCAACCAGGCCGAGGGCGGCCGCCGCCGCGTGGAATGGGCGGAGCGCGAAATGCCCGTTTTGCGGCAGATCCGCGAACGGTTCAGGAAAGAGAAACCGCTCAAGGGCGTCCGCATGTCGGCCTGCCTCCACGTCACCACCGAGACGGCCAACCTGGCGCGCACGCTCCAGGAAGGCGGCGCGGACCTGGTGCTGACCGCGTCCAATCCGCTTTCGACGCAGGACGACGTGGCCGCCGCGCTGGTCAACATCTACGAAATCCCCACCTACGCCATCAAGGGCGAGGACAACGTCACCTATTACAAGCACATCGCGGCCGCGCTCGACCACAAGCCGAACATCACCATGGACGACGGCGCCGACCTCGTCTCCACCATCCACAAGGACCGCCGCGAACTGCTGACCGACATCGTGGGCGGAACCGAGGAGACGACCACGGGCGTCATCCGCCTGCGCGCCATGGCCGCCGATAAGATGCTCAACTTCCCCGTCATCGCCGTCAACGACGCGCTGACCAAACATCTCTTCGACAACCGCTACGGCACGGGACAATCCACCGTGGACGGGATCATCCGCGCCACCAACGTCCTGCTGGCGGGCAAGCGTTTCGTCGTGGCGGGCTACGGCTGGTGCGGACGCGGGCTGGCCTCGCGGGCGCGCGGCATGGGCGCGCTGGTCATCATCACCGAAGTGGACCCGCTCAAAGCGCTCGAAGCCATGATGGACGGTTACGAGGTCATGCCGATGGAGCAGGCCGTAAAGATCGGCGACATCTTCTGCACCGTGACGGGCGACATCAACGTGCTGGACGGTCATCACTTCGCCGCGATGAAGGACGGCGCCATCGTCGCCAACAGCGGACACTTCAACGTGGAGATCAACATCCCCGCGCTGGCGAAGATGTCGAAGGGCGAGCCGAAACTCGTCCGCCCGTTCGTGGACCAATACGAGACGCAGGACGGACGCAAGATCAACATCCTCGGCCAGGGACGTCTCATCAACCTGGCCTCCGCCGAGGGACATCCCGCCTCCGTGATGGACATGTCCTTCGCCAACCAGGCGCTGGCCGCGGAGTACATGGTGAAGAACGCGAAAAGCCTCGAGAAGCGCGTCTACTCCGTCCCGGCGGAGATTGACGCCGAGATCGCCCGCCTGAAACTCCACGCGATGGGCGTCAAGATCGATACGCTCACCGAGGAACAGGTCAAGTACCTGAACTCGTGGGAAGAAGGCACGTAAATCAGCGATCAGCGTTCAGTGATCAATGAAAGGCCTCGCGAGTTTGATAGCGCGAGGCTTTTTACACAATTTTGCAGCGCAAGCCTGAGACTTGCGCTACAGTACCAACGGATGAAAAACGTTTTGTTAAGAATTGGTGTATAATGCAATTGGCAATGTTAAAGAAAACCGCCGCCATGCGGCAAAAACATCAATCATTGGAATTATCCCGTACAGCGAAATGAAAGACGCCAAAATCCTCCTGATCGAAGGCCGACACACCGAGGTCCCTTCTTTTGCGCCCGACCTGCAGAAGAAGGGATTTGAAGTTGTGATCGTTCAGAGCGGCGGCGAAGCGGCCAAACGGCTCGACAAGATCGCGCCTCACCTGGCGGTGGTCAACGCCGCCTCGCTGCGAAGCAGCGGCGTGCGCATCTGCCAGTCGCTGAACGAAAGAGACGCCAAACTCCCCATCATCCTCATCGTCGCCAACGGCGCGGAAGTGGACAAGGACGCCGCCGACGCCGTGCTGTCCCTGCCGTTCACCGCGCAGAAACTCGTCAACCGTATTAAACCGCTCCTGCCCAGCGACGGAAAGAACGTCATTCACGTCGGTCCCATCCGCCTCGATGTGGAACATCGCCGCGTCAAATGCCTGAGCAAGAGCAGCAAACTCACCCCGCGCCTCATCAAACTCCTGCGCATCCTGCTCGACCATCACGGCGAGGTCGTGGAGCGCGAATCTCTTTTCAAACGCGTCTGGGACACCAACTATACGGGCGACACGCGCACGCTCGACGTGCATATTTCCTGGCTGCGCCGCGCCATCGAAATTGACCCGAACAATCCCCGCTTCCTCAAGACCATCCGCGGCGTGGGCTATCGGCTAGACGTTTAATTCCGCCTGAAACTGCCGACCTTCGACCGTCACCCATCGGACGCAAACCCTGCGTCCGATTTTTATTTTCAACTCGGAGGGAATCTCCCCGCGTCGCGCGGGACGGGCGGCCTGGGCCGCGCTTCGGAAGGTTTTCCCGTCCCAATCGGGATCCACTTCCCAGTAGTCAATGTCGACGGCATTGGAGAGGGAGACGGAGTTGGATGAAAGTTTAAGATTGAAGGATGAAGATTGAAGATCGAAGGGGGAAGCGGAATCACGCTCGAGGGTGAACGCGGCCTCGGTCGCAGTCAACCGCTTGCGGGTGGTGTGAACGGCGCGGAGAGTTTCGTCGGCGGCGAGGAAGCGGCGTCCCGTCCGCGCGGCGACGAGGGGAGTCGTCCCCGATCCGCAGAAGAAGTCCGCAACGAGGTCGCCAGGATTCGATGAGGCGAGGATGATCCGCTCGAGCAGCGCTTCGGGCTTTTGCGTGGGATAGCCCGTCCGCTCGTTGTGGAGGCGCGCCACCACAGGAAAGTACCACCAGTCTTCGGGGACTTTGCCGCGTGCCAGGTTTGGGACTTTGCCGAACCCCGCTTTGGGCGAAGAGGCGAACGTCTTCACCGTGGATGGGTTGTACGGTTCGCGTACGGCGTCGGCGTTGAAGGTGTAGTTTGGACCTTTGACGCAGGCGAGGATGGTGTCGTGTTTGCGGTTGAAGGCGGTGCGGATGGGCGAGGGACCGTGATACGTCCAGATGATCTCGTTGAGCAGGGATTCGGGGCCGAGCAGTTCGTCGAGCATGAGGCGGGCGTAGGAGTCCGCGTGCCAGTCGAGGTGCAGGTAGAGAGTCCCGTTTGGCGCGAGGAGACGGGTCATCAGCGCAAGGCGCTCGTACAAAAATTGGAGGTAGGCGTCGAGGTCGGTCCAGTTGTCGTGATAGCCCTCGGCAAGCTGCCATTGGTCGGGCTTGCGGGAATCCTCGCCCTGTCCGATGCGCGCGTTGAATTTCCGATTCGTGAAAAACGGCGGGTCGGCGTAGATGAGATTGACGCGTCCCTCGTACTCGGGGAGCAGCGCCGACATCACGGCGAGGTTGTCCCCCAGAACAAGGCGGTTTTGCGGCCGCGCGTCGGGATAGCCGCGTCCGTGCGGAAATACAACCGCCTCGGTGAGGAGCGAGGCGGACGCGGGTGCGGGGAGACGCTTACCAGACCAGAGAAGTTCGGGCATGGTCTAATAGAAGATGCGGACGGCGGTGCCGTAATCGCGGGAGTAGTACTTCGTGGGGAGGTCTTCCACTTTGTGCGCGGGGAGCGCCCAGCGGAAGAGCCAGCGCGCCTCGGACGAGCGCATGTTAATACAGCCGTGACTCATGGGCGTACCGAAGTTGTCGTGCCAGTAGGTGCCGTGGAAGGCGTGTCCATGCTCGGTGAAATAGGCCACCCAGGAGACGCCGGGCAGTTCATAATCGTCAATGTCCGCGACGAGGTTGCCGTTGCCCATGTGGACCGAGGGTTTTTTCTCGAAAATACGGAAGTCGCCTTTGGGCGTGACGGTGGAGATCTGTCCTGGCTTGCGCGGGAAATTGGCGCCCGAGGAGATCTTCGTCTCGAAGACGGGCTTGCCGTATTCGAGGGCGGTCAGCGTCTGGGTGGTCAGGTTGACGTCAATGCGCTTTTCCTGGAGGGGGACTTCGGGCGAGATCGGGGCGAGGTCGGGAAACGGGATCGGGCGGACGTGGAGCGACGAGACGTAGTACACGCCCGAGGCGTCGAAGACGCGGTACCAGGGGAGCGCGTCGGGGCCGTCCACGATCTGGTCCACCCAATGGACGGACTCGTAGTAGAGGCGGAGGTTCGGCTGCCAGCCGGAGCGGTTGGAATGTTGGTATGCCTGCGTGAAGGGGACGGTCACTTCCACCAGTTGGCGCGTTCCCTCCGCGAGGGCTTCAATCGGCTGGTTGTAGATGATCTTGATCTTTTGCAGATGGGCGCGGTGCATGTATCCGCCCCAGACGCGGTACCAGACGGGGTTGTACTTCGGCTCGCCGTTCACGCCTCGGACCTCCTCGTACACGCGGACGAGTTCGTCCCGATACCAGGCGCTGACGATCCGACTCTGGTCGCTCGGCTCCGCGTACACGCTGACCGACGAGGTGGCGACGCGCACCAATAAGGCGTCGTCGAACCGGGAGTCAAACGACAGATGCGGGGAAAACGCGAGCGATCCCAGCGCCAGGCCGCCCAGCTTTAGAAAATCCCTGCGGGAAATACTCTTCATGGTCAAAATTGTACCCGAAATTGTCTGAATTTAAAACCGCGCTGGAAAGACTCACGTGAATTTAAAGCAATCGGCCACCCTCCGCAGGCGAAGGATGGCCGACTTCGCTTATTCAGTTGTCGGGTTAGGCGGGTTCGGCGACTTCGATCATATCCTTGAGCAGGATTTCGAGCGCCATGGTGTGACTGCAACGTTGGTGAGTGATAAAGAATTCGCAGTCGCATTGGAAGACGCCGTTGTCAAAACTGACGTAGTGGTCGTTGTTGGCGCCGCGGAAGGTCACGTTGAATTTATTGAAGCGGATGCGCTCGCGGTCTTCCGCATAGCGCTTAGCCTTGTCCAGTTTGCTGATCAGTCCAGAGTCCATATTTTATCTCCTTTTCATTTTGTGAGATAACAAAAGGCACGCGGCAATCCGCGTGCCTTTCAAGATACCCAGGGCATGAAAAACTTTATCACTCGCATACTGGCAGTATAGTCACAATCGGCGGCAAAGTCAACCGCCAAAATCGCCGTCTATCCGCAATGTATGGGAATTGTAGGGTAGGCGGCGGGATCAGGTTCTGAATTCCAGGCGCGGCGCGTCCGGCGTCGAGCGCGGGTTCACATCCCCCAATCGCGGGGATAGAGAAAATCGTAGCCGACGGTGCGGTTGCTGATCTTGGCGATGACGGGCATCATGCGCTTGAACTGGAAGCGGCGGACGCGGGCGAGGACTTTATCCACGAAGGATGGATCGAAGCCCGCCTCCACGCATTCTTCGGGCAGGTAACGCTGGTCAACGAGGAGGTACAGGAGTTTGTCCGCTTCCTCGTACGTGAAGCCGAGTTCGGCCTCGTCGGTCTGTCCCTGCC
>DKTP01000074.1 GCA_002473085.1 Anaerolineales bacterium UBA7227
GCTCGAAAGGAAGTTTCGGCGCGATCCCGCCGCTCGTCGCCTGGCTGGCAGGGATGTAAACGCTTTGGATGGCCGCCGCCGCGAGCAGCCAGAGCAGACGTTTTCCAAAAGGGATTTCGCCCACGACTATTCCGCCCCCGCCTCGGCCGCCGCGTCCGCCCCGGAATCGTGGACCTGGACTCGAAACAAATGGAACGCCCTCTGCACGGCGGGACCGATCAACACCGCGAAGACCAGGGTCCCGACTCCGGCCGGTCCGCCGAGCGCCCAGCCCAGAAAAAAGACGCCGACTTCGATGATGCCGCGCGCCACGCGCAGACTTAAGCGGCTGGCGCGCTGGACCGCCAGCATCAGCGAGTCGCGCGGACCCGCGCCCGCGTTCACCCCGATGTAGACCGCGCTGGCGACTCCCTGCACCGCCACCGATCCGAGCAGCATGACCGCCTGCAACAACAGGGCGCCATGCACGGAGGGGATCAGCCACAGAAACAGGTCCTCCCACGGCCCGATGAAAAGAATGTTGAACAGCGTCCCCCAGCCGACCGGCTCGCCCAGCGCCATCGCAATGACCAGCACCGTGAATCCCACGATGACCGTCAGCGTGCCGGGAGTGAGTCCCGTCCGCTGCGAGATCGCCACTTCCAGCACAGACCAGGCCCCGGTCCCGAGGTTGCCGCGGATCATCAACGCCAGCGACAGGCCGAAGAGGGCGAACCCGAACTGGATGATAAGAAAGTCACGCGGAAATGTTTTCCATTGAATTGACTTAAACATAGTCGGGGATAATACCACCTGTGTTAAACTTGCGCCATGTCGTATTTTGAAGTCCGCCGCGACGAATTCCTCATCAGCGCCGACCCGGCCCGCCTCGACTTCGACGTGATTTGCGATTTCCTGAACCGCGCCTACTGGGCGCAGGGACGGCCGCGCGCCGCCGTCGAACGCGCCTTCGCCCACTCGCTTCCCTTCGGACTGTACGACGGCTCCCGCCAGATCGGCATGGCGCGCGTCCTCAGCGACCAGGCCGTCTTCGCCTACCTGATGGACGTGTTCATCCACGAGGATTACCGCGGCCGCGGACTGGGGAAATGGCTGGTCGAAACCGTCCTCTCGCACCCCGACGTGAAAAACGCGCGCCGCTGGATGCTCGCCACTGACGACGCGCACGGGCTATATGCCCGTCACGGCTTCACCCTGCTCCATGAGCCAACGCACTGGATGGAGCGCCTGAGACCGTACCCCGAAGAGGGACAGCGTTGATCGCCTGTCATTTTCCCAACGCCAGTTTCACCGCCTCGTACACGTTCAAAATCCCATAGCCGTACGCGGCGTTGGGGACGCCGCCCTCGAAACAGCCGTAAGCCGTATCCCCGCGATACGACTGCGCCGATTGGATCAGAATCTGCTCCGTGCGGTCAATATCGCCGATTAAGTCCGGGGCAGCCGACCACAGCAGCGCCACCGCGCCCACCGCGTGCGGACCGGCCATCGAAGTGCCGCTCATCAAACCATACGTGCCTTGCGGCGTGGACGACAAAATCGCCATCCCCGGCGCGGCGATGTCGGGCTTCATGCGTCCCGAACCGTCCGCCGTCACCGGGCCGCGGCTGGAGAAGAACGCCATATCGCCGCGCTCGTCCACCGCGCCGACAGAGAAGACCGAGTCGTAGAGGGCCAGCGGATCTTTCACCGTATTGCAGTTCGGGCCGTCATTCCCTGCGGAGACAACCACCAAGATCCCCGCCGCGCGTAAATGCTCCGCGGCGGCCTGCAACGCGGTCGGGTCGCAGCCTTCCAGTTCGGGACAGCCCCATGAGTTGTTCAACACGTGCGCGGCTTTCATCGGGTCGCCGTCCGTGAACGGATCGCCGCCCTGCGGAAACGGCGCCAGCATGAACTGCATGCAGTCCAGGTACAACGCCGGGTTGCCGAGATTGCGGTCGAGGTTGACGCACCCGATCCACTGCGCGTCGGGCGCGACGCCGATGCCGCCCCTGCCGAGGATCGTCCCCAGCGTGTGCGTGCCGTGACCGCCCTCGTCGTTGGGACTGGCAGTCGCGTCCCACGGATCGAACCAGTTGTAATCGTCCCCGCCGCCCGCGTGACCTCGATACTGGTCGCGGATCGCGGGGTGACTCCCGTCCGCGCCGCTGTCCGACTGCCCGACGACGATCCCCGCGCCGCGCGCGCCGAACTCCTCCCAGACCTTGTCCGCGCCGATCATTTTGACGTTCCATTGCGGCTCGCCGCTGACCGACGAGTCGCTGCCGCGCCGGGGCGAATCGGGCGGGATGGGACGCAGGCGCGGGCTGGGGATGACGCGGTCCACCTCGGGACGCGTCATCATATACAGGCGGACGAGCGTCCCGCCCTGAACCTCGATGGCGTTGACGAGATAATAGGACGTGTATTTCACGCCGAAACGGTCGAGCGCGGAACGGACCTGCGCCTGCGACTCGTCCGCGTGCGCGGTCAACTGCCGGTAGGCGAACGTGAGCCGCTCGTCCCGGTCTTCGATGTCCGCCGCCGCGGAAATATCCGCCTGGTCTTTGAAGATGACGAAGATTCGGTCGCCGTAGAAACCCGGATGGCCCGCGCCGAAATACAGCGCGGCGAGTCCCAGCCACAACAGCGCCGCGCCGACGACCGACGCGGGTTTGCGCCAGCCCGACTCGGACGCGTTCTTGAACGCCGCGCGGACGATCCACGCGGCCACGCCGAGCGCCGCGCCAGCGGCCAGCGCTCCAGACGCGGCGCCGAGGCCAATTCCCGTGAAGTCGCCGAGAATGATACTTAACTCGGTCGGGTCAATGAACGCGAAGGCGGCCGCGGCTGCCAGCCCGGTGAGCAGCGTCCCGCCCGCGAGAGAGGGCATCAGCGCCGCGAGCGCCAGCGCAAAAGGCGGCAGCGCCAGAAGCAGGATCAACTGTCCGCCATCGTAGCCGAGCGCCGAAGCCAGCAGCGACAACACGCCGAGAATCCCGAACGCGTCGAGGAGGAGGTGTCCCGTCGTCGGGCGGTAGAGGAGGGACGCGAACAGGCCGAGAGAAAGCCCGGAGAGGAGAGCCAGCCCAAAGTCCGCGGGCGAACCGAGCGCGCCCGCCTTTGCCAGCGGGAAGATGCCCAGCGCGGCGATCATCAACGCGGCGGGCGCGGCGCGTCCGTTCCATCCCATCTTGTTGAAACGCCAGACGAGTCCCGCGCCGACGAGACAGAGGAGAGTCTGCGACAGCGCGCCCAGCTGGTCGTTGTTCGGGCCGAACAGCCGCAGCAGCGCGGCGGGGAATCCGACCAGCGCGGCAGCCAACCAACTCGCGAAGACCGGGCGGTAACGTTCATCCCGCGTGGCGTACCACAGCGCCGCGCAGACGAGCGCGACGATCACGGTCTGCGCGGCCAACGCGCCCGCGTCGATAAGCGCCGCGCGGCCGAGGCTCATCATCATGGAGAAGGTCTGCACGAGATACCATGCGACGGATTGAAAGATCAGCGTCCCGCAAAAAAACGACAGCGAAAACGCCGCGAGCAAAACCGCGGTGATGCCGAAGCGCGGTTTCGCCGGGACAGGTTCAGTTGGAACGGCGACGGGCTCGGATATTTCTGTCATGGGGCCTCCGAAGCAAAATTATATCGCAGGCTGGTATACTGGCCGCATGCCCATCACTCTCAAACCGGGGCGCGAAAAAAGCCTGCTGCGGCGCCATCCCTGGATTTTCTCCGGCGCGGTCGCTCGCGTGGACGACGAACCCGCGTCGGGCGCGACCGTGGACGTACTCTCCTCGAAAGGCGACTTCCTCGCCCGGGCCGCGTACTCGCCTCATTCCCAGATCCGCGCCCGCGTCTGGACCTTCGACGACGAGCCGGTCGACGCGGGATTTTTCCGCCAAAAGATCCGCGCGGCGCTTGATACGCGTGACAAGTTACAGGTTACAAGTTCCTCGGACTCGTATCGTTTGGTGTATGCCGAGTCGGATGGACTACCGGGCTTGATCGTGGATCGTTATGGCGAGGCGCTCGTCCTGCAATCGCTGACGACAGGTTCGGAATTCTGGAAGGAGACTCTCGCAGACATCCTGCTCGAAGAAACGGGACTATCCACGATCTACGAACGTTCCGACGCCGACGCGCGCGAATTGGAAGGTTTACCTCCTGTCACAGGCTTGTTGCGCGGTGAAATCTCCAATCTCCAATCACCAATTACCATCCACGAACACGGCTTGAAATTCGCCGTCAACATTGCCGAGGGCCACAAGACCGGCTTCTACCTCGACCAGCGCGCGAACCGCCTGCGCGTGCGCGAACTGGCGGAGGGCCGCGAGACGCTGGATTGCTTTTGCTACACGGGCGGGTTCACGGTCAACGCGCTGGCGGGAGGGGCGAAGTCGACGCTGTCGGTGGACTCGTCCGCCGGGGCGCTGGCGATGTGCAGGGAGAATATCGCCTTGAACGGTTTGGACGCCGCGCGGCATTCATCCCTCGAAGGGGACGTATTCCATCTTCTCCGCAAATTCCGCGACGAGGGCCGCGCCTTCGACATGGTGATCCTCGACCCGCCCAAGTTCGCCCCCACCGCCGCCCACGCGGAGAAGGCGGCGCGCGCCTACAAGGACATCAACCTGCTGGGATTTAAGTTGCTTCGTCCGGGGGGATTGCTGGTCACGTTCTCGTGTTCGGGCGGCGTGGACGCGGGGTTGTTCCAGCGCGTCGTCGCCGCGGCCGCGTTGGACGCGGGCGCGGACGCGCAGATCGTCGAGCGTTTGTCGCAGGCCGCGGACCATCCCGTGTCGTTGAATTTCCCCGAGGGGACGTATCTGAAGGGGCTGGTGTGCCTGAAGCGTTAGTCCGTTTCTTTCAGGCACACTTCCAGGAATACCTCGGCCACTTCGGGGTCAAATAGTTTGCCGCTGTTTTCGCGGATGTAGTTTTGCGCCTCGGCCTTCGTCCACGCTTTGCGGTAGGGACGGTCGCTGGTCAGCGCGTCGTACACGTCCACCACCGCGAAGATGCGCGCCGCCAGCGGGATCTGTTCGCCCGCCAGCCCAAACGGATACCCGCTCCCGTCCCAGCGTTCATGGTGCAGGTAGGGAATATCCAAAGAGCGGCGCAGGTAGGAAATGGGCCGCAGCATCTCGGAGGCGAAGACGGGATGTTTGCGCATGACCGCCCATTCCTCCTCCGTCAGGTCGCCGGGCTTGAGGAGGATGTTGTCGGGGATCCCGATCTTGCCGATGTCGTGCAGGAGCGCGCCGCGGCGGAGGTGGACGATCTCATCGCCCATCATCCCCATGGCTCGGGCCAATTCCACGGCCCTTGAAGTGACGCGCTGGGTATGTCCCTCCGTTTCCTGGTCGCGCAGGTCCATGGCGCGCGACCAGCCCTCGATGGTGGCGTCGTAGGCCAGGCCCAGTTCCAGGTTTGAACGCTGGATGCTTTCGAATAGTTGCGCGTTGTCAATGGCGATGGCAACCTGGCCGGCCATGGTTTCGAGCAGGTCCTGCCATTCGGGGTCGGTCGGCAGCGGCGAGCGATGGAATACCTCCAGGACGCCCTTCACCTCGCCCTTGCTGACGAGCGGGACTCCATAGTATTCCAGGAAATTCTCGTCCGCCAGCATGGAGGAGCGCAGGAAGGCGTCTCCAATCTGGCTCAGGTCAGAGATGTGCATGACGCGGCGCTCGAGGGCGGCCCTGCCGGCCTGTCCATCCCCGAGACGGAGACTGGCAGATTCGATCTCGCGCGTGCGGAAGCCGCGCCCGGCGGCAAATTCCAGAAGCTGCAAAACGGGGTCCAGGATCAACACGTCGGCGGCGTCCACGTTCAATTGGGCGATGGTATGGCTGATGACGGTATTCAGGATCGGCCGCAGGTCGAAAGAAGAGGCGATGACGCGGTCCACTTCGCGCAGCGATTGCAGGTTTTGCAGGCGGCGTTCGGTCTCTTTGCGCAGGCGCGCCGAGCGGACCGCCCCGGCCGCCTGGGCTGCGAAGAGCGAGAGCAGGCGTTCATCGCGATCGGTGAAAGTGCGCTTGGAATCGCCGACTTCCTCGACAGCCAGCACGCCGATCAGTTCCCCGCTGTGAAGCATGGGCGTTTCAAGGATAGCGTGAACCTTCAAGTCTTTGAAGACGCCGTCGCCGCGTTCCCAGGCGGAATAATCGTCCATGCGCATGGGTTGGCGGTTTTGGGCCACGCGTCCCGCCAGGCCTTCTCCCAGGTTCAGCCGCGTTCCGATGGGGGCGGCTTCATGCGTGGAGGTCGCCAGTCTCAGGTCGCCAGCCGCAGAGTCGTACAGATACATCCCGCCGCCGCCCGCGCCCAGCAGTTTCGTCGCGCTGATCACGATGGTTTGCAGAAGGTCGGGCAGGTCGTGTTCGCCGGAGATGGCGGTCATGGTCTCGTAGAGGGACTCGAATTCGCCGGCGCGGCGCTGGGTCTCTTCGTAGAGGTTCATCCGCTGGAGGGCGCTGCCCGTCATTTCCGCCAGGGTGTTCAACAGGCGGATCTCGTCGCGGCTCACTTCGCGTTCGGCGGGAACCGCCACCAGCAGCACGCCGAGAATCCGGTCCACCGAGCGGATGGGGATGCAGGCGCCTCCCCAGCCGGGCGGCAATCGGCTGCTGTTCTCCGGCAGGGTTAACGGGTCGCTGATGAAATCGCGGGTGACGTGGATATCCCCGCTGGCGAAGACATTTCCAAAAATGCCTTCGCCAGGCTGGAGCGGCAACTCGCTGAACTCTGAAAGCCAGCCGCGGGCGGCGGCGCGGTGCAGTTTGCCGGTGCCTTCGTTCCACAGGCTGATGGCGCCGGTGGGCATTTTCAGCGCAGTCAGCGTTTCCTCCAGCACGATCGCCAGCATTTCCGTCTGATCCGAAATGGCGCGCAGGACGATCGAGATGCGGTTGACGGTCTCCAGTTCGGCGACGCGCTTGCGGGTCTCTTCGAAGAGGCGGGCATTTTGAATGACGGCGGCCATTTGCGCGGCCAGCGTCTCCAGCAGGACGCGATGCTGCTCATTGAAGGCGTCTGGCTGGTAGGACTCGGCGGCCACCATGCCGACGATCTTAGGATCTTCCCGCAGCGGCACGGCCAGGATGGAACGGATGCGTTGTTCCGTGCCAAAACGGACGCCGGAGGAGCCCGTTTGCAGGTTGTCGTGGATGAACAACGATTTGCCCTCGCTGATCACTTTTCCGCTCAACCCCGTCCCGCGCGGGATGGTCCGAGGCGGGAAGGTCTGGCCGCTGTCGTAAAGATAAACGGCCTGGTAATCGCCGCTGGCCTCGTCTGCCAGAACGATGACAAAGGCCTCGCAGGGCATGATCTGGAAGACCGCCTCGCGGACCGACTGGTAAACGGTCTGCGGATCGAGGTGCGTCCCCAAAATGGATTGGCTGGCCTGGTGGATGATGCTTTGTTCGAGCGCGTGCTGGTGCGCCTCGACGAATAAGCGCGCGTTCTCGAGGGCGATGGCGGCCTGGTTCGCCAGCGTCGCCACGAGACGTTCGTCCGCTTCGCCAAAGGCGTTTGGCTGCGCGCTTTCGATCCCGATGACGCCGATGGCGCGCTCGCCCAATTGCAGGGGGACGTACAGCCCGGAATGCAGGCCGGGATAGGTCTCTGTATATCGGGGGTCGTCGCTAATCTCGCTGCTGCGGACAATCTGTACATTTTGGAACGCCCAGCCGCACAGCCCGTCGCCCGGCCGGGAGATCGCCCGGTTGAAACGCGCCTCCGCGTCGCGCCGTTTCGACGGCGTATCGGCCCCCGGCAGGTGGAAGGCCAGCAATTCCAGAGTCCCGGTCTCGGGACGGTAGATGCGGATGGTGGTGTTGTGCCATTGCATCTTCTCTTTGAGCAGTTCAATGACCTTCTGCCCGATCTCTTTGGGAGTCAGCAGCTGGTTGAGCGCCAATCCGCTCCTGTAGATCATCTCCAGTTCCGCGACCCGCTGGCGGGATTCCTCGAACAGGCGGGCGTTCGAGACCGCCGAGTCGGCCATGGAGGCCAGGGCTTTGAGCAGCTCCAGGTCGGACGGCTGGAAGGGGCGCTGCGTGCCGATGCGACGGATGCTGATGACGCCGATGGTCTGGTCCCGTTCCTTGAGCGGGGCGAACATGATCGTCTCCGATTCCAGGTCTGTGCCGGGAACCTGCACCGAGCGCGGGTCGTTGAGCATGTCGGCGACGATCTCCGCCTCGCCGCTGGCCGCCACAAAGCCCGTCACCCCTTCGCCTATTTTGAGTTTCAGGTCGGAGAACGCGGCGGGATCCTCCAGCACAGCCAGCACGCACCGAAGCGTCTCGCCGTCTGGTTCGATGAGGAAGATGCGGCAGCCGTCGGCGGCAAACAGGCCCCGGGAGCGCTCCCCGATAGTCCGCAAAGTGGCTTGCAAGTCGAGGCTGTCCAGCGCCAGGGAGGTAGACAACAGGACGGCGGTCTCTGCCGCGCGCCGGCGGGATTCTTCAAAGAAGCGCGCCCGGTCGAGGATCAACGCGCCGGAAGCCGCAAAGTTGGCGAGCAGGTCCAGGTCGGTTTCATTAAAGTTGTTGGGCTGGGTGGATTCAAGCGAAAGGATGCCCACCGGTTTCTCGCGGACGATGAGAGGCACAACGACGGCGCTCCGCAAGACCTGGACTTCCCGGGTCGCAGCCACTTCGGAGTGTTCCAGAATATCCCGAAGCTCCGGGTCCGACTGCACGTCGGGGATGAGCGCCGCGCGTCGTTGACGCATGGCGCGCCCGGCGTAGCCCCAGGAGGTGGGATACGTGAATCCCAGCGCGCCGTCGTCCTCGTAGCCGACGACCGCCCGGACCTGCAAATGTTCATCGTCAACCAATAAGGCGATGTTCCCTTTTTCCGCGGCAGGGATGGCGTGACGCGCGGCTTCGAGCAGGCGGTCGAGGAGAGGCCGCAATTCCATGCTCTCGCCGAGCGTCTGCGCCAGCATAGCGTCTGCCTCCAGCGCGAGTTCGCGGCGTTTGCGCTCGGTCACGTCCTGGATAGTCCCGTGTATTTTCACGGGCTGTCCGCCCTCGTCGAATTCAACTTTGCCAAGCCCATGCACCCAGCGCGTGGAGCCGTTGTCCCGGCGGATGATGCGATATTCCATATCGAACGGCTGTCCATTGTCAATGGCCTGCCATAAAGAACGCCGCATCGCTTCCTGATCGTCGGGATGGATGATGAGCAGCCATCCCGCCAGGTTGTGATCAAATTCCCTGTCTATCCCAAAGATCTGGTCGAGGACTTCGGAGCCTTTCCATGTTTTCGTCAACAGATCGGCTTCGTAACTTCCAAGCCCGGCGGCGGCCTGTGCCTGGCGAAGCAGGAGTTCGCTCGCGCGCAGGGCCTGCTCTGTCTTTTTGCGCCCGGTCACATCGCGAAAGCTCCACACCCGCCCCATGATCTTTCCGTTCAAAAACTGCGGCTGCGAGAAACGTTCAATGACGCGCCCGTCTTTCAGAATCAACGTGTCCAGACTGTCCGAATCGGGATGCTCGTACACATCCCGCACCCTTCGCAGAAAATCATCCGGGTTCGATATCTGCGGCAACGCAAAAGCCAGCGTCTGCTCGTGGTCGCGCGTCGCGAGAATTTCAGCGGGGATCTGCAGCATTTCGACGAATTTTTGATTAAAACGGGCGATCTTGTTCTCCCGGTCCACAACCAGGATGCCGTCAGCCGTCGCTTCGAGCGTGGTCTCCAGCAGGGAATAAGACTCCGCCAGTTCAAAATCCGCGAGTTTATTCTGCGAGATATCGAACATGATCCCCTGGAGCAACAGTTCGCCCGATTTCCCCTGTAATACAGCCCCCTTATCGCGCAGCCAGATCATCCTGCCGTCGGGCCTGATCACGCGATATTCGTAATCATATTCCTGGCCGGCGACGGTCAATTTGCCGACCGCTTCGCTCATCCGCTGGCGGTCATCCGGGTGGATCAGATCGAGCCAGATCTGGTTGTCGCTGTCCAGCCATTCTTCTGCCGTCACGCCCAGAATTTCCTCCAATTTCGGGCTGACGAACAGCGAAGTGCCTTTCCCGTCCAGCACGTCCAAATAGACGACCGCCGGCAGCTGCTCGATAAGCGTGCGGTATTTGGCTTCGCTGGCCCGCAATTCCTGCTCGATCGTTTTGCGCTCGGAAATATCCCGCACGATGCTTTGGACGTGAAGCGGCTGGCCGTTGGCATCGCGCGCCAATTCCATGTTGATCTCGACCGGGAAAACGCTGCCATCCTTCCTGCGGAGGAGGCGCTCATAAGCGGGAATATGCTCCCCGCCCAGTAAACGCTTCAACAGTTCGCGGCTTGTCTCCGGCTCGGCCGAGGTATCCTGCACGTTGAGATGTTGCAATTCTTCCAGCGAATAGCCCAACATTTCGGCAGTGCGCTGGTTGGCTTGAATATAGCCGCCCTGCAAGTCAAGAATAAAAATGGCGTCATGCGACTGATCAAGCAGGAAATGATAGCGGCGCGCCTCCTGCTTTTCCTCGGTCACATCCTGGCCGTACAGGTTGACAAAGCCGTCTTTGGGAGCGGGGACGAACAGGATGGAGAACACGCGGTCACCGCAGACGACCTCCGCCTCGGCGCGCGACCCGCCGCCGAGTCGCTCGCCGATGAAGGTTTTCCACTCCCGGGGCAGCGAGCGTCCCACGCGGGTCTTCCACGATTTCAGCAGGGGACGGCTGGCGTCGTTGGCGAAAACGATCTTCCCGTCCGCGTCGACGCGCAACATGGGAGTGGGATTCTCGACGGCGAAATGCGCCAGAGCGCGGCTCTCCTTCTCCGCCTTTTCATGGGCGCTCCGGTCCCGCACGATGCCGAGCAGGTTCCCGTTGGAAAGCCGGCGTCCGCCGATCTCCACCGGCAGAAGTTTCCCGTTTTTACACAACAGCCTGCGTTCATTGGATACCGTCTGCCCGGTCAATATATCCTCCAGGCGGAGGGGGGTGGCCTTCAAATCCTCGGCCGGGATCAGGTCGCGCAAGTTCATGCGGAGGATTTCGCGCCGCGTGTAACCCAGCATCTTGCAGCCGCGCGCGTTGACGTCAATATAGTTCCCCTGACGATCGGCGATAAAAATACCGTCCATCGCCTCTTTAAACAGCGTGTGGTACAGATCCTTTTCAGGGCCGGAGATCGCCCGGGTTCTCTTTGGGACGGTCCTTTTTTTGCGCGTTGTGGGCTTTTCCATTTGTGCCATCCAGAATCCTGCCAACGCAGACATCCGATAAATAGCGCCGCCGCGTTGAAAACGGTTTTACCCAAATAGTTATATAGCAAAAATATCGGTCTGTATAGATGAACTTCATTACATTTTCCGAATGGGGTTGACGGCTGCCGGCGCTGAGACCGCCGGCCTGGAGCGCGGCGGGAGCCGGTCAAAAAAAGACCGAGGCGCGCCTCGGTCTTCGGGCTTTTATTTCCCGGGGCGTCAATCGTCGCCCAGCGCCGCGATGGCGCGCAGCAGGCCGAACACGAGCGCGCCGAGTTTGATTCCTTCGCCGGCGGTGAGCGCCGTGGACTTTTCGTCGCGTTCCGCGCGGCGGTTGAGAAGCATGGCCGCGAGCAGGCCGGTGAAGGCCCCGATCAACGCGCCCACGATAAGGGTTCTTCCTTTGTTTTCCATAGATCGCTCCAGTTCACTTTAGTCCGGTCAGCCGCTTAAGCGCGGCAGAGACGCTCCCCGCCGCCAGGGCCGGCTTGACGGCCAGTTCCGCGCCGCGCTTGACGTAGCCTCCGACGCGCCAGACGATCCGCTGCGCGTACCCGCTGTATGGCGGGATGACCGCCAGCAGGCGCGCCATCCCATAGACGAGGGCGGCAAAAGCGGCAAGCGCGAGCAATCCCGCGCCGAGGATGGGAATGACCAGCCAGATCGTGGAGACCGCCGCCCAGCGTTCCACGTCGCCGTTGCCGCGAAAGGTGACGACGGAGACGACGACGATGACCGCCGCGACGACGAGGATCACGGCCAGGATCGGAATCAGAATCTGCGTCCACAATTGGCGGCGGTGAAGTTGATAGGAGGGGTGTTCCGCGGAAGAGGGGAGGCGCGCTTTTTCCATGCGGCAATTGTAGCATGAATCAGAAGCCAGGTTTCCGGGAGAAACCTGGCTTCTTGAAATCCATCGGAATTGTTTACCGTCGGTTTCTCAAAAACGTCGGGATGTCGAGGTCGTCGCTGCCGAAGTTGGCGGGCGGAGCGGGCCTGGGGGACTCATCCGACCTCGGTTCGCGGGCCGCGCCGACGGAGGCGCTTTCCAGCGGGCGGATGAAATGCGCGGGCTGGGAAATCGGCTCGGAGCGGCGCACGGCCGCCGGTCGTTCGAGGACGCGCCGGGGCAGTCCGCCGCGCTCGAAGCCGGTGGCAATGACGGTAATGCGGACTTCGTCGCCCATGCTCGGGTCGATGACCGCGCCGAAGATCAGGTTCACGTCGGGGTGCGCCGTCTCGCGGATGATGGCCGCGGCCTGGTTGACCTCGAAGAGGGTCAGGTTCGAGCCGCCGGTCACGTTGAAGAGGACGCCGCGCGCGCCGTCAATGGTGATGTCGAGCAGTTGACTCGAGATGGCCTGCTCGGCGGCTTTGCGGGCGCGTTCGTCGCCCTCGCCGCGGCCGACGGCCATGAGAGCCGCGCCGCCTTCGCCCATGATGGTGCGGACGTCGGCGAAGTCGAGGTTGATGAGGCCGGGCGTGGTGATGAGTTCGGAGATGCCCTGAATGCCCTGGTGCAGCACTTCGTCCGCCATGCGGAAGGAATCCTGCAGGCTGGCGCGTTTGTCGGCCAGTTGGAGCAGCCGGTCGTTGGGGATGACGATGAGCGTGTCGGCGTGTTCTTTGAGTTTGCTGATGCCCTGCTCCGCGGACGAGGCGCGCTTCATGCCCTCGAAGGTGAAGGGCCGCGTCACGACGCCGATGGTCAGCGCGCCCGATTCTTTGGCGATCTGCGAGACGATGGGAGCCGCGCCGGTGCCGGTGCCGCCGCCCATGCC
>DKTP01000021.1 GCA_002473085.1 Anaerolineales bacterium UBA7227
CAATTTGGCGAAGGTATTGAAGAATATGAAATCCAAATTGATGCTTTTGCTGAGCATTCTCATAGTTGCCACCATGGTCCTCACGGCCTGCGGCCCGAAGGACACCGGCCCTGTCACCATTACCTTTTGGGAACAGGAAGGCGACGAAGTAGACGTGTTCATTGATGGACTGATCGCTGATTTCCAGGCCGCCAACCCCAACATCACCGTCGAACGCACCCACTATGAGAACGAGGCCCTGCGCGACCAGTTCCAGACCGCCTCGCTGGCCAACTCGGCTCCCGATGTTGTCCGCGTCCCGAATGACTTTGCGGGACCGTTCAGCGAGCTGCAGATCGTCGCCCCCGTCGGCGACCTGTTCGATCAGAAGTTCCTCGATCAGTTCTTCCCTGGCGCGCTCGACCCGGCGAAAGTCGGCGGCACCCTGTGGGGCGTCCCCGATAACTACGGCAACCACCTGATGTTGATCTACAACAAAGACCTGATTGCCGAACCGCCCGCGACCTTCGAAGATCTCATTGCCAAAGCCAAGGAACTCACCAAAGACGACATCCAGGGCTTCGCTTACAACTTGAACGAGCCGTTCTGGGGCGCGGGCTTCTACGGCGCTTTCGGCGGCTGGCCGCTGGATGCGAGCGACAAACCGCAGTTCAATAACGACGCCTTCAAGAATTACCTGACCTTCGTTTCCCAACTGAAGACCGACGGCGTCGTCCCCGCGGAATGCGACTACAACTGCGCCGACACCCTGATGAAAGACGGCAAAGCCGCCATGATCATCAACGGCGACTGGTCGCTCGGCGACTACACTAAGGCCCTCGGCGACAAGATGGGCGTCGCGCCCGTCCCGTCCATCAACGGTAAGCCCTACACTGAAATGACCGCCGGCAAGTACTTCATGGTCTCCACCGCCGCAGCCGCCGACGAAGCTAAGAAGGACGCTGTCGTGAAGTTCATCGCCTTCATGACCTCCAAGGATATCCAGAAGAAGTGGCTCGACGAGTTCAAGCGCCTGCCCTCCAACAAGGAAATCGCGCAGGATCCCTCCATCGCCAGCGACCCGATTCTGGCCGGCTCGATGGCCGCCCTCGCCAACGGCAAGGGTCAGCCTGCCGCTCCCGAAATGCGCTGCGCCTGGGATGCCTGGCGCCCGAACCTGGAAGGCGTGATGGCTGGCACGCTCGCCCCGGCTGACGCCGCGGCCGCCGCGCAGACCTCTGCCGACGAATGCGTCGCCACCCTCGGCCAGGCGACCGCGACTCCCTAGTCATTCCCAATACCGACCAAACGGGGGAGGCCTCGAGGCCTCCCCCATTTTCTTTATCAGATCAGCCAACTGCGAGGCATGACATGGAAGATCGAACACCGACGCGAAAAATCCTCCCCTATCTTTACTGGGTGGGCGGCCTGCTGGTCCTTTACTTTGTTCTGAATCTCCTCATCTCGCCCTATTCGGCCGGCATCACTCTCAGCGCGAACAAGATCGTTGGCAGTCTCCTCGAGATAGGCTCTTTCCTGCTCGCGATCTTCGTCGGCATAGGGTTGATCGAGGTCTATTTCTACCAGATCTTTTTCCGCCAGCCGAAGGACGCGAAAGCGAAGACGCTCATTCGGAGTTTGCAAACCCTGCTCGGACTTTTCATGGCGCTTGCGATCTTCGCCTTCTTCGAAGCCACGGACCTGTACCGTCTGGGCCGTTCCGTCGTTGGAAGCGTCGTCCGCGCTCCCTTCAGCCTGTTCGGCGGATTGAAATCTCTCCTAGTGAGTATTGGTCTGGATAAAGGACTGGCGGGCCTGATCGTTGGCATCGTCCTCACGGCGCTGGTCGGCGCGGTCTTCTTCCTGATCCACAAACAAAGCGAACCGCGCGTCAGCAAACTCGGACTGCCTTACCTGCTTATCCTCCCGGCGCTGATCGGCATTCTCTTCCTCATCATCTATCCCTTCCTTTTTGAAATCAAACTTGCGTTCTCGAATGCGTCTCTCGGAACGCAAGCCACAAAGAACGCGCAATACGGATTGATTTACGGCTGGGAGAATCTCAAGACGCTCTTCACCGGCAAGGTCGCCAAAGACGCCATGTTCTTCGAAGTCTTCGGGCGGACCGTGCTGTGGACGGTCATCAACGTCACGTTCCACGTGGCGGGCGGCATGGGACTCGCCCTGCTCCTGCATCGTCCCATGAAACTGCAGGGCCTCTATCGCACGCTGTTGATCTTTCCGTGGGCCATCCCCACCACCATCGCGGCCATGGCGCTCCGCAACGAATTCGACAGCCGCTACGGACTCTTCAACATCCTCCTCACGGACTTGAATACCTGGCTGACGGGAATCAGCCACGGGACGGTCAGCGTCCCGCTCGTCGGGAACGCGTTCGCCTGGCTGTCGGCGCACATCGGCCCCGTCAGTTGGAAGCAGGATCCCTTCTGGGCGTTTGTGTCCATCCTCATTTCCAACATCTGGCTCGGCATCCCGTTCATGTCCGTCATCATCCTCGGCGGGTTGCAGAGCATCTCGCAGGAATACTACGAAGCGGCGGAGATTGACGGCGCGTCCAAATTCCAGCAGTTCCGCAACATCACCATGCCGCTCTTGCGCCCGGTGCTGACGCCTGCCATCATCCTTGGCGTGGTGTGGACGTTCAACAAGTTCGACGTGATCTACCTCATCACCCAGGGAGGCCCGCAGGAGAAGACCGACATCCTGGTCTCCTCCATGTACAAAGCCGCGTTCAGTTTTTATCGCTACGGCTTCACAGCCATGTTTGCCCTGGTCATTTTCGTGATCCTGTTGATATTTACCCTGATCTATCTGCGCGCCTCCGGCGGATTGAAGTCAGCCACGGAATAAGGAAGAGATGTCATGACTACAGAATCTAAAACCACTTCCCCCATCACAAAGGCGTTTCGCTGGTTCTTCGTCCGCGGCCGCGGTGACAGCCCATTCAAGACCATTCTCATCCACGCCACATTGATCATTGCCTCGATCATCGCGGTCTATCCCGTCCTGCGCGTGGTGACCATTTCCCTGCGCCCCAACGACACCCTCTTGACGACCGACCTGCGCATCATTCCAAAAAATGCCACGCTCGACAACTACAAGGAAGTCCTCTTCGGCTCGCCTGAAAAGAATCGTAAATCCGACTTCTTCCTCTGGATATGGAACTCCCTCTCCGTCGTATCTGTGACTTCCGTCATCAGCATGATCCTCGCCGCGGTCAGCGCCTACGCGTTTTCGAGATTCAAGTTTCCCGGGCGCGCGGCGGGACTGGTCTTCCTGCTCACCACCCAGATGATTCCCGCAGGCATGTTGCTCCTGCCGCTGTTCATCATGCTGGCGCAACTCAAAATGATCAACACCGCGCTGGGACTGATCATTGCCTACTCGGTCAGTTCCGTCCCGCTCACCATCTGGACCCTCAAGGGCTATTACGACACGATCCCTGTGGACCTCGAGGAAGCCGCGTTGATTGACGGCGCCAACCGCTTCACCGTCTTCACCCGGATCATCCTGCCGCTTTCCACGCCCGCGCTCGCCATCGCCTTCCTCTTCTCCTTCATGGGCGGCTGGAGCGAATACCTCGTCGCCCGCGTCGTCCTCCAAAAGAATGACATGTTCACCTGGCCGCTCGGCATCTTCACCTACGCCCAGCAATTTACCGTTTCGTGGGGACAATTCTCCGCGGCCTCGGTGATGATCGCCATCCCCGTCATGGCGCTCTTCCTCTACTCCTCCAAGTGGCTGATCTCCGGCCTGACGCTTGGAAGCGTCAAAGGCTAGGGAGCCGAACCCTTCGGGGCGGTCCAGGCGACCGCCCCTTTTTCTTGTGGACGTGACCCATGCGCAGAACCCTGATCCTCATTCTTCTCCTCGCTTCGCTCCTGACCTCGTGCCTGCCCGCCGCTTCGAGCGGCGCGCCCGCCCAACCTTCCTGGTGGAACGAGACGGTCTTCTACGAGATCTTCGTCCGCAGTTTCTACGACAGCAACGGCGACGGAATCGGCGACTTCAACGGCATTACCCAAAAATTGGATTACCTCAGCGATCTCGGCGTGACCGGCCTCTGGCTCATGCCGATCTTCCCGTCTCCCTCCTACCACGGCTACGACGTGACCGATTTCTATGCCGTCAACCCGCAATACGGCACGATGGACGATTTCAAGACCCTGCTGGCCGAAGCGCGCAAACGCAACATCCGCGTCATCATTGACCTGGTCATCAATCACACGTCCGACCAGCATCCGTGGTTCAAAGACGCCAAGCGCGACAAGAATTCAAAATACCGCGATTGGTACATCTGGAGCGAGACCGAACTCGGCTATAAAGGCCCGTGGAACCAGCGCGTCTGGCATTCCTCCACGACGGGTTTCTATTACGGCATTTTCACCGCCAACATGCCTGACCTGAATTACAACAATCCCAAAGTGACGAAGGAAATGGACAAAGTCGTCTCCTTCTGGCTCAAGGATGTCGGCGTGGACGGTTTCCGCCTCGACGCGGCAAAACACCTCATCGAAAACGGCTCGACCCAGCAGAACACTTCCGCCACCCATGAGTGGTATAAAAATTTCCGCGCCTATTACAAAAAAGTCAATCCGCAGGCAATGACCGTCGGGGAGATCTCTGGCGATCCGCCCTCGGTACTTGCCTCCTACGCCAGCGGCGACCAGCTTGACCTGGTCTTCGATTTCAGCCTCGCCAACGCTTTTATCGTCTCTGCAAACAACGGCTCCGCGTCCTACACGGTCAACGCGCTCAAGACCGACGAGAAACTCATGCCGGGCGGACAGTACGCGTCCTTCATCACCAACCACGACCAGGACCGCGTCATGTCGCAATTGCGCGGGGACGTTGACAAAGCGAAGGCCGCCGCCTCGCTCTTTCTGACCTCGCCCGGTGTCCCGTTCATCTACTACGGCGAAGAGATCGGCATGGTCGGCCGAAAACCCGACGAAAACATCCGCCGTCCCATGCAGTGGAGCGCGGACGCGAACGCCGGCTTCACCACCGGCAAACCCTGGCGCGCTCCCGACGCCGACTATCCCGCGGTCAACGTCGCCGCGCAGACGGCCGACTCCGCCTCGCTTCTCTCGCATTACCGCGCCCTGATCCGAATCCGCAACTCGCATCCCTCCCTGCGGACGGGGGAGTTGTTTATCCTGCCCACCGATAACCTGCACGTGTTCGCCAGCCTGCGCGTGAAAGATGGCGACATGGTTCTGATGCTGATCAATCTGTCTGACGACCCCATCCGCGACTATTCCCTCGATCTAAAAGATACGCCTCTCGCGGCGGGGAGCCATTCGCTCCTCCCGTTGATGGGCGCGAGCGGCGCGTTGAGCGTGAGCGGCCAGCCCCTTCCCGAACTCCAGCCCCATTCCACTTATATTTTTGAAGTGAAATAAACGGAGAGCCGCGTGAGGCGGAAAAAAACAGTCCCCGACAAAGGCGCGTTCCATCCGGCTCCCGGAACGGCCTTCCGGAGACTTGTCTCAAAATCTTTAAGTTGACTTTTCCTTCAGGGCGGTTATAATGAATTTAGTTTGTTGCCGCAACATACTAACTTATGGCAAAAAATACCCCCGATCAAGCCTTTCTTCGTGAAACGAACCTGTCGGCCGTTTTGCGGTTGATCCAGGTGCAGGCGCCCATATCGAGAGCGCAGTTGGCTGTATCCACGGGACTGAACAAATCCACTGTTTCCAGTCTTGTGGATGACCTGCTCGAACGCGGGTTTGTGCACGAAACAGGCATCAACTCCGCGGGGACGGGGCGTCCTGCCACTCTGTTGGAGATGAATCCACAGGCGGGTCACATCATTGGCGTGGAACTTGGCGTGGATTTTGTGTCGGTGGGCATCTCTGATTTTCAGGGGCAACTCGTTTGGCAGAAAAAAGTGGATACAGACCCGTTCCAACCACAAAACTTTGTCATCGAACAGACGCTCCAGATTGTCAAAGAAGCCATGACGGCCGGTCGCAGGAAGGGATATCGCTTCCTGGGACTCGGTCTCGCGACACCGGGAACGGTTGACTTAAAGGAAGGGGTATTGATCTTTGCCCCCAACCTGCATTGGAGGAACGTACCATTCCGCAAATTTTTCTCGGAGAGCGCCAAACTTAAGGTCATGGTCGAGAACGACGCCAATGCCGCCGCCATCGCCGAGCATTTGTTTGGCGGCGCGCGCTTCACCCGCGATTTCGTCTTTGTATTCGCAGGTGTGGGCATCGGTGGCGGGTTATTCCTCAACGGTAATTTGTATCGAGGCAGGAATGGCTACGCGGGCGAGATTGGTCACTTTCCCATGATGTCCGAGGCCGCCCAGACCGTCTGCCATTGCGGGAATCGCGGATGTTGGGAAACCTTCGCCAATCAGTACTCGATCATCCAGCGCGTTCAGGCGCGGCTGGAAGTGAAACGCGATAGCATCATCCCCAAATTGATGGCGGAACAACGCTCCGCGCTTACCATTCCCCTGATCAAGCAGGCCGCGGACGCGGGCGATCTGGAAGCCATCGAGTCTTTTGCAGAGGCGGGTCGCGCCATGGGACAGGGTTTTGCCGGGTTGATCAATATCTTCAATCCCGAAAAGATCATTCTGGGCGGGCCTCTCAGCCTGGCTGGAGATTACCTCCTGCCCGCCATTCGCGAAGTGATTCCGCACCACACGCTTCCCGAAATTGACCAGCAGGCGGAGGTGATCCTGTCCTCGTTTGGGCAGGACGCCAGCCTGATAGGAGCAATTGCTGTCGTTGTGGATGATGTGCTTTCTCATCCTTATCAAGTTGAAAAGAGGAGGTGAAAACCGGGCGAACAGAGCAAACCTTTCTGACTGTCAAAATCAATCTAATCAAGGAGTGAAGAATGAATAAGAAACTGTTTGCGCTGCTGAGCGCGCTGGTGATTCTCTCGCTGGCGCTTTCAGGGTGCGGCGCCAAGAAAAGTAATCAGGTGGAAGTGTTCTCGTGGTGGACGGGCGGCGGCGAGGCTGCCGGCCTGGAAGCCATGATCAAGGTTTTCAAAGCCCAGAACCCGAATATTGAGTTCATCAATGCGGCTGTGGCTGGCGGCGCCGGCACGAACGCGCGCGCAGTCCTCGCGACCCGCCTTCAAGCCGGTGATCCCCCGGATTCCTGGCAGGGACATGCCGGGCAGGAATTGATCGGCACCTACGTGGCTGGCAAGCAGATCGAGCCGCTGAACGATCTGTACGATTCCGAAGGCTGGCTGAAGGTCATGCCCAAGACTCTCATCCCGCTGATCTCGAAAGACGGCAACATCTACTCGGTGCCTGTGAACATCCACCGCGCCAACGTGCTGTGGTACAACCCGAAGGTCCTGGCTGACAACAATGTCGCCGTCCCGACCACCATGGATGAGTGGTTTGCCGCGATGGACACCCTCAAAGCCGCCGGCGTCACCCCGCTTGCCCTCGGTGAGCAGTGGACCAAGATGCACCTGCTCGAGACCGTCCTGCTCGGCACGCTCGGCGCCGACAAATACAACGGTTTGTGGGATGGGACTACGGACTGGGGTTCTGCAGAGGTCAAGACCGCTCTTGACAACTTTGCCAGGGTGTTGACCTACACCAACTCCGACTCGGCCTCCCTCTCCTGGCAGGATGCTTCGCAACTCGTGATCAACGGCGATGCCGCCTTCAACGTCATGGGCGACTGGGCCGAAGGCTACTTCCGCGAACTCGGCAAGGCCCCGAAGACTGACTACGGCTGGGCTCCTACGCCCGGAAGCGTCGGCGTCTTCCAGTTCCTGTCTGACTCCTTTGTCCTCGCCGTCGGCGCGCCGCACCGCGACGCCGCCAATGCCTGGTTGAAAGTCGCCGGCTCCAAGGCTGGACAGGAAGCCTTCAATCCCGTCAAGGGTTCCATCTGCGCCCGCACCGACTGCGACAAGTCGCTCTTCGGCGAGTACTTGCAGTCTGCCATGGACGATTGGGCCAGCAACACCGTCGTCGGTTCGCTGACGCACGGCGTGGTCGCCAACGACTCGTGGAAGTCCGAGATCGATACCGCGCTGGGATTGTTCATCCAGAACGGCGATGTGGCCGCCTTCCAGAACGCGCTGGTCGCCGCCTGCAAGGCCTCGGGTCCCTGCAAGTAAAATAGTGTACAATCATCGAGGCTTCGAACAACGAGGCCTCGATGATTTTTTTAGTTGAAATCCCACCCAATAACTTCGTGGAGAGTGCGAGATGCGCGCAGACAAAGACCGCTATCTGTCCGTTGTCCTGATTGCTCCGTCCATTTTGGCGGTCTTGATCTTCATTTATGTTTTCATCGGCTGGTCTGTGCGCGTCTCGTTGAGCAAATGGAAGGGGTTGACCGCGGACTACTCCTGGAACGGGATCTCCAATTACACGAATCTTTTCTCTGATCCGCGCTTCCACGTGGATGTGCGCAACACGCTCATCTTTACCGGGGTGTTTGTCGTCGGCAGCATCATTCTCGGTTTCATCCTGGCTGTATTGCTCGATCAGGGATTAAAGGGAGAGGGCTTCTTCCGCAGCCTTTTCCTGTTCCCGATGGCGATCTCCTACATCGTCACGGGCGTGGTCTGGCGCTGGCTGATGAACCCGGCCGAGGGGGATCGCTTGAGCGGATTGAACTTGTTGTTTTCGTATTTTCATCTGGATTTCCTGATCAGCAAATGGTACACCACCGAGACGTGGGGGATCGCGGCCATCGCGCTGGCGGCCATCTGGCAAATGTCGGGCTACACCATGGCGCTCTATCTGGCCGGACTGCGCTCCATCCCCATTGAACTGCGGGAGGCCGCGCAAATTGACGGGGCCAACGAACTCCAGATCTACCGTCACATCATGCTGCCCCTTCTCTCGCCCGTGACGCTTTCCGCCCTGATCATCCTCGGACACATGTCGCTCAAAGTGTTCGACCTCATCATCGCCGTTGCAGGGAAGCAGCTTCCGCTGGACGTCCCCGCCGTCTACATGTGGCAGACCACCTTCGACGGTCTGTTCTACGGACGCGGCGCCGCCATCGGCATCCTCCTGCTCGTCAGCGTGGCGATTCTGATCATTCCATACATCCGCTACACCCTCAAAACGGAGACGCAGGCATGACGCGTAGACTTAATTTGGGCAAGAACTGGCTGTATCTCCCGCTGATCGCCATGGCGGTCTTCTACCTGCTTCCCATGTACGTCATGCTGGTGACGGGCTTCAAGAGTTTTGCGGAAGTGGATCTCAAGACCATGTGGAACCTGCCGCGCGGCATCGCCTTCGACAACTACATCGAAGCCTTCTCCAAACTGGCGCCCTCGTTGTGGAATAGCTTCATCATGGTCATCCCCGCCGCGCTGATCTCCTCCATGCTCGGCTCGCTCAACGGGTTTATCCTCGCCAAGTGGAAATTTCGCGGCGCGGATATCATTTTCCCGTTCATCCTGTTCGGCATGTTCATCCCCTACCAAAGCATCCTCATCCCGCTGGTGATCTTCATGAAATCCATCGGCTTGACGGGACTGGCCGGCCTGACGATCGCGCATATCATCTACGGCATCCCCATCACCACACTCACGTTCCGCAACTATTACGCCAGCCTGCCTCAGGAGTTGCTGGAAGCCGCCAAGATTGACGGCGCGGACATGCTCGGCATCTATCGCTGGATTCTCCTGCCCATTTCCATCCCCAGTTTTGTAGTGGTGCTGATCTGGCAATTCACCTCCGCCTGGAACGACTTCCTCTTCGCGGTAGTGTTGACGGGCAACAAACAATGGCCGGTGACGGTGGCGCTCAACAACATGGCGGGAAGCCAGATCATTTCGTGGAACGTCCAAATGGCCGGCTCGCTCCTCGCCGCGCTCCCGACCCTGCTCGTCTATATTTTCCTGGGACGCTACTTCCTGCGCGGACTTCTGGCCGGTTCGCTCAAGGGATGAGAACCCGCCAGGCTGCCTGAGTCGACAAACGCCCGCAGCGATGTCTTCGGCGCGTTCCGCAGGTCTGGTTTCCAAAAGAAGCCAGGCCTGTTATATTTCCGCCATGCAAAATCCAAAGCAACCCAAAACCACGGTTTTTCTTATCACGGCGGGATGTTTTCTCGCCTTCTTCGCTTTCGGTTTCACCGACAATCTCAAGGGACCCACCCTGCCCGCCATGCTAGCGGAATTGCGTTTCGACTACAGCACAGGCGGAAATATCCTGCTCGGCGAATATTTCGGCTTTCTCCTCGCCACGCTTCTGACCGGGATTCTCGCCGACCGCTTCGGGTTGAAAAGCGTCATCCTGCTGGCGGGCTTTTTCCTGGGGATCGGCGCCGTCGGGTACAGCCTCTTCAATTCCGTGCTGCTGCTCTGGGGTTCGCTGTTCATTATCGGCATGGGACTGGGCGCGCTGGAGCTCGGCCCTAATGCCGTCATCGTCAGTCTGTATCACGAGCGCAAGGGGCTTTACTTAAATCTGATGTCGGTCATGCACGGGCTGGGATCGCTCGCCGCGCCGCTCTTCGTCGGCTGGTTGTTTCGCCTCAACGCTTCCTGGCGCGCCGCCTATCGCTGGGACCTGGCGTTGACCGCCCTATTCGTGGTTGTCTTTCTCTTCCTAAGATTCCCAAAAACAAGCGAATCCTCGAAGATTGACTTCCGCCGCGTTCCGCAAATCGCCTTCAAAGGCAACCTGCCCTGGTTCTACGCGGCCCTTTGTTTTTACGTCGCGGCAGAGATTGGAATCGCCTCATGGCTGGTGACTTTCGCTCAGGACGTTCACGGCTTTGAAACAACCGCCAGCAACCGGGCGTTGTCGCTGTTTTTCGCCATGCTCATGGTCGGGCGGCTGGCAGGCAGTTTCTTTGTCCAGCGCGCCGGCTATCTGCGTTCAATCCTGATTATGAGTTTCGGCGGGACGCTCTGCCTGATCATCGGCTTGTTTGGTCCAAAACAGGCGTTCCTGCTCCTGCCGCTGACGGGTCTCTTCCTCTCGATCATCTTTCCAACCGTTACTGCCGCCGTCTCCGACACGCTCGCCGAAAACAGGAACACCGTTCTCGGTATCCTCTTCACTTTTGCTGGACTGGGCGGGCTCGCAGGACCCTGGCTGATCGGCCTGGGCGGCGACCTGTTCGGGCTGCAAACTGGTTTCGCGTTCAACGCGGTCTTCATGCTGGGATTATCCGCCTCCATTGTGATCTTGCAGAAAAAGGGAGCCGATGGACAAACCGCTTAACTGGGGACTCCTCTCGACCGCGCGCATCAACCGCGCCCTGATCCCGCCTCTCCACGCCTCCAAACGGACCCGCCTGCTGGCCGTCGCTTCGAGGAGCCAATCCGCCGCCGACGCGTACGCCCGCGAGTGGAAAATTCCGCGCGCGCACGGCAGCTACGAAGCCCTGCTCGCCGATCCCGAAATTGACGTCGTCTATAACCCGCTTCCCAACCACCTCCACGCCGAGTGGACCGTCAAAGCCCTGCGCGCGGGAAAACACGTCCTGTGCGAGAAACCATTTGCCCTGTCGCTCGCCGAAGCGGACGCGATGATCGCCGCCGCGCGCGAGACGGGCAGGACGCTGACCGAAGCCTTCATGTACCGTCATCACCCGCAGACGTTGAAAGTGAAGGAACTTGTGGACGACGGCGCGCTGGGAAAACTGCAACTCGTCAAAGGCGCGTTCTCGTTCACGTTGGACCGCGCGGGGAATTTCAGGAACGTCAAAGAGATGGGCGGCGGGAGCATCTGGGACGTGGGCTGTTATCCCATCTCGTACGCGCGGCTGGCCGCGGGGGCGGAACCGCTCGAAGTTTTTGGCAGGCAGCTCCTCGGTCCGGGCGGAAGCGACGTTCGGTTCGCGGGTCAGATGCGCTTCGCGGACGACGTCCACGCGCAGTTCGATTCGAGTTTCCAATCCCCGTTTCGGGCGTACGTCGAAATCGTCGGGTCGGAGGCCTCGCTGTGGATCCCCCAGCCCTTTAAGCCCGGCCGCTCCAGCGAAGTTTACCTGCGCCGCGGGGACGCCGAGGAGCGGATCTCCATCCAGGGACAGGAACTTTACATGGGCGAGGTGGACGACATGTGCGACGCCGTCCTGCTCGGCAAACCGCCGCGCGTCTCTCTCGCGGACAGCCGCGGCAACGTGGCCGCCATCCTTGCGCTTTTGCAATCCGCCGAAACTGGGAAGCCAGTGAAGATATAATTGACGCACATCTCACATCAAAGGATTCACTCCATGACCACTCCCGACTGGGTACAGGACGCCGTCTTCTACCAGATTTTTCCCGACCGTTTTGCAAAAAGTAAACGCAACCTGTCCGCCAACCTGCCTTTCGAGCCCTGGGATTCGCCTCCCACCGTCTACGGCTTCAAAGGCGGCGACCTCTACGGCGTGGCCGAAAAACTGGACTATCTGGACAGCCTCGGCGTCACTGCCATCTATCTCAACCCGATCTTCGCTTCGGCGAGCAATCATCGTTATCACACTTACGATTACTACAATGTGGACCCGCTCCTTGGCGGCAACGACGCGCTGCGCGTCCTGCTGGCCGAGGCCCACCAGCGCGGGATGCGCGTCATCCTCGACGGGGTCTTCAATCACGCCTCGCGCGGTTTCTGGCAATTCCACCACGTCCTCGAAACGGGGAGCGGATCGCCCTACCGCGACTGGTTCCACTTCAACGACGATCAACTGACAGGGAAGAAACACTGGGGCGCGTATCCCACCAAAAGCGAGGAAGACGCCATCCGCCGCGACGGAAGCCTGAAAACCATCGGCTACCAGGGCTGGTGGGATTTGCCCGCCCTGCCCAAGTTCAACACCAACACGCCCGCCGTGCGCGAGTTCATCTTCAACGTGGCCGAACACTGGCTCAAGTTCGGCATTGACGGCTGGCGGCTGGACGTCCCCGCCGAGATCGACGACGACTCCTTCTGGCAGGAATTTCGCCGCCGCGTGCGCGCCATCAACGGCGAGGCCTACATCGTCGCCGAGATCTGGCTCGAAGCCCAGCGCTGGCTTCAGGGCGACCAGTTCGACGCCACCATGAACTACCTCGTCACCGCGGCCGCGCTTAACTTCTTCGGCGCGCGCACGCTGGATATGAAGGTCGTCCGGGACGCGGGCGGGATTCGGGACCGCGTCCGCGCGATGGACGAGGCCGCGTTCGCCGACGAGATGGACCGCCTGCTCAACCTCTACAAGCCTGAAATCACGCGCTCGCAGCTCAACCTGCTCGACAGCCACGACATGCCGCGCTTCCTCACCTGCGTCGGCGGCGACGCCTCCGCGCTCAAACTCGCCTGGCTCTTCATTATGACCATCCCCGGCGCGCCGTGCGTCTACTACGGCGACGAGGTCGGCGTGGACGGCCGGCACGACCCCGACTGCCGAAAATCCTTTCCGTGGGACGAATCGAAATGGGACCGCGCCCTGCTGGATTATCTCAAGGCCGCGATCTCCCTTCGCAAGTCGCGCGTCTCGCTTCGCCGCGGGACCTTCAGCCGGCTCTGGTCTGCGGACGGAGTCTACGCCTTCGGGCGCGCGCACGCGAGCGAATCGCTCGTCGTGGCGTTCAACGCGTCCGACGGGCCGCGCCAGATCGAAGTCAGGTATGAAGCGGGGAAGAAGCCGAAGGCGCTGTTCGGCCAGCCGTCGGAAGTCGAAGCGCGGGACGGCAAACTGAAATTCGTCATCCCCGCCCGAAGCGGCGTGACGCTCGGGTAAACGGAAATCAACGGCGAGACGACTTCTCGCCGTTGTCTTTTAATTCGCCGCGCGTCGGCGCTATCCGCGACCAAAGGGCGTTTTCAGGGTTTGCATTGAAAAGGAGACGCCATGTCCAAATTGACCATGCAGGAAACGCTGCGCCAACTGATGGACAAATTGAAAAGCGGGGACGCGGCGCGTCAGACGGAGGCTTTGCGCGAACTGGGGACGTTGAATTTCAGCAGCGAGGCGATTGTTCTCCAACTGGAAAGGCTGGCTCTGGACGATAACGCGGATGTGCGCGCCGCCGCGTTGGACGCGCTGAATCTCAAGACCAGCCGGTTTGTAGCCGAAAAACGGTCCAAAGAGACTCGCTCCAACCGCCAGTTGATCGTCAAAGAAATCAACGCCTGGGAAGCGGACGGGCTGGTTGAACGTCACCGCGCCGAGACGCTCCGCCGGCGGTATGATTTCGATATGCGCCCGGAGCCGCAATCGCCGCCCGCGCCCGCCGCGTCCAAAACGGCCGAGCCGGAAGCGCCTGCCGCGCCCGAACCCGCACCGCGCGCTCCCGCCGCGCCTCCCGCGCCGCGTCCTTCGCTCACGCAGGTCCTTTTGAGCGAGACCAGCATCAAGATCTTTTTATATCTCGGCGCGTTCTTCGTCATTGCCGCCGCCGCGATCCTGGCCGCGCTGGTGGAGGCTGCCCGCCTGCCCGTCCTGCTGGTCGCCACTGCCGCCTTCGCGGCCGGCGCGGTCATTTTCAAAAAACGCCTGCCCCAGCCCAGCTTTGCGCTCGCCGTCGTTTTCTCGTTCCTGCTTCCGATTGACGCCAATGTGATCGCCGATCAACTCGCGCTCACCGGCGTCGACGGCGACGTCTACTGGACTTTTGTTTATATCGTCATGGCGGCTGCCTGGGCGTTCGGGACTTTCTTCTACGCCTCGCGCCTGTTCAGCCTGGCGGCTTTTCTCTCGCTCCTCCTGGCGGCGTGGCGCTTCGGCCAGATCTTCGACGCCTCCGCTGCCTGGAACGTCTTCTTCATCGCGGGGGCAAACCTGGTTGGGCTGTTCGGCGTCTTCCTTCTCAAAAAATGGAAGGACTTCAAATTCGCCCAGCCGGCTTTCCTGCTGGCGCAGGCGGCCCAACTGGCCCTGCTGGCGAGCTCTTTCTCTCTGACGATAGTCGCCCAATTTGACCCGGCGCCGATCCCCGCGCATTGGATCGCCGCCGCGCTGACGTGGATTCTGGCCGCGTCCTTCTTCGCCGCGAGCGAGCTTCTCGCCCCGTTCGTTTTTTTCCCGTGGATGGCGGCCGCGTCGCTCTTCCCGCTCCCGTGGCTGGTCCTCTCCATCTTCGACGCCCCTATCTTATATTACGCGGCTGGATTCGCGGTCTGGGGCGCGCTGACCGCGCTGGCGGGCGAAGGCTTCCGTTGGATCGGCCGTCCCGCGTTGACGAAATATCGCTTCCCGTTTTTGGCTCTGTCGCTGTCGTCGTTCCTCGCCGCCGTCTCGCTTGCTTTTTACGACCAGAACGCCGCCGCGACTTTCGCGGTCTTCCTCGGCGCGGCGGTTGTTTACTTCATCATTCACATCGCGCGTCCGCGCTGGTACGCGTGGATGACCGCGCTGATTTTCGGTCTCGGCGCGTACTTTACTTTCTTCACACTCCCGTTCGTGGAAACCCTGGAAGTTGACAGCGCCTATCAATTGCTCGGCGCGAGCCTGCTCCTGCTCATTCCAGAGTTGTTCGCCCGAGGCGGATTCTCCTTCTCCCGCGTGTGGAGCTGGCCTCCCATCCTTTTGGGCGCGCTGCTTGCCCTGTTCAACATCCAATTGGCGCTGCTCCAATCCGCGCAGGGTAAATCGGCGCTCGTTCTTTTTGTCGCCGCGCTCCTTGCCGCCGCGTACGCCCTGCGTTTCAGGCAACCGCTCCTCGGATATTTTTCCGCCGCCCTCGGCGCGTTGACGGTCATCTTCGTCCTGCGATCCTTGGAACTCGACGGCTGGCTTCCCGCGTTGACCGCGCTCTCCGTCCTGTATTACGCGGCGGGATTTCCCCTCGCGCCGCGCGAGAAGACAAAGCCCTGGGGGATGATGCTGGTCCGCAGCGGGCTGACGCTCGGCGCGCTCGTCTCCTTCGCGGCCGCCATGTCGCTCGAAGCGACCGGCGGATGGTATGCCCTGGTCGTTGCCGCGCTGTTCGTCGTCGAAATGTTCGTCCGCAGGCAGGACTATCTGGAAATCCTCGTCGAGATCATTCTGAGCGCGGCCGTGTTCCTGATCCTCCGCGACCTCCGCGTGACGGAGACTTCCTACACCTTGTTCGCTCTCAGCCTGCTCTGGCTGACCTGCGACATGATCTTCAAACTGACTTTCCCCGCGCGGAGACTGGAACGCCTCGCCAAAGCCGCCGGCGCGCTGCTGGCTGTTGCCGCGGCTGGCCTCATCGCGACCGAACTTTCTGAGTTTGCCGCGGCGCTTTGCTTTGGGATTTACACGCTCTTCTTCGCGGTCTATGCCGGGCTTCACAAAAACGCGCAGATGGTCTACGCCCCAGCCGCCTTCCTCGCGCTGACGGTCCACTTTGGATTCCGCGCGGTCGGATTCGACGCGTGGCTCTTTCCGCAGATCGCGCTCGCCGCGACGTACTACGCGGTGGGATTCGTCCTCCGTCTCTTCGGGCGGGCGGGCGGCTGGGACTCCGCCCTCCGTTTCAGCGGACTCGGCCTCGGGACTTTTGTCGCCCTGCTCGCGCCGATACAGGCAGGCGGGCTGGAGAGGTCCGTCCCCATCGCCATTGCCGCCACCCTCTACGCGGCCGAAGCCTTCGCGCGTCGAAACGTCTGGCTGGGATTCCCCGCCAACGGTTTTTACCTTATGGCATACTTTGTCTTCCTAAACGGATTGAAGGTGGACGAGCCGCAGTTCTTCTCCGTCGGCGCGGCCGCGCTCGGCCTCCTGCAACACTATCTCCTCCGTCGTGCGGGACAGAAGAGCGCGACCTTCTTCATGGGCATCGTCTCGCAACTCGTCCTGCTGGGGACGTCCTATATTCAAATGACGGGTACGGGAGAATTGAAGTACTTCTTCCTCCTGCTCTTTCAATTTCTCGCCATGCTTGCGTACGGGATCGTCGTCCGCTCGCGCAGTCTCATCATCGCGCCGATCGCCATCGTCGTGCTGGCGGTGTTGACCGTCCTCTACAACGCGCTCAAGAACCTCTCGCTGGTCATCATCATCGGCGTCACAGGGATCGCCCTGCTCGCGCTGGGAATCCTGGCGGTGGTCATGCGCGAACGCATCGCGGCCATCACGGAGCGTTTCAGCGATTGGGACGCGTGACCGCGCCGCGCTCTCTCTTATGAGAATAAAAAAACAGCGGCTCCCATCGGGAGCCGCTGTTCGATTTCATACAGGCGGAAGTTACTTCTTCTTCTCGCCTTCCTCGGGCGCTTCCTCTTCCTTCTTGCCCTTCTCGATCACCTCTGGCTCTTCCACGCCGGCCTCGGGCGCGGCGGCTTCCACCGCCTCTTCCACCTTCGCGGCCGTGGCGATGACGATCATCTCCTCGGGGCTGGTCAGCACCTTCACTTTATCCGAAAGGACCAGGTCGCGCACATGAATGGCGTTGCCGACCTTATCGAGGACCGAAATATCCACCACGATCTTTTCGGGCAGGTCCGCAGGCAGACATTCCACCTCGATCCGCTCGAGACCCGTCACCAGAATGGCGTTGTAATCCTTCACCGCCAGCGACAACCCCGTCAGTTCGATGCTGACGTAGGCGGTCAGTTTCTCGGTCAACGAGACCGCCATAAAGTCCACGTGCAGGAGGCGGTTCTTGATATAGTCGCGCTGCTTCTCGCGCACCAGTACGGGATATTCCTGCCCGTCCAGTTCGATCGTCACAATGCTGGACGAGGAGGTCTTCGCCAGCGTGCGCGAGGCCTCGCGCAAATCCAGCGCGATCGAAAGGGGATTTTCCACACGATAGCCATACAACACGGCGGGCAGTTGACCCGCGCGGCGCAGGGCTTTCACCTGCTTGCCGATCACGTCGCGCTTGCTGGCCTTCAAAACGACTTTCTCCATCTTAACTCCTCGAGCGCCTCTCACCCCGGCCGCCGTCGAGACTGACCGGGATTACCATCGCTCTATGAAAAAATTTTCTCCAGCGCGGCTCTCGCGCCGGGGATTGACTAATCTCTGCGGAACGCGATCCGCCCGACGAGCAGGATCAGCCCCGCGAACAGTCCGCCGACCAGCCCCGCGATGACGGCGCCGCGCGTATCCACCACAGTGTGGACTTCGCCCTCGACGCGTCCCGCCAGCAGGACGACCGACTCGACCTTCCCGCCTCGCACTTCGTTCGCGGCGGTCACGCCCACCCGGGCCCCCTCCAGCGTGACGGTTTCTCCCGCCACCGCGCCGATGCTGCCCTGCGCGTTGACCAGCGCGGCGCGCACCCCTCCTACCACACTTTGGGCGATCTCCGCGCTTTCAGCCTCGACGCCGCCGATCATACTCCGCTGCGCCGACAGGTTCCGCGCCTTCACCATCCCTGCGGTGGAAACGGTCATCTCCGCCGTGTCGCTGGAGACCGTCTCCGCGCTGGATTGGTGCATCCGCACCGTTTCCGCGCTGACCGACTCCACATCCACATGCGCGAGAGCGACGCTTTCGGGTTGGCTGGCTGATTCGACAGGTTCAGGCATGAGGCATTCCGGTCACAGGCAAAACAAACGCCTCCATCGGGAGGCGATGTCACCTGCGGACGTGATTTTAGTCGGGGGCTGGACTTTCGTCAAGTATTCGCGGCTTGACACTCCCTCCCTTTGACATTATAAGCACGACATGAAATTCCCCCGCATCCTGCTGACCTTCGGGCTGGCCGCCGCGCTCGCGGGCTGTTCGCTCGCCCCAAACCTGCCCGTCAACCCCTTCGGCCCGACGGCTGCTCCCTCCGCCACCCTCGCGCCGACTCTGCCGCCCGCGCCCACATCCACGCCGACGCCGCTTCCCGCGATCCGAATCGAAGGCGGCGACCGCGCCCTCTTCATCGGCGATTACGAGACCGCCCGCGTGGAATATCGCCTGGCGTTCGACCAATCCGCCGACGCGGATACGCGCGCCGAGGCCCTCTGGGGCATGGCGCGGACGGAGTTCGAGGCGGGCAGGTTCGCCGCCGCCGCCGAGTTCCTCAACCAGTTGACCGGCGAATACCCAGGTCACAAACGCGGCGCGCAGGCGCATTTCCTGCTGGCGGAGATCCGCGACGGGCAGGGACGCGCCGCCGAAGCCGCGGCCGAATACGGCGCGTACCTGTCGGCGCGCGGCGGCTTCCTCGACGCGTACGCGCTCGAACGTCAGGGCGACGCGTATTTCGAGGCCCGCGATTACGCCGCGGCGTTGCAGTCCTACACGACGGCCGCGCAGGCGCCGCGTCCCGCAGCGGACGCGGACATCGAAGTCAAGATCGGGCGGACGCGCGCCGCCCTCGGCGATTACGCCGGCGCGCTGGCGCAGTACGATGCCATCGCGCAGGCGACGAACAACGATTTCGTCAAGGCGCAGATGGACTATCTTTCGGGCTCGGCCCATAAATTTCTCGGCCAGACCGACGAGATGAAAGCGCGCTTTTTGCACGCGGTGGAAAATTATCCCGTCTCGTACGATTCATATTTGAGTTTGGTGGAACTGCTGGACGCGGGCGCGGCGGTGAGCGATTTCGACCGCGGCCTGGTGGATTATTTCGCGGGGCAGTACGATGTGGCGCTCGCCGCGTTCGACCGTTACATCTCCGCGGGCCTCGACAGCGACGGCACGGCCCGCTACTACCGCGCCCTCACGTTCGTCGAATTGAAGCGCTACGAAGAGGCCGTCAACGGCTTCACGTATTTCATCGCCAATTACCCTCGCCATCCGAAATGGTCTGCGGCCTGGTATGGCGACCTGAACGCGCCCGTCTTTCGGCCTGGGCGCGCCTTCACGCAATGGTACTATCTCAACCAGCACGCGCAGGCCGCGCAGTCGTTGCGGAACTTCGCCGCCATCGCCCCGTCCGACCCGCTCGCGCTCGACTACCTGATGATCGCGGCGCGCGTCCTCGAGCGCGGCGGCCTCCTCAATGACGCCGCGAATTTGTGGGAGACCATCGCCGACCAATTTTCAGGCGACGTCCGCTCGGGCGAGGCCGCCTTCCTGGCGGGCATCACGCGCTATCGCCTCGGCGATTTCAGCCGCGCCCTCTCGGACTTTCAACGCTCCCTCCTCCTCTCGGCGGATTCCCAAAACCGCGCCCGCGCCCTGCTCTGGATCGGCAAGGCGCAGACCCAGCGCGGGGATGGGGAGGCGGCGCGCCTCGCGTGGACGCAGTCGCAGGGCCTCGACTCGACCGGCTACTACAGCCTCCGCTCGCGCGACCTCCTGCTGGGACGCGCGTCCTTCGCGCCCGCTTCATTCGTGAACCTCGACGTGGACCTCGCCTCCGAACGCATCGCGGCCGCCTCGTGGGTGCGTCTCACCTTCAGCCTGCCCGCCAATACGGACTTGAGCGGCCCCGGCGCGCTGGCCTCGGACCCGCGCTTCATCCGCGGCGCTGAATTCTGGGAACTTGGCTTATACGACGAAGCCCGCGCGGAATTCGAAGACCTGCGGCTTTCCGTCAGCGCGGACGCGGCCAACTCGTTCCGCCTCGCCAATTATCTGCTCGACCTGGGACTCTACCGTTCGGGCATCTACGCCATCCGCCAGGTGTTGACGCTCGCGGGCCTGGACGAACACTCCGCCTCGCTGCAGGCCGCAGACTACTTCAGCCACGTCCGTTACGGCGCGTACTACCGCGACCTCGTCGAACCGGCCGCCCAACTCAACGGCTTCGACCCGCTGTTCCTCTTCAGCGTGATGCGGCAGGAGAGTCTCTTCGAGGGATTCGTCCGCTCCACTGCGGGCGCGCGCGGGCTGATGCAGATCGTCCCCGCCACCGGCGCGGACGTGGCCCTGCGGTTGGGCTGGCCGCTTTCCTTCCAACCCGACATGCTGTACCGACCCATCGTCAGCGTGAAATTGGGCGCGTATTATCTGGCCTCCAATCGGATCGCCCTGAGCGGAGACCTATACGGCGCCCTCGCGGCCTACAACGCCGGCCCGGGCAACGCCATCGCCTGGCAGCAACTCGCGGGGAACGATCCCGACCTCTTCCTGGAAGTCGTCCGCGCCGCCGAGACGCGCGATTACATACGCGGGGTTTACGAAATCTACAATATCTATTCCGCCCTCTACAGCCCGGTGCGATAAAAACGGAGCGGGATCAATCCCGCTCCGCAATGCTAGGCCAGGTGTCCGACGATGCGCTGGTGGACTTCCTCGGCGTTCATATCCAACACCGAGATCAACTTGTCCCGCCCGCCCGCGCCGGCCACGATGTCAATGTGCGACTTCGGCGCGCCGAGAATCCCCGCCAGGAATTTGATCAACTCGTCGTTGGCCTTTCCTTCGTGCGCGGGCGCGGTGAGATGGATCTTCACCGTCCCGTCGCTTTGGATCTCCACGATCTCGTTGCGGCTGGCGCGCGGCGTGACGCGCACGGCCAGCGCCGCGCCCTTTTTTCCGTCGTGCAGGCGATAGGTTCGTTTGGACATGGCTACCTCAAGGAGTTCAAAAGATTGACCAGCGCGGTCTGAATCACGGAAATTAGCAAAACCAGGATGATCGGGCTGATATCGAACATACCGATCAGCGGGACCGCGCGCCGGATCGGGTTCAGCAGCGGCCCGACGATTCGGTCGAGCGCCCGACGCAACGGGTGGTACGGATCCATGAACCAGGTCAGGGCGACATCCAGGATGACCAACAGGATCAGCAAAGAGCCAATGAAATTGATGGCGCGGATCAAAAGGATGATGAACAAAATTACCTCGTTTTATTTGACGTCTTGCGCGCGGCGTCGGGCGCGCTTCTGCAAGACGCTCTATTCCTGACGTTTGAGCGGCCGCGGCCCTACGATGGCGGTCCCCACGCGGACGAGAGTCGCGCCCTCCTCCACGCCCGCTTCGAAGTCCGCGCTGGTACCCATCGAGAGTTGGGACCAGTCCGCGCCGGGAAAGCGCCCTGCGAGAAGATCGCGCAGGCGGCGCAGTTTCTGGAAGTAAGGCCGCGCCCGTTCGGGTTCTGTGAAGAGCGGAGGCATCGTCATTAAACCGCGAACGCGCAGGTTCTTTAGTTTTAATATTATATCAATTTCCGCGAGGAGCGCGGGCCAGCGCGTTTCGTCGGACGCGGACCAGCCGAACTTGCTCGCCTCGTCTCCGACGTTGAACTCCAGCAGGACGGGCAGGACGCGTCCCGCCGCGAATCGGTCGAGACGCGTCGCCAGTTTCAGGCTGTCGAGCGAGTGGAGCAGGGAGAAATTTTCGGGGATCAATCCCGCCTTGCGCGATTGGACGTGGCCGATCATGTGCCACTCCACGCCCGCCGCGCCGATGGCCTGGATCTTCCCGACGGCCTCCTCGGGATAGTTCTCGCCCAGGATCTTCACGCCTGCTTCGACGGCGGCCTCCACAACTTCGCGCGGCTGGGACTTGGTGACCACGACCAGCCTGGTGGAGCCGGACGCGCTCCCCGCGCGTTTTTCCGCCGCGACAATGCGCGCCAGAGTCTGTTCGTAGCGTTCGCGGATGGAATCGGAGAGGGCGGACATGAGGATATTTTAGCAGGAACCGGGTTTTGTCATAACCCGATCAGCGCGCCGAAGCGCCCGGTCTTCCCTTTTTCGGCGCGGTGCGAGAACCAGTCGTCGAGGCGGCAGGCGGTGCAGAGACCCGCGACCTCGACCTCCGTCACGCCCGCGGCTTCCAGTTGGAGACGGTTGGCGCGCCACAAGTCGAGGCGAAATTTCCCGTTGCGCGGCTCGAGCAGGGACTCGGCGTCTTTCCCGAACGCGGCGCGGACCTGCGCGGCCACGTCCGCGCCGACTTCGTAGTGGTCGGGACCGATGGAGGGGCCGATGGCGGCGCGCACGTCGCGCGGGTCCACGTTGTAGCGGGCGCGCAGGGCTTCCAGCGCGGCCTTCGCCACGTTGCGGACCGTCCCCAGCCAGCCCGCGTGGGCGAGCGCGATCACGCCTTTTTGGGACGCGTAAAAAAAGAGCGGGACGCAGTCGGCGTAGCGCATGAAGAGGGTGACTTCCGCCCGGTCTGTCGTGACGATGTCGGCCTGGGGAGGTTTGAGGGCGAGGTCGCGCGGCGCGTCGGCGTGGACCACGTCGGTCCCGTGGACCAGCCAGACGTCGTGGATGGAGGCGGGGTCGCGTCCGAGCGCGGAGAAGGCGCGGAGACGGTTTTCGCGCACGTGAGCGAGGTCGTCTCCCACGCTTCCGCCGAGGTTGAGCGAATCCCACGGCGCGGGGCTGACTCCGCCCCGGCGTGTGAAGACGGCGTGAGTCAATCCCGCGAGGTTGTCGAAGGTGAAGTAGCGGAGTCCGTTGGCGGAGTGGAAGGGCATTTCTATTTCGCGACCGCGAATTTTTTGATGAAGAATTGGCGCGTCTCGGCCATGGACTCTTCGATGTAGGGGTAGGCGAACCAGGCGGTACTGACGCCGAAGAGCAGGCCGGTGAGGACGCGCAGGAAGGGCGTCGACTCGCGGTAGGCGAGGAAGGACGACAGCCAATCCCAGTTGAACTGGCTGAAGAGTTGCGAGAAGCCGTCCAGCCCGATGGGGCCGAGACCGAGGACGATCCAGATCGTCCAATGCAGGGGCGGGATGCGGCGTTTCGTGGCCGCGAAGAGGAGGCCGAAGAGGAAGATGCCTGAGTAGATGGCGACGTCGCGCTCGCATAGCGCCACTTTGTAGCCGACGGCCGGGTTGCCGATGAATTCGCGGGCCGTGAGGCGTTCGAGGCTTTGCGGATTGGCGAGGTCTTTCAGCCCTGTGATCTGGTCGAAAGTTTCGACGCCTTTCATGCCCGCTTCCTGGAGGGGATAGTAGGGCTGCGCGCCGAAGAGGAAGAAGGAACGGAATCCGAACTGGTGGCAGAGCGGACTGTAGATGGTGTAGACGACGCGCGCCGGTATTTCCGCGCCCGCTTCCATGAAGATGGGCGCGAGGAAGGGCAGGCCGACGTACAGGAAAATGATGAAGTTGAGCAGGAAGAGGTAATGCCTGGAAAGCCAGAATGAGACCCGGTCGGAGGAGGTGATCTCCTGGCCGCGGCGGACGCGGGCTTCGTGTTCCGCGCCGCCGATCTTGTCCAGCTGGCCGCGGCGGTCGAGCGCCGCGCCGAGCGTCATCTGCAGTTGCTGACGGCTGACGGGCGCGGACAGGGTGTAGGGTCCGATCTCGAGGATGGGAATGGAAGCGGAATACTTCTTGAGCAGCGCGGGATCGGATTCGATGTCCACTTCCGCGAGGCGGTGGGGGTAATCCTTTTCGAGCGCGGCCAGTTCGGCTTTGACTTCGTCGCAGAGTTTACAGTCTTTGCGGGTGTAGAGGGTAACGGTAAGCAAGGGAGTCTCCATGTGGGACGCGGCTGGAAGCCGCGCGAAGCGTTGGCCGGTTGATTTTACAGCCCGAAGTCAATCCAGAAGAATTGTCCGCGCTGGGCGATGAGCGCGAAGACGCCGGTGAACAGCATGCCGCCGATGACGACGAGGATGACGCCCATGCCGATTTCCACGTAACGCATGACCCTGGCGTGTTTGCGGAGGATGTTGGAGACCCAGCCGATTCCCAGCGCGGCCGCCAGGAAGGGGATGGCCAGCCCGGCGGAATAGGCCGTCAGCAGTTTGCCGCCCAGGATCAGGTCGCCGCCGTTGAGCGCCAGCGTGAGGATCGCCCCCAGCACGGGGCCGACGCATGGCGCCCACCCGGCGGAGAAGAAGACCCCCATCAGCGCGGAGGAGAGGTATCCCAGTTTCGGATCGGGCAGGGTGTGGACGCGTACGTCGTATTCGAGGAAGGGGATGCGGAATATGCCGATCATGTGCAGCCCGAAGACGATCACGATGAGACCGCCGATCTTTGCCAGCCAGACGCGCAGGTCGTAGAGGAACGCGCCGGCCACGGACGCGGCGAGGCCGAGGAAGATGAAGACGACGCTGAAGCCGAGGACGAAGGCCAGTCCGTGAGCGAAGGTGGTCCAGCGGTTGTTTTCGCCGCCCTCGCCGCCCGCGGCGCGCCCGCCGAGGTAACCGATGTAGGCCGGGACGAGCGAGAACACGCACGGCGAAAGGAAGGAAGCGAGGCCTGCCAGCAGGGCGAGGCCGATGGTGATGTTGGAAATATCCATGGTTTTTCTGTTCAGGCGAATTTTTTATACGCGGCGGTGACTTTTGTGCCGACGTTGGGCCAGGTCAACTGCACTTCGGATTGTTTGAGCGTAACGTGCGGGTTCGTCCAGCGCCAGACCCATTTGGCGTCCTGCGGCAGCAGGTTGATGCACCCGTGCGAGCGCGGCGTGCCGAAGGCGTTGTGCCAGAACGCGCCGTGGATGGCGACGCCGCCGGTGGCGATGAAGATCGCCCATGGGACGGCGGGCGTGTCGTAACCGGCCGCGTCGGCCTGCGAGTTGGCGCCCATCGCGATGGACGGAATTTTGCGGAAGGCGTACATATCTCCGAGAGGCGTCTCGTAGCGGTCCTCGCCGACCTGCGCGGCGAGGAGACCGGTGGAGACGCGGCAGAAGAAGACTTCTGAGTTGCCCTCGAAGCAGGAGAGCGTTTGGTGATTGATGTCCACCGCGATGCGTTTCAGGGCGGGATCCACCTCGGGGTGGATGGGCGCGACCTCCTCCTCCGTCAACACTTTGAGCGCGGCCGCCTCCACCCAGAACATGTCGCCGTAGCCGTAGCCGTGACCGAAATCCTCGTTGAAGCGGTAGTAGACGACGCCGTTTTCGTTTTTGACCTTGTCGATCCAGACCACCTGCCCGTAGTACAGGCGCGGGTCCACGCCGCGGTCCAGTTTGAAGTTTTGCGCCCACGGCGCGCGGATGGGCGGGTTGTCAATGATCAAGTCCGCATACGGGACGGTCACTTCGGCCCAGAAGCCCGGCTCGCCCGCCGGGACAGCCTCGATCGGCGCGTTGGGCAGGTTGCGGACGGGCTGAATGTACGGCGACGGGATGTAGCCGTAGGAGGTCTCCACCCAGCGCTGGTTGTAGGTGTTGGGATTCTTCACGATGGCGACCGTCTCGCGGTTCCATTCCACGATCTGGTCCTCGTATAATTTCCCCGTGACGGGGCCGTCGAAGCGGGGCTGGGAGAATACGTCCACCGAAAATAGGATGCGTCCCAGCCGTTCCGCGGGCGGGAATTGCGCCAGCTCGAGTTTCTCCAGCGGGCGGAACGCCAGCGCGCCCAGCCCGAGTCCGGCCAGTTTTAGAAAATCGCGTCGAGAGAGTGGTGTTGTCATCGGTTCAACCAGAATGAATTGCCGCAAGGATACCCGCAAAGAGGGGGAGCGTCAACGGGGAGGTGAGATGGTCTTAATCCTGGGCGCGCGGACGGCGCGGATTTTGCAGGCGCGTTCAATTCTTGAAAAAAGATTCCAGCGCGCGCAGGCACTCCGCGCTGACCTTATGCCCGACCTCGGCTTCGCAATACGTGACCTGCGCCCCCGCCTGTTCGAGCAGCGACATCGAAGCGCGGGCGCGGTCAATCGGCACGAGGTTGTCCTGCGTGCCGTGCGCCACGAAAACCTGCTTCCCCGCCAGCGGTTTTTTGACGATGATCTCGTCCATGCCCGACGGCATGAAGCCCGCCAGGATCGCGGCCTTGCGGATTCTTTCTGGATGCAGACAGGACAGCACATTCGACAGCGCCGCGCCCTGACTGAACCCTGCCACATCGAACTGCGCCGCATCCACCTGACGTTGGGCCGCGTACGCGTCCACGAGGCGGATCAACGCCTCGGCCGCGTCGCGCAGGTCGTCGAGATGGGGACGCCCGAAGGAGTCCGCGCGAGGCGGCCGCCAGGAGTAGCCTCCCTGCGGCGAGGGGTGGAGTCCGCGCGGGGCGAGGATCAGGTAATCGGTCGGGAAGTTGCGGGCGAAGACCGACATCGAGTTTTCGTCCCCCGTCCAGCCGTGGAGCATGAGGAGCAGGCGCGCGGGAGTCCGTTCGGGAGTCCGCACGCGCAGCGTCCAGTTTTCGAAGGTTTCAAAGACGGTGTTATTTACGGCCTGCACGTTTGAGGATCCAATCTATGATGAAAAATATTCCGACGATGAGGACCACGGGGGCGAGACCGGCCAACATGCAGACCAGTCCCAGCCCCGCGCCGCCCGCGCCGTAGCGCCACCAGATCAGCCCGCCGCCGACGAGAAAGAGAATCAGCAGCGCGCCGATGATGAGACGGCGGTCGGTTTGTTTGGCGTAGTCGCGTAGATTGCGTTTCATGGTTATCCAAAATTATTGCGAACGTAGGGGCAGACCTGTGTGTCTGCCC
>DKTP01000099.1 GCA_002473085.1 Anaerolineales bacterium UBA7227
GGGCGGCTTGCCCGCCGAGCCACTCGCTGAAAACCTCCGCGCCGACGCGGTTCAGGTGATAGAGGTCATACCAGCCCGTGTCGGGGATGGACACAGATGATTCCGCTTCGAGGAAGGGAACGCCGTGATTTTTTGCGATGTCCCTCAGGCGCGCGTTGACTTTGTCAATGAAGGCTAGTATGCGCGCTTTGTCTGCGCGCGGCTGGCCGTGCCGGTCTTTCAGTTCGAGCAGGGCGGGGTGATAGGTCATTTCGGCGATCAAGACCTGCGCGCCCGCCTGTTGGCTGAATGAAATGAGATGTTCGAGCGCGTCGAGGTTGCGTTCGGAGACCCCGAAGTCTCCAAACTCCTTTTGCAGGTTTTTGACGAAGCCTGTTTCGACAGGCAGGGACGGGTTGACGCTCACGTCCGAGAGGGCGAACCCGTTGTCGGCGATCTCGCCGTCCCATTTGCGCGCCCCGCGCACGACCTCGCCGTAGCGCATTCCGTACGGCGCGGCGTAACTGAGGATGGTCAGCGCGCGCCAGGCGTAGGAATGTTCCGTCAGCCAGCCGTTGAGGTTGAAAGCGCCGGTCTGGTAGCGCAGCCAGTCGTTTTTGAGGTAACGTTCGTTTATATCTTGTTCGCGTCCCTCGGTGTAATCAAGAAAGGATGTGCCGATGACGACCAGCCGCGGTTGGTACTTGCGGATCAGGATCTCGCTCAGGAGGGACGTGCTCCAGATCTGCGAGCCGGTCACGCCGAAATTGTAGCAGTTGACTTTTTCGCCGCTGACGGTTTCGTAGGACCGCTCGAAGGCGGCGGGATCTGTCTCGCGGAAGGCCTGCGAACTGCCGAAGATGAAGCAGTCGGGCGCGCCCTTCTCGCGGGCGTATTTATTGAGCAGGTTGAGTTGCAGTTCCAGCTGGGTGTGATTGATCCCGTACGCCTGATAGGGAATCTGCGCCTGGACGAAGGGCGCGCGGGCAACAATCTCTGCAAGCAGGCAGGTCAATATAAATATGACAAGCGCGGTCGCGCCCAGGGATAGGCGCGGATGTTGAAATTTCAGCGAGACGCGTTTCTCAGACCAATTCAAGGGTGATTCTCCAGCCGATAGGCGCTCCCCATTCTAACCGATTCCAATCGCGTTACAAGATGCGTGATAGTTGGTTTTTCCAGGGAACGCTCGTCGTTCAACATTGTGTCTCAGCGCTGCGGCTCCGACAGCGTGAGACGATTCTCGAATGGATAGAAAAATCGTCTCAATGAGCTTGGTTGCCCTGATGGCGGCGCAAAACGGTGGATTTCACGACGGGCGTTTCTTATGGCCTTCTCAAAGTCGCTTGACAAGTTAGCCGATATGGAACACGAATAGCGCGAATAGGCGAATTTTCTTGGGCTTTTTCGCGTCACACCTGCCCTTGCGGGCGGCGCAAGGGTTCGCAAATTCGTGGCATTCGTGATGAAAATTCTCAGACTTTGAGAAAGCCCTGGGGCGTTTCTTCGTTGCGAGGTACGGCGACGTTTTCTTTGGTATACTGGGGCGGCCGGCGTTCTCCATACAACCATAGGTAGCATATCCGGCAACTTGAGATGCTGGCTTGAGATGATAGAAAAGCGCTCTTTTCCTCGCGGAGGGTGATATGACGACAAACATATCAAAATTTCTGAAAAATAAAGTCATTATTCTTGCTATCTTATTGACGGCTTCCATTTTGCTTATTTTATCAATTATATTCTCCAAACCTCGGAGCGGAAATCAGGATCCATCCAGGCCCAACATCATTCTCATTTTGACTGACGACCAACCGGACCATACTCTAAAATATATGCCTAATGTGCAAAGGGAATTGGTCGCTCACGGGGTCACATTCAGCAATGCGTTTTCCACCACGCCTCTGTGTTGTCCAAGCCGGGCGAGCATTCTTACTGGGCTGTATGTTTGCCATCATGGGGTTCTGACAAATCGCGAGCCGGAGGGCGGCGCCCCAAAGTTCAAGGATCAATCCACTTTGGCGACCTGGCTGCATGACGCCGGATATCGCACCGCCTTGATGGGTAAGTATCTCAATAGTTCGGATGCCCTTCCTGAGGGTTATGTGCCGCCGGGGTGGGATGACTGGCAGGTCTTTATGAAGCGGGATCCCATGTTGGGATTTTATTATAAATATACTCTTTCAGATAACGGAAAAATCGTTGCCCATGGGCAAAAACCCAGCGACTATAGCACTGACCTTCTGGCTAATAGGGCCGTTCAATTCATTGAAGATTCAGGCAAGCAACCATTTTTTTTGATGTTAAGCGTGTTTGCGCCGCATCAGACGTACCAGGCCGCCGATCGGCACAAGGATCTTTTTAAGACGGAGGCGGAGTTTGAACGCTATCGCCCGCCGAGTTATTTTGAAGAAGACCTTGGCGATAAACCATCCTGGGTCAGCCGGATCAAACCTGCTGACAGAGATTATGTCGACCATGTCCACGAACGCATGCTGCGTTCGTTGATGGCGGTGGATGACGCCGTCGCCGATCTGATGGAAACTCTTGCTCAACGCCAGATTCGCGAAAATACCGTCGTTATTTTCATGTCCGATAATGGCGTTTCGATGGGCGAAAATGGAATTTTTGGGAAAAATTGCGGATATGACCCATGCTTGCATATCCCGATGGTGATTAGTTACCCTCCTCTCACTTCCGCGCCGCATATTGAAGACGGACTTGCGCTTAATATTGACATCGCGCCCACGATCATGGATCTGGCCGGGCTGAAAATCCCTGCTGCCGTGGATGGAAGAAGCCTTAAACCGCTGTTGGCCGCTTCGTCTGTCGAATGGCGCCGTGGATTTATGATTGAACATTATCAGGATGCGAGCGATGTCGAGGAAAGCGGCCTCGCGGCCATCATTCCCGGTTACTTTGGGATTCGGACTACAGATTGGAAATATATTCAATATGCCACAGGAGAACGTGAATTGTACAACTTGGTCAACGATCCGTATGAAATGAATAACCTGGCTGGCTTACCCAACTCCGCCGATATTATTTCATCCATGCAATTACAATTGGATGGAATAAAATGCCCCTGATCGGACGAAAAATCTTCAGCGAGATGAATATGCAAAAGAAAACCATAATTTTTGTTATTTTGCTTGCCATTGGCCTTGGACTCTTTGTCTTGTTCTGGTTCCCCAACTCCACTGGAGCCCGGGACTTGAATATGACTTACATCTTTGAGTCTGACGAGCCTGCGCAATACACTCATCCCATGCGCATGTTGACGCCAGGCAAGACGTGGAATCAGACGCTGTATCGCTTCTTTGCTTATCAACACTATTACTATGGCTTTCCCTATTATTTTTATTCCGCAGTTTTCGTATTGCTGCCTTTGAAACTGGCTGCGGGCTTAGGCAATATCTCGCTGAATTTTCTGTTCTTGCGCCAATTTGTTAGCGTCCTGCCGATGATCGCGGCCATGCTGCTCCTGGTCTATTTGCAGACTGGATTTCAATCGTACCTAAAATCCATTGTGTTGTTTCTATTATTGTTTTCCGTGCCGGAGGTGGTGACCAATTCTTTGTGGTATCACCCCGAGGCGCTGGTTCTGTTATTGATCGGCCTGACATTCTTCTTCCTTGTCCGCGATGATCTGAAATTCGGAAGGGACTTTTACCTGTCGGCCTTCTTTTGCGGGCTGACGGTAGCCACAAAGCTGGTCGGCTTGTTCTTCTTTCTCGCCATTCCCTATTACCTTTTCCTCGGCTGGCGTCAAAAGAAGATCGACCTCCGCCGCGCCTTCATCGTCGCGGCGCAATTTGTCGCCATCATGGTTGCCATCTTCATTCTGGCCAATCCGTTTCTCTTTTGGGCCTCGGAACGGAACTTTGCCTGGAAGACCCAGACCGATCTACACAACTCCCTTGGCGGCGGATTCATTGTGACGTACCAGGCAGATCCATTAAGATGGTACAACGTGGCTGTTCAGAATTTCGCGACCCCTGCATTTCTTTTGCTCGCGACAGTCTCAGTGGCGATTGGCGCGTTCACGGGGACGCGGCGGCTGCTCAACCAACTTATCATCTTCTGGGCGGCGCCGTTTGCCATTTACATTTCCGTTGCGCTCGCTATCCGGGCTTCGCATTTTCCCATGCCGATTCTCCTGCCAGTCTTTTCATCCTTGCCTGCCTATTTTACGTTCTTCACGCCCCCCAGACCGACGGGACCGTGGCTGGCTTATTTTAAAACCAATTGGCTAAGACTGGCGATGCTGGCAGTCGGACTCATCGTTGTGGCGGCTCAATTCTCGTTCAGCCTCTCAAAGGATATTCCGCTTTATGTTTCGACGTTGAACCGCGAGAAGAATAATCCCAGCCTGCAATTCTACGACGAGCTCGACGCCAACTACCTGTCTCGCATCACGTTGGACCGGCAACTGATTGTGTTCCGAGACGTTGAAATCTACTTCCCCAACTCCCCGCGCTATGACATTCATTTTAAGTGGGGCGTTTCCAATTACTACACCATTCAGAAGGTCAATCCCGACCTGCTTGTGCTGTCCAAACAACACTTGTATGATTACACCCAGGAGAACTTGCAAGGCCGGGATCCTGACTTCGCCCTGACCTATGAGTTTTACAAGGACGCTCTCAACGGAACGGTGAACGGTTTCACCTTGCTTTACCAGAACGATTTTGGAATTGCTTATATTAGCACGCCGTTATATCAGCAGTTCTTTGCATCGCGTTGAATCAAACTGGTTGAGAAGCGAATAAAGAAGCCATGACCGTAAGGTCAAGGCTTCTTTTATTGAGATAAGGACCTACCCGTTGATCCACTGCCGCCCGTCGCGGGCGAGGAGCGCGTCCGCTTCGGCGGGACCCCAGCTATTTGGGGCGTACGTCCCCAGCGGCGGAATCCCCTGCGCCTCCCACGCCTGGAGGATGGGGTCCATGATTCTCCAGGCAGTCTCCGTCTCGTCGGCGCGGGTGAAGAGCGCGGCGTCCCCCTGGAGCGCGTCGAGCAGGAGACGTTCGTAGGCCTCGGGGATGGCGGTCGGACCGAAAGCCTCCGCGTAGTGGAACTCCATGTCCACCGAGCGCGTCTCGGCGACGGTGTCGGGCGCTTTCGCCTCGAAGCGCAGGTGGATGCCCTCGTCGGGCTGGATGTACAGCATGAGCATGTTGGGAGCCGTCTTTTGTTCGGACGTCATCGGGAACATCGCCAGCGGCGGCTCCTTGAAGCGGATGACGATCTGGGATAATTTTTCGGCGAGATTCTTTCCCGAACGCAGATAGAACGGGACTCCCTGCCAGCGCCAGTTGTTGACGAAGAGCCGGAGCGCCGCGTACGTCGGAGTGACCGAGTCCGGCTTGACGTCCGGCTCGCTCCGATACCCGTCGTATTGCGCGCGGACGGTGTTCGCGGCCACCTGCGCGGGCGTCATCGGTTCGATGGCGGTCAGCGCTTTGACCTTTTCGTTCCGCAGCGCGGTCGCGTTGAACGACGACGGCGGCTCCATCGCCACGAGCGTGGTCAGTTGCAGCAGGTGATTTTGGAACATGTCGCGCAGCACGCCGACGGAATCGTAGTAGCCCCCGCGGTGCTCCACGCCGACCTTTTCCGCCACAGTGATCTGCACATGGTCAATGTAGTTGCGGTTCCAGATCGGCTCGAAGATGGTGTTGGCGAAGCGCGTGAACAGGATGTTCTGGACGGTCTCCTTGCCGAGGTAGTGGTCGATGCGATAGATTTGATTCTCGTTCAGCGCCTTGTGGACCTGCAAATTGAGCGCCCGCGCCGATTCGAGGTCGGAGCCGAACGGTTTTTCCATCACCACGCGCCGCCAGCCGCCGTCTTCCTGAAGATGCCCCGTCAGCCCGAGCAGGTCAATGATGTTCGGCACGAGCAGGGGAGGCACCGCCATGTAAAAGAGACGGTCCGCCGCGCCGCCCTCCAGCGCGGGCATGCGCTCCATCAGTTTCTTGAAATCGGCCAGGTCGGTGTAACGTCCCTGCTGGTAATATAAATCCTGGGAGAAAAGTCCCCATTCCTCATCCGTATATTTGAAGCTGGCGAATTGCTTCATTCCGTCCAGCAGATGCTGGCGGAAGGTCTCATCGGTGAAGGGCGAGTTGGCGAATCCGATGATGTTCAATTTCTTCGGCGTCTTGCGTTTGCGGAAGAGGTTGAAGAGCGAGGGGATCAGTTTGCGCTGGGTCAGGTCTCCCGACGCGCCGAAGATGATGATGGAAGTGGGGTTTGATTTCGCCATAGTTTAGATCACCTTTGCTGGAATGACGCTTTAAATTCGCGCGGATTCGTAATTACTCCGCCTTTTTCACCGCGTGGCCGCCGAACTGATTCCGCAGCGCGGCCAGCATCCGCGCGGGGAAGTTCTCCTCGTCGCGGCTGGCGAATCGCATTTGCAGCGCCAGCGTGATGACGGGCGCCGGGATGTTATGGTCAATCGCCTCGAAGACGGTCCAGCGTCCCTCGCCCGAGTCCGCCACCCAGGGTTGGATGTCATCCAGAGTCGGGTCGGCGTCGAGGGCGCGGGCGGCGAGGTCCAGCAGCCACGAGCGGACGACGCTCCCGTATTGCCAGATGTGCGAGATCTGCGCCAGGTCGAGTCCGAACTCCTCCTTGGCTTTCAGGATTCCGAATCCCTCGGCGTAGGCCTGCATCATGCCGTACTCGATCCCGTTGTGGACCATCTTGACGTAATGCCCCGCGCCGCTCGGACCGACGCGGCCCCAGCCTTTGTCGCGCGCGGGCGCGAGCGTCTCGAAGATGGGACGCAGCCTCTCCGTGACCTCGGGCCGGCCTCCGACCATCAGGCTGTAACCTTCGGCGAGGCCCCACACGCCGCCGCTTGTGCCGCTGTCCACGAAGTCAATTCCCTTTGCTTCGAGCGTCTCGGCGTGACGGAGCGTGTCTTTGTAATTCGAGTTGCCGCCGTCCACGATGACGTCGCCTTTGGCGAGCAGGGACGCGGCGCTTTCGATGGCTTCAGTGGTGATTTTCCCCGAGGGGACCATCACCCAGACCACGCGCGGACTCTGCCTGAGCGCGCCGATCGCCGCCTCCAGCGTGCGCGCGCCTTCGACGCCGAACGTCTCCGCCTCGGCGACGGCGGCGGGCGCGCGGTCAAACCCGACGACGCGGTGTCCGCCGCGCACGAGACGCGTCGCCATGTTCATGCCCATCTTGCCGAGTCCGATCATTGCAAGTTCCATAAATGCTCCTTTATTGCTCCCCTCTCTCATCGGGAGAGGGATTGGGGGTGAGGGCGAGATCCGCTCCTGCCGCTTCGTCCGCCAGCCAAATGACCTGTCCATCAATCGGCTGGATGCGCTTGGCGGGGATTTCTTTCATCGAATAACGGTCGTCGAACACGCGCTTCAGCATCTCGGCTTTGCCCGCGCCAGAGACCATGAAGATGACCCTCCGCGCGGCGTTGAAGACGATCGGCGTCAACGTGACGCGCTGGGCGGGACGTCCCTGGTAGCGCCCCGTCGCCGCGAGGACGGGCGCGGACGCGTCCACGGGGGAGTTGGGGAAGAGCGAGGCGGTGTGTCCGTCTTCGCCCATGCCGAGCAGGACGAGGTCGAAGCGCGGCCAGTCGAGGGGCGGGGAGGCGAAGCGCTTCAGGACGCGGGAATAGTCCTCGACGGCCGCGCCCGCGTCCAGTTCAGAATGGACGCGGTGGACGTTGTCCTTCGGGATCGCGACGCGGTCGAGCAGGAGAGTCCGCGCCAGCCCGTAACTGGATTCGGGATCGTCGGACGGGACCATCCGCTCGTCGCCCCAGAAGACGTGGACGCGCGTCCAATCCACGCGGGCGGAAAAATCCGAAGCGAGCAGTTGGAAGAGACGCTGAGGCGTGCCGCCGCCGTTGAGGGCCGCGAGGAAGCGGCCGCGTTCGGCGATGGACTGTGAGGCGGCGGCCGTGAAGATTTCCGCCGCGGCGACGCTTAAAGTCTCCAGGTTTTTGGAGACGCGGATTTGCGGATTCATACCTGCCATTCCATGTGCTGACGGAGGACGCGCCGCGCCGCGTCGGTGACCTGGCCCAGTACGTGCTCCTGCGCGCCCGCGATGACTTCGCCGAAGGTGACGCGCGGCGTGAGGCCGAAGAGTTCGCGTCCGCTCATGATCTGCCGCGCCAGTTGAGTCAGGAAGGCGATGCGCTGTTTGTCGGGGCGGGCGCGGCGGAGGTAGGTCAGCGGGTTGCGCATGGAGGCGCGGGCGATGACGCCGCTGACGATGGTCGTCAGCACGCGCGTCTGCGGGACGCGGGCGAGGAAAATCTCGAGGCTGCGCGACCAGTGGTCGAATTCGCCGTCGGGGTTGGGCATGAAGTCGGGGTCGGCTTCGATGCCGCCGCGCGCGAAGATGAGTAGCGCGCCGCCCGCCTGCAAGTGACGGAGCGCCTCGCGCACGGCGCGCATCCGTCCGTGCATGTCCTTGTCCTCGGGCGCGTAGATGGCGTGTTCGCTCACGTGCGGCAGGTTTTCGAAAAATGGGATGTCGCCGATAATGACTTTGTAATCGGGGCGCGTGACGTGCGCGCTGATGACCACCGAGTCCACGCCCGCGGGATGGTTGGACGCGATGACGAGCGGGCCTTCGGGCGGGATGTTTTCCTCGCCGCGCGCCGCGTGACTCTTGACGAAGCTCGGCAGCAGCCAGCGCGCGCCGCGCGAGATTCCGCCCGCGGCCACTTCGCGGTCCAGCCCCAGGCCGAGTTCGGATGCGTAGCGCGCCGTCTTGCCGAAGAGCGTCTCGATGATCCGCCGCGCGCCGCGCGTCTGCGGGAGGGCGAAGGCTTTGGTCAGTTCGAAGATCAGGGTGTCGTAGAGGGTGTGAGCGTCGGGAGCGGGCATGGCGACCTCGGAACAAAGTGTAGCACAAATTGGGATGCAATTCGTAAACATGATAAAATCAAAGTAGGAGCAGATCAGTGAGAATCACTCGAATCATCTGGCTTCGTCAATACGTTGTGAAACTCGAAGCAAAGCACGGCGTTTATACCGATGAGGTGCGGCAAGCGCTTATGAGCGCGCCGCGTATTCGTCGTATTGGAAAGGGTAAATCGCAAGAAGGAGAGGATCTTTACGTTGCTTATGGACGAACCGAGTCGGGTCGTTATCTGACCATTTTCTTTATCCATAAATCTGAAGACGAGGCGCTGATCATCAGCGCCCGCGATATGGATGGAAAGGAGCGAAAATCGTATGGCAAAAAATAAACCTGCTCGTGACCCAATGCCCAGCGCTTCTGCCAGCATGGATGAAATAATTAATTTCTGGGACACACACAGCGCCGCCGACTATGAAGACGAGATGACCGATGCAAATTTTGATATTGACATCCGGGAGGAATCGTTTGCGGTTGCCATCGTTCCTGAACTGGCCGAAATTATCGGGCGCGCCGCCAGGGCGCGCGGCGTCACTACTGAAACCCTTGTCAATCTCTGGCTGTCCGAGAGAGTGAAAGAGCCAGCATAAGTCAATCGCTAATCGCATGAATGGAAACCAGGCTAAAACCTGGTTTCTGTTATTATCATGCCATGACGACTCTCGACTTTACCCGACTCCAAGCGCATCGCGCGCGGACCTTCAACCTGTCTCCGCGCAAGCCGCTTTCGACTCCCTCCCAGGCGCGGCGTTTCGTGGAGGCGCGCGGCTTCATCTACTTTTGGCCCATCAAAGGGATTGACCTGCCCTCGCTGTGGACGGCCGTCGCGGGCGACCGTCCCGTGGCGGACGAACACGACGATCCGGGCCACGTCACCTGGGGTTGGAAGGACGACGCCCTCAATAAGAAGGTCTGGTACTACGGAAAGATCCTGCGCCGCAAAGCGACGATGATCTCGCTGGAAGTTGCCCCGTACTTTTACGCGCTGTCCGAAAATTACGGCGCGCCTGAGGAAGACTATCTCATCGCCTACCACGAGGGACGGTTGACGCAGGCGGCAAAGCAGATCTACGAGACGCTGATGGAGAACGGCGCGATGAATTCCATAGATCTGCGCCGCGCCGCCAAACTCGCCAACGCCAAAGAATCCGAGTTCAACAAGGGACTGGAGCAGCTGCAAGCCGACTTCAAGATCCTGCCCGTCGGCGTGGCGGAGGCGGGCGCGTGGCGTTATTCGCACATCTACGAGTTGACGACGCGGCGCTTCCCTGAACTGTCGGAACAGGCGCGTCCCATTTCTGAGTCCGCGGCGCGGGCGAAACTGCTCGGACTGTATTTTCAATCTGTCGGCGCGGCGCAGCTGCGCGATGCGGTCAAACTCTTCGGCTGGCCGAAAGATTTGATCGAGCGGACGGCGGGCAGGCTGGTCGAGAAAAACGAACTGGTCCGGGCCAGCCATCCCAAACACGAGGGGGAGTGGCTGGCGGTCAGGACTGTTTGTAAATAAGGAGTATCCCATGCTCGAAACCGCCACTTCGGTAAATCACGAAAACCACGCGTAACTTGCGCTCTCTAGCGCAATGCTTCGCGATGGCGGTAGAGAGCGCCCATGGCGCTTTCGAATTGTCGCTTTGCCGAGCGCAATTTGTTAAATTGCGCTACGACTTAACGGACGCGTCTTGACGCCGGGCTGGCGGGAATCGCCCGCAACTCCCGGCCTTCTCCTGCGTAAAAGAATTGGCGTTTGCAATTTTCTGTAAATCGTATACACTATCCATGCAAACCGTTTCAAAGGAGAATGTTATGAGCAAACAGAGTCGCTCCCAATTAATTTTGGGACTCATCCTGATCCTCGCCGGGGCCTGGTTCCTCGCCACGAAGACGGTCCCCTCGCTGGCCGATTTTGCCGAGGAATATTTCCAGTGGCCGTACACGTTGATGTGGATTGGCGCGCTCATCCTCGTCATCGGCATGATGAGCGGCAGTCCCGGCATGGCCGTCCCCGCGATGATCGTGGCGGGCATCGGCGGCATTTTCTACTATAACGACGCCTATGCCGCCGGTCAGTCGGCCTGGTCCTACACGTGGACGTTCATCCCCGGCTTCATCGGCCTCGGCTCCATCCTGGCGGGTTTGTTGGGAGAGAACACACGCCGCAACATCGTGAGCGGCTTGAATCTGCTGGTCGTCAGCGCGGTCCTCTTTCTGGTGTTCGCCTCGTTCTTCGGCGGGCTGACCATCCTCGGCGATTACATCCCCGCCATCCTGCTCATCGCCCTGGGAGTTTGGCTCCTGGCCCGCAGTCTGTGGAAGTCTCTCCGCAGGGGAGGCTCCAATGCTTAAGCGAGTGGATCCTGCCGTCGTCGGCGGGCTGCTTCTCATCTTCGTCGGCGCGCTCTACCTGCTGAACACGATGGGACTCCTGCAAAACGTCGGCGACGTATTCTGGGGCGTCATCTTCCTGGCCGCGGGCGCGTTGTTCCTCCTTGCCTTCGTCACCGGCTCGTGGTGGGCTGTGATTCCGGGATGCACGCTGGCGGGTATCGGCGCGTTGATTCTCCTGCCGCCTCCCCTCGAGAAGATCGGCGGCGCGGTCTTCCTCGGCGCGCTGGCCCTCGCGTTCTGGCTGGTCTTTTTGACGGCGGCGCGCGAACGCTGGTGGGCGTTGATCCCGGCCGGCGTCCTTACGACGCTGGCGGCTGTGACCCTCCTCCCCGAAGTGGCGGACGGGAAATTCGTCGGCAGTTTCTTCTTCTTCGGGTTGGCGCTCACCTTCCTGCTGGTGGCTCTTCTCGCCGGGGCGCGCTGGGCCTGGTATCCCGCCGCGGCGCTGGCCGCCATCGGGTTGGTCGTGCTGCTGGTGATCGGGGAAATCGCCAATTACGTCTGGGCGGCGGCGCTTATTCTCGGAGGCGGCTACCTCGTCTTCCGGGCGCTGCGTCCGCGTTCGATTGGATAACAGCAGACCCCTGTCCATGACAGGGGTCTTTTACTTGTTTGACTCGGACGCGTTCATTCTGCGGAGACGACTTCAATTTCGGGGAAGAACTGGTGGATAGTCCCCGCCACCCAGCCTTGCAGCGTGGACGGGAGCAGGGGACAGCCCAGGCATGCGCCTCCCAACCGGACCATGAGGCGGTCTCCGTTCAACGAAACAAATTCCACCGAGCCGCCGTGGAACTGTTCCACATACGCGCTTATGCGCTCGATCAGCCCTTTGATCTGTTCCTCTTTCGTGTGACCGTTCGTTGTGGTTGCCATGTGCTTCGCTCCTTTCTCTCTCTCGGCAGAGATGGCTTCTTCCAAAATCGCGCGCGCCTGTTGGTTGGCGTTCTTCCAGCGGTTCGTCACTCGGTCCGCCAACGCGTCCAGGATGACGCGCCCGGCTTCCGGGTGACGGATCGCCAGCCCGCGCAGCGCGTCCCCTCGAACGCGGAGCGCCTCGACGTCCTCTCTCGCCGCCGCCCCCGACGTGTAGGCCGGGTTGCCCACCACGGCCGACCAGCCGAAGACGCCTCCCGCCGGGATTTGCGTCAGGTTGATCGGCGGGCCGTCGTACGGCTTGTAGCGGATGGTCACCGAGCCGCGCAAGAGCAGATAGAGGTAGACGGCCGGGTCGCCCTGCTCGAAGATGACCTTTCCCTCGGGACAGATGAATCGTTCGAACAGCGGTTCCACCAGCGCCAGCGCCTCTTCGTCGAGACCTTCTAAAGGCAGGATGCCGCGTAAACCCTGGAGCATGGTTATAATGTTAATGGAAGCGCCCGGCTGGATATAGTGGCAAATATCCTGATTGAGCCGACATTTGTCCCGTCTCTGTGTGAAAAAGTAAGATGGCAGTTATACTCGCATCTGGAAGTTTACAGGAATCGCCCCATGAAAAGGAAAAAATCCCCGTTCAATAGAATCGTTTCCCTCGTCGTCATCGGCGTCGGGTTGATCGCGGTGGGCGCGGCCGCCATGGCGTTGTTGACGCTGCGCCAGCCTCAAGCGGAGCGGGAGTCGGGCGCCTCCGTTGTCCCGGCCGCGGTGGATTATCCCGCGCCGGCGCTCTCGTTGACCGACCTGGACGGCAACCCGCGCTCGCTGGCCGATTATCGCGGGCAGGTGGCGCTGGTCAATTTGTGGGCCACCTGGTGCCCGCCCTGCGTGGCTGAATTGCCCGCGCTGAACTCGTTTTATCTCGACCACGCCGGGCAGGGTTTTGTCGTCATCGGCGTGAACGACGGGGAGGAGGCGGGCGTGGTCAGGGACTTTGTCGCGGGCAAAGGTCTGACGTTTCCCGTCTGGCTCGATCCTTCTTTCCTGTCGGAGAACGCCTTCAATACCATGAACCTGCCCTCCTCGTATGTGATCGACCGCGACGGGCGGGTGCGTTTGCGGTGGGTGGGCGGGATCAATCTCGCCACGCTCGAAAAATACGTCACTCCCATCATCAAAGAATAAGGAGAAAACAGGATGGACGCGAAAGTAACCTGGAAGGGGAACATGGCTTTCGAGGGAATCGCTCCCTCGGGGATGCCGGTTTTGCTGGATTCTGCCGAGACGGACCGCCTCGGCCCGGGGCCGATGGAACTGGTCGCGATAAGCATGGCGGGCTGCACCGCCATGGACGTCATCTCCATTTTGAAGAAGAAACAGCAGGACGTGACCGCCTTCGAGGTCAAAGTCCATGCGGACCGGGCGGACGATTACCCCAAGGTCTACACCCGCGCGGAACTGGTCTACGAAGTGACGGGTCATTCGGTGGACAGCGCGGCCGTACTGCGCGCCATCGAACTGTCCATCCAGAAATATTGTCCCGTACACGCCATGCTGAGTAAAGCGTTTCCCATCCGCCAGCGGTATGTGATCTTTGAAGACGAGGGGAATGACTCGCGGCGCGTGGCCGCGGAAGGCGAGTACTTGGTCGAGTGATCAGCGGCGGATGCGGCTGGGCGCGTCCGAGCAATCGCAGGCGGTGACGATCAATCCGCCTTTGACGAGCGCGCCAAGATAAGGCTCCGCGCCGTTGCGCGCTATCCAGCCGTCCAAAGTGAAGGGAAGGACTCCGTCTGCGGGAATCCATTCGCCGTTATATTTCCGCGCGATGTGGATGTGCGTGCCGGTGGCGTGTCCGCCCTCGCAGGAGGGCCAGCCGATGGGGTCGCCCTGCTTCACTTGCAGCCCCAGCGGGGCGCGTCCCTCCGTGCCGACGTGCAGATAGAAGATGACCCAGCCGGTGCGTTCGTTTCCGTCTCCGTCGAGGTCGAGGACGACGATGCCCGTTTCAGAGCGGACGATCATCCCGTCGCCGAGGGCGATGACGTAGGACTGGGCGTCTGCGGCGAAACAGCCTGAAGTCTGGGCGGGAGGCGCAAAGTCAATGCTGGAGAGGGGCTCGCCCGTGCCCCAGCCGGTGTGCGGACCGCCGGTGTAAGTCCACACCTGGCCGACCTGGAAGGGGAGGGGGAGTTCCGGCTGGCGCAAGCTGCCGGGGATGAGGGTGAAGGCGTCCTGCCAGGGATCGCCGAAGAGGTCGCGGTAGAGACGCGCCAGCCCGGTCGGTCCGACGGCGAGGCGGAATTCATTTCCCGAAACGATCCTGGAAAAGAAATATTGGATCCCGACTGTGGCGGCTCCCTCCCACGGGTCGGGGCTGAACTGGCTTCCGTCCAGCAGGTCGAAGGCCGCGAGTCTGCCGGTGCGCCAGCCGTAGTAGCCGTTGTTGAGCGTGTTGGCCGCCCAGACGAGTTGCAGATAGACGCCCTGGTGGTTGCGGTCACGGTAGTCGAGCGCATAGGAGGTCTCTGGCTGGACGGGGTCGCTGAGCGCGCCGGACTGATATTCGAGGATGGCGAGCAGGAGGCGCGGGTCGAGGCTGAAGTTGGTCGAGACGTAATCCACGATGCCCGCGCCGCTGCGCCATTCGCCGCTGGCGTATTCGCGGTAGTCCTTTAACCAGCCGGGCTGCGAGGCGACAAAGGCCGCGGCGCTGAACCCGATGGCCGTGGGCCCGTTGACGAACGCGTGGTCGGGCAGGATGGGGAAGGGCGGCGCCCACAGCGGCAGGTAGTAGATGGGAATTTTCATCGGCATGCCGGGCGGCATGGTGGTGGCGTCTTCGGGGATGAAGGGATTGGCGGCGCGGATCTCGGCGACGGTGGTGTTGAAGCGCGCCGCGAGGGCCGGCAGCGTATCGCCAGATTGGGCGGCGTAATCCACCAGTTCGCCGGGCTGATAATGCGGACGCGTGGGCAGCGGCGCGGCCTCAGCCGGCGCGTCGACAGAATCCACCGGGGCGGCGGCGGCGCGATTAAGCGGGGGCGGGGCGCAGGCCGCGAGCGGGGCGAGGAGCAGCGCCAGGCAGAACAGCCCGCGCAGGATCGTCGTTCTGTTCATCATGGTTCGCGGATGATGACCGACCAGGATTGCCCGTACGGATCGGCGGTGACCGTGCGAGCGCCGTTCGTCAGCGTGCCTTGATAGGGTCTGGCGCCGTTGTGGACCGTCCAGCCGCTAAGGACGAAGGGAATCGCGCCGTCGGCCAGGATCCATTCGCCGTTGTATTTACGGGCGAAGTGCAGGTGGCGGCCGGTGGAGACGCCTCCCTCGCAGGAGGGATGGCCGATGCGTTCGCCGGCTTGCAGGATGTCCCCGGCCTCGACGCGGCCCTCGGCGGCCACGTGCAGGAAGAGCAGGTTCCAGCCGGTCTGTTCGTCGCCGTCGCGGTCCAGGTCTAGGATCACGACGCCGTTTTCGGCGCGCGCCACCAGTCCCGAGGCCGGAGCCAGGATCCAAAGCGAGGAGGTGGAGCAGCCTTTGGAGGTGGAAGCTGGCGCGAAGTCCACGGCGGCGAGCGGACCTTCGCGGTCCCATGCGCCGTGCGGACCGCTGGTGTAGTTCCACTGGTCGTTTGGCTCGAAGGGCAGGGTCAATTCCGGTTGGAAGAAAATGGGCGGGAAGAGAGGCTCCACCGCCTGGGCGCGGATCCAGGGATCGTCGAACATCTGCCTGTAATATGCCATGAAGCTGGAGGGCGAGTCGGGGTCGAGGATGCGTTCCCATTCGGCGCGGTTGCGCTGGCGGGAGAAGAAATATTCGATGGCGACCGTGCCGGCGTTTAGTTCGGGGTCGAGTCGCAGCCTCTCGCCGTCGGGGAAGACCAGTTCGGTCAACGCGCCGGCGCGCCAGCCGTAATATCCCGCCTGCAACTGGTTGATGGTCCATTGCAATTGCTTGAACAGCCCCTGGTCGTCGTCCTGGATTTGGAAGCCCATCGGGTAATGTTCGCGGAAAATGTTGGGCGGGTTGCCGTAGACCCAGCCGCTTTCGTATTCGAGCAGGGCCAGCAGCAGGCGCGGGTTGGTCGAATTCTCGAGGCTGAGGCGTTTCATAACGTCTGTGCCGCTGGTCTTTCCCGTGGTCGTGACCCACTGCGTGTAGTGGCTAAGATAGCCGCCCGCCTGTGCGATGAACGCCGCAACGTCGAAACTGGAAGCGGACGCGGAAAAGACTACTTCGGAATCGGGCAGGATCTTGCTCTTCGACGTTTTCTCCCCCTCGATTCGGTCCGGGACGATGAGCAGGATGCCCGCTTCGATCAACCCCTCCTGGGGGATGTCCTTCGGCGAGGCGATCTCGCTCTGGTCCACCCCGAAGCGTTTCGCCACCGCGTCGAGGCTGTCGCCGCTTTGGGCGTAATACAGGATGGGCGGGTCTTTGGGATCCGGCGTGGACATCCGCGCCAGCGTCTGGGTGGGGGCGGGGTCGGTCGGGACGGGCGCGTCTGTAGAGGCCGGGGGCGGCTCGGGTGTGAACGTGTATGTGGGAATCGGCGTATCCGTCGCGGGAGGCGACTCGGCGGGGATGCGCGCCGTGGGCGTGAACTGGACTCCCCACAGCGAGGTTTCGGTGGCGCAGGAAGTCAGCAAACTCAGCGCCACGATCAATGGGATCAAACGTTTCATCTGGCGGGATTATACCCATGCGGCGCGGGATATGGCCCGGCCTTACCTTGTTATCATATTCTGGTCGGTCATTCCCTCCAGCGCTTCGAGCGAGACGCCGGCGCGTTCGAGAAAGCCGTTGTACTCGACGCCCGCGCTGGCGGCCGTCCAGCCGTCCATCACGAAGGGGATGTGTCCGCTGGCGGGAATCCATTCGCCGTTGTACCGGCGCGCGATGTGGAGGTGCGTGGCGTTGGACTCGCCGCCTTCGCAGGAGGCATGTCCGATGCGGGTGACGCCGCCCGAGACGCGCGTCCCCGGTTTGACGCGGCCGCGCGTTTCAATGTGCATGTAGAGGATGACCCAGCCCGTCTGTTCGTAGCCGTCGCCGTCAATGTCCTGGATCACCTGCCCGTTGTCGGCGCGGACGATGAGTCCGTCGGTCAGCGCGGTGACCCAGTCGTCGGAGGAGTAACAGCCCATCTGGTCGGAGACGGGGGCGAAATCCAGCGCGGCCCAGGCAGAGCCGTCGGCCCAGCCGCCGTGCGGTCCGCCGGTGAAGGCCCACGTCACGCCGCGCTCGAAAGGCAGGGCAAAGCGCGGCTGATGGAGCCAGTCGGGGACGAGGGGTTCCACCGCGAAGTCGAAGGGGGAACCGAAGAGGAAGAAGTAGGTCTGGAAGAGGCCGAAGGCGTCCACATCCGTCTGCCAGGCGGCGCGGTCGTCGAGTTTGGCGAAAAGATTCTGTACGCCCGCCGTCCCCGCGTTGATGCCCGGCGCGATGGGGACGATGGAGCCGTCGGCGAGCGCCCAGCTTGAAACCGCGTTGGCGCGCCAGAGGTAGTAGCCGCGGTTGAGTTCGTTGGCGGCGTAGGTCAGTTGGAGGTAGAGGCCGAGGCGGCGGGAGTCGGCGATGCCGAGGGCGTAGTCGGTCTGCGCGGGCGCGGCGTTCGTCACCCAGCCGCTGCGATATTCGATGAGCGCCAGCAGGAGGCGCGGGTTGACGGAGTAACTTCGCGAGACGAGCATGACGATCTGCGCCGCGTCCATGTCCGCGCCGTTGACTTCCTGGCGGAACGAGGCGAGGTAACCTTTGCGTTCGGCGATGAATTTTCCCGCGTCGAAGCGGACGCTGGCGGGGCCGTACACCAACTCGGAATCGGGGATGATCTTGAACGCGGAGCCGACCGCGCCCGGTTCGGGGACGGGGATGACGAGCGTCTGCCCGACTTCGAGCGCGTTCGCGTCCGCGATGTTGTTGGCCCGCGCCAGCGTTTCGACGCCGACGCCGTACGCCTGGGCGATCCCGCCGAGCGTGTCTCCGGGCTGGACGATGTACTGTTCCGCGTCCTTGCGCGGGGTGGGGAGGAGACGCGGACCGTCGGGCGTGGGCGTGTGGATGGGCATGCCAACGGGACGCGGGGTGGGAAGCAACTGGTCGAGGGGGATCGCGGTGGGGACGATGAACGGCGCCTCGGTCGGCGTGACCGTGGCGAGGGTCGTTCCCTCCGGGTTGGCGGGGAGCGCGCGGGTCGGGTCTCCGTTCAGCGGGACGAAGGGGTTGTAGTCCGCGGAGGTCGCGGTGGGAGTTTCAGCGGCCGTCCCGCAGGCGGAGAGGAGAAATGCGGCGAGAATCAGAAGGCGGAAGGCGAAAGACGAAGGACGAGTGGATTGCATGGACGCGATTCTACCAAATCAGCGTTTCCCCGAAAGCAGGTATCCCCCGTCCACCGCGATGACCTGGCCGCGGATCATGGACGCGGCGGGCGAACAGAGGAAGCCGACCACTCCGGCCACGTCTTCGGGCGTGACGAGCCGCCCGGCCGGGGTGTCGGCGGCGGCTTTTTCGATGATGCCCGCCTCCTCGTGGATCGCGTCGAAGTGGGTGATGGCGTCCGTCAGCACGAGGCCCGGCGAGACGGCGTTGACGACAATGTTCCGCGAGGCGAGTTCGACGGCGAGGTAGCGCGTCAACGATTCGAGGGCGGCTTTCGACGCGCCCACCGCCACGTAGTCGGGCAGGACGCGGCTCGATCCCGAACTGGTGATGGCGACGATGCTTCCGCCGCCGCGTTTCTCCATCAGCGCCGCGCAGCGTTGCGCGGCGAAGAGCAGCGAGCGGGCGTTGATGTTCATCGTCCAGTCCCAGCCTTTGGGTCTTTGCTCCATCACGGGACGGTTGTAGCCCGAGGCGGCGTTGTGGACGAAAATGTCCAGCCCGCCAAATTCCTGTTCCGCGGCGTCGAATAATTTGTTGATCCCGTCAATTTCGCCCACGTCCGCTTTGACGAGGAGGGCGCGGCGTCCCAGATTTTGAATCTCGCGCACGGTCTCTTCGGCGGGGGCGCGGTTGCGGAAGAAGTTGACGATCACGTCCGCGCCGCGGCGCGCAAAGTGGAGCGCGATAGCGCGCCCGATGCCGCGTCCCGAACCGGTGACGAGGGCGATTTTGTCGGAGAAGGGAAGGTCGGACATGGCGCTGGTTTCCGTCAAGGTTCGTCCCATTCCACCGGCTTCAGCAGGGACCAGTCCATCGCCGCGACGTTTTCCGCTCCCAGCCGCTTCCAGGCGTCGGCGGCGCGGGTCACGTCTGCGCGCAGTTTTGCCACGTTCACGCCGCAGCAGACGGCAGGCCAGGGCCTCAGCAGTTTCATGCACCGCCCATAGACTTTGACCGCGCCGGCGTAGTTCAGCCGCTGCATGTGCAGGTACGTCACCGCCGCCTGCAAAATTCCCTGATACAGGCTGCGGATCGCGCCGCGTTCCTCGTTCCAGGCGGTTTCCAGTTCCTCGTGCGCTTCAAAATATTTTCCCGCGTTGAAGAGACGGAGTCCTTCAATGGCGTGAGACGGCAGGGGAGTCTGACAGGGGTCCATGCGGCAAGTATATCATCCGTGACGCGGGTCGAAAAAAAGAGCGGCGAGGCCGCGCCTCGTCGCTCCAGTTCGATTCGTTTTTGCGTTATGAGCGGAACTCCGAGCCCAGGATGTAGTTTTCCAGCCCGCGAATTTCGCTCTCGCGGTTTTCGATGGCCGCCACCATCACGTCGCGCATTGAAACCATCCCGACGATCTGCCCCTCTTCGGCCACAGGCAGGTGACGGATCAGGTATTGCTTCATCAACGCCACGCATTCGTCCACGGACGTATCCTTGTGGACGGTGACCATCCTGGTGGTCATCACGTCTTTGATGAGCGTGTCCTTGGCGACCCGGCCCTCGAGTTCCCCCTTGCGGAGGTAATCGCGCTCGGTATAAATGCCGACGATCTTGGCGCCGTCGGTCACCATCACGGAGCCGATCCTTCTTTCATCCATTATCTTCAATGCCTGAAGCACGGTGGCCGTGGACGGCACTGAAATGTAACCGACGTGTTTTTTTTCTTCGAGCAACTGGCGGACAGTGGTCATATTTTCGCTCCTTCCCGGTTTAGACGATTTTTGATTCGGATCCAGCAACAACGCGCGCGTACCGCGTCATTTTACCACCAACCCTCGCCGCCGAAGCCGCCGTCCGCGGGACGCCGTTCAGCGCTTCCCCAGGCTTTCGTATACGCGGAGGTTCGCGCGCAGTTCCGCTTCCAGCCCGAATTTCTCCACGACCGTCTCCCGCGCTCTTTGACCGAGTCCCGCCCGCTTTTGGGGATCGTCCAGCAATTCGACGATCTTCCCGGCGAGCGCCGCGGCGTCATTGACGTTGACCAGGACTCCGTTTTCTCCGTCTTCCAGCGCGTCCAGAATCCCGCCGACGGGCGTCGCGATCACCGGGAGGCCGCAGGCCATCGCCTCCAGCGCCGCGTTGGGCATCCCATCGCGCAGGGACGGGTGGACGAGGACGTCCATCAGCGCGTAGTAGGCGGGTATGTCTTCGTGAGGGACGGGGCCAGTGACGGTAATGGGCAATTGGGAATTGGCGCTTTTGAATTCGTCGAAGAACTTCTTGTCCTCCCCGTCGCGGACTTCGCCGACGATGAGCAGGGAGGCGGGACGGGATTTCGCGGCCTGCGCGTAGCCAGAAAGGAGGGCGCGCAGACCCTTTTTCTCGCGCAACTCTCCAGCGAAGCCGATCACCGCACTTCTTTCCTCTTTCGTCTTTCCTCCCAGCCCAAGCATTTCTGCCAATGTCTCATTCCTCTCCATCGGCTTGAACAGTTCCGTATCAATCCCGTTCGGGATCAAAAATATCTCCCGCTCGACAAACGCCCGCGCCTTCCTCGCCAGCGTGGACGCGTTCGTCGTCACTGCGGAGGCGTTTTGGAGCGCGTACATCACGTGCGAAAATTTGGCGGGATCGAAGGCGGCGCGTTCGATGTCGTTGCCGCGGATGGAGACGACGCTCGGCGTTCCCAGGTATTTCCCCGCGTAGGCGGCGACGAATCCCGCCTGGGGGAGGAAGTACGCGTGCAGGATGTCGAACGGGTCGCGGCGATGCTCCTCGACGATGAGCTCGAACCAGTCCGCGAGGGTATCGTCCACGCGTTTGCGCGCGCCGAAGCGCGTGACGTCGACTCCGCTCGAGGGGAGAGTCCGCTTTTCGGACGGAGGCAGGTTCAAGGTCGGGGCGAAGACGCGGACGGCGTGTCCCGCCGCGGCCAGCAGGCGCGCGAGTCGCTCGGTCGAGATTGCCAGTCCGCCGAAGTCGGGTGTATACTTTTCGGAAAGCAGCGCGATTTTCATGATTGAGAGTGTGCCGCAAGATTTATCTTGCTTCTGGGGGGCAACATGAATGTTGCGGTACTACAAAGAGGAGTCTCATGGCTGAGCAATGTGAAATGATCGTCGGTTATCTTGTGCCGCATCGCTGCGGGAATCCCGCGCTGGGGAAGTGCGTCGAGTGCGGGCGCGGGTTCTGCGAGGAGCATCTGACGGATTCGCCCAAAGGCAGGATCTGTCTCGCGGACTTGCAGGGACTCGACCAGCCGATTGCCCTGCCTCTTACCGCCGCGACGTTTTCGCAGGCCGACATTGACACGTTCAATCGCGCTTCGACGTTCGACAGCGACGACGATCGGGCGGGGGACATGTTCGCGGATTTGAGTTAATTCCGCAAAGGACTCTAATTTTTTGGACACGGGTTTTTCCGTGAAGTCCGCGTGATCCGTGTCCGATTGCGCCGACTTTAATAAAAGTCAATACGGCGCGAGCGCGTCCCAGATCTTTTTGTTCTCGTCAATAAAATCGTCGCAGCGCTGGCACATCGGCAGGGCGGGCGGATGCATTTTCAGGCGGATGCGCTGGTAGGCGCGTCCCTCCCACACCTCCTTGAACGTGGACGTTTTCAAGTCGCCCAGCGGCTGGATCTGGTCGCGCGTCATGCAGCAGACGTAGACCAGGCCGCGGTGGTCAATGAGCGTGTGCGTCCACGGCGCGTAGCAGGGACGCGAGGCGTAGTAGCCGAGCGCGTAGCGTCCCGCCCGCGCCATGCGGACCTGCGCGGGGTCCTGTCCGAACGGGAAGGCGTCTCCCTCGGAGACGATCAGTCCCAGCTCCAGCGCCCGCGCGGCGATCTTCGGCGCGATGGATTCATTGAACGCGGCGATGTCCTTCTTTCGCAGGGACAGGCGTTCGCCGCAGTGGTCGTCCACGGGGATCAGGTTGATCCCGTCCGCGCCGAGGTCGCGCGCCGCGTCGGGGAGCGTTTCCAGCGTGTCGAAGTTCTCGCGGCTGACGACGGTGTTGATGCGAATGGAGATCTTCCCCTTGCGCGCGTATTTGCGGAAATATCCCACCGCCCGCGCGGTCAACTTCCACGAACCTTCCATGCCGCGAATCTTCTCGTGGACTTTGCGGATGGGCGAATCGAGCGAGATGTTGACGCCGCGCAGCCCAGCCTCCACCAGCGCTTTGGCCTTGGCTTTGTCAATCAACGTCCCGTTGCTCGTCATGCAGACGCGCAGGCCGAGTTGGCGCGCGTGAGCGACCAGTTCGACGATGTCGCCGCGCAAGGTCGGCTCGCCGCCCGTGAAGTGGACTTTGCGGCAGCCGAGTTCGGCCAGGTCGCCGAGGATCTCTTTGAATTTTTCGGTCTTCATCGCCAGCCCGCGCGACTCGCGCCAGTGGTTGCACATCTCGCATTTGAGATTGCATCCGTAGATCACCTTGATTTTCGCATACAATGGGCGGAATGGACGCGCGTGCAAGACGGCGTCGCGGAAGACTTCTGGATTATCGGTAATTTCGTCGAGGCTGTACATGGTTGTAATAATTGGTAATTGGTAATTTGGTAAGATGGACGCAATTTTATCACTTCGAGATTCATCTTTCATCCATCCACTGCTTACTGCTCTCTACTCTCTACTTACTGCTCTCCACTCTCTCATTACTTCTCTCTGGAATCTTATGCGTATCAAAGCCGACTTCACCCTCCTCCTCGTCTCCATCGTCTGGGGTTCCGCTTTCGTGGCCCAGCGCGTCGCGGGACAAATGAACAGCGTGTACCTGTTCAACGGCGCGCGCTATCTCCTCGCCGCGCTGGCTGTGCTGCCGTTTGCGATCCGCTCTTTGCGCGAGGCTCGGCGGGGAGACTCGCCTCCCGCGTCCGCAATCTCCCGCGCGCAATTCAAGTGGATGCTCATCGCGGGTTTCCTCCTTTTCATGGGGAGCGCGCTGCAACAGGCTGGGGTGGTGTACACGACCGCGGGCAACGCGGGCTTCATCACCGCGCTGTACGTGGTCTTCGTGCCGCTGATATTGTTCTTCGGGTGGCGGGAACGCCTCCACTGGCTGGCCGTCGTCGCGGTGGGGATGGCCGTCGGCGGCGCGTACCTCCTCTCGACGGGAGGCCGCTTCGCGGTCCACGCGGGCGACGCGCTGGAGTTGATCTGCGCGGTGTTCTGGGCGCTGCATCTCGTCATCCTCGGCAAGTTCGCCTCGCAGTTCGAGGCCAATTCCTTTTCAGTGGGGCAGCTCGCCGTCTGCGGACTGCTCAACCTCCTCGTCGGCCTGTTCGTGGAAAAATCCCCGCCGTTGAACTGGTCCTTCCTCGCCGCGGTCGGCTACACCGCGTTCTTCTCGCTGGGACTGTGCTACACGCTCCAGGTCTGGGCGCAGCGACACACGCCTCCCGCGGACGCCGCGCTGATTCTCAGTCTCGAGTCGGTTTTCGCGGTGCTGACGGGCTGGCAGCTGCTGGGCGAAACGCTCGCTCCGATCCAGATCGTCGGGTGCGCGCTGATCTTTGCCGCCGTGATCCTCTCCCAATTCAGGGAATGGACTTCGGGTAAAATGGACAAAACTCGCCTTGTGGAGGGCCGATGACCGCCAAAGTGATTCTCAACCCCTATTCGAACCGCTGGAACTCGCAGGCGCGCTGGCCCGAGACCCAGGCCGCGCTCCGCGCCGCGGGCGTGGAATTCGAGTCGGCGGTTTCCGAGCGCAAGGGACACGTGACCGACCTCGCCGAGGAAGCCGCCCGCGCGGGGTTCTCGCCCATCATCGTCTCTGGCGGGGATGGGACGATCGGCGACGCCGTCAACGGGCTGGCGCGCGCCGCGCAGTCCAGCGACGCGCCGATCGGTCCGCTGGGAATCATGCCGACGGGCAGCGCGAACGACCTGGTCGTCAACCTCGGCATCCCCACCGATTTGACCGAAGCCGCGCAGGTCATCAAGGCGGGAAAGACGCGCTCCATTGACCTCGGCAAACTCAACGACAGATTTTTCGCCAACAACTCCGCCGCGGGGCTCGAACCGTACGTCACCACCAAGCACGAAAAAATTCAAAACATCAAAGGGCTGGCGCGCTATCTCATCGCCGCGGTGCAGGCCATCATGGACAGACCCGAATGGGTCGGGGAAGTGAAATGGGACGGCGGCGAATACAACGGCCCGCTGACTCTCGTCTCGATCGGCAACGGTCCGCGCACGGGCGGACTCTTCTTCATGACGCCGCACGCCAAACTCGACGACGGCAAACTCACCTTCGCGTACGGCTATCGCAAGACCCGCCTCGGCATGTTCATCGCCCTGCCGCGGGCGATGAAACCTGGCAAAGGCAGTTACGTGGAAATGGACGGGATGTACGAAGTGGAGTGCACGCGGCTTTCGATTCATCTCGACCATCCCTCGCCCGCGCACACCGACGGCGAACTGTTCCCGCAGTTCATTCAGGATTTTGAGTATTCGATCCAACCGAGACGGTTGAAGATGATTGTGCCGTAGCCCGACGTGAAGCCGAACCGATTCTCCCTGCGAGACCTCTCAACCCTGCTCGCGCTCACCCTGCTGGGACTCGTCCTCGCCGCGGGGCTGGTCGCGCTGAACTGGCAGTTGGCGCGTCAATTCGGCTCGGGCGCGGACTTCCTCCCCGCGTGGAACGGCGCGCGCGCTTTCCTGTTCGAAGACGCCGACCCGTACGACAAAGCTCTCGCCGAGCGGACGCAGATCGAATTTTACGGACGCGTCGCCCGTCCCGACGAATTTCCTTTCGCGCTCGACGTCCCCCTGCCCCTGCTCATTTTATTTATCCCCTTCGCCTTCATCCCCGACCCGACCTGGGCGCGCGCCGCCTGGATGACCCTCTCCGAAGCGGGACTCGTCCTCCTCGTCCTCTTCTCGCTTCGCCTCGCGGACTGGGAGCCGCGTCGCTGGTTCTCGGTTCTCCTCTTCGCCTGCGCGTTGACGTGGTTCTATTCCGTCGTCGCTCTCCTCGACGGGTCCTTGTCCATTTTGCTCGCGCTGGCGCTCGTCGGCGCGCTCCTTGCCATGCGCGGCTTCAACGACGAACTGGCGGGATTCTTCCTCGCCGTCTCCGCCATGCAATGGGAGACGACGCTGCTCCTCTGGTCTCTCCTCGTCCTCGCGGCGCTCGTCGTCCGACGCTGGCGCGTCTTCTCAGGCATCGGCATGACCTGGTTCGTGCTGGGCGCGGTCTCCTTCCTGATCAAGCCCGATTGGTTCTGGCCGTGGATGCGCGCGGTCGCGGCCAACTGGCGCGCGGACAGCCGCCTCGTCCCCGCGCGCTTCCTCGAGGGCTGGCTCCCGAACTTTGGCGCGAACCTGTCCCTGCTCGTTGTCTCGATCCTGCTCCTCATCCTCGTCGTGGAATGGTTTGCCGCCCTGCGCGGCCGAGACTACCGCCGCGTGGCCTGGGTCGCCGCGCTGGCGGTCGCGCTCACGCCCCTGCTTGGATTTTCCAACACCTTCGCCAATCTCGCCCCGCTCGTGTTTTCATTCATCTTCATTTTGCCGTTCATCTGGGAGCGTTGGGAAAAACGTTCCTATCTCCTCCTCGCCGTCGTCGTCCTTTTGTTCTCCGCCTTTCCCCACGTCATCCGCTATTTCTCTGTTCCCTCCTCATCCGACGCTTTGACCTTCCTCCTGCCTCCCGCGTTGACGTTCCTCGGCCTGTACTGGGTCCGCTGGTACGTCATCCGCCCGCCGCGCACCTGGCTGGACGACGCGAGGCGTGAACTGAAAAAGTGAGCAAAGTCCGCGCCATGTCTCGCCGCTCCCTCCTCCTTCTCTTCCTCCTCGGCCTCGCCGTCCCGCTGGGCATCGCGCAATTCCAATCCCTGCCCGGCTACATGGACTCGGACTACTACTTCGGCGGCGGCGTCCAACTTGCGCGGGGCAACGGCTTTACCGAACCCTACCTCTGGAACTACCTCTCCGACCCGCGCGGCCTCCCGACTCCCTCGCACGCCTACTGGATGCCTCTCGCCTCCATCCTCGCCGCCGCGGGGATGTGGCTGACGGGGCAGACCGACTTCGCGTCCGCGCGGATCGGATTCATCCTCCTCGCTGCCCTCGTCCCCCCGCTGACGTCCCTGCTCGCCTTCCGCCTGACCTCCAACCGCGCCGCCTCGCTTCTCTCTGGACTTCTGGCCTGTTTCCCCATCTACTACGCCCCCTTCCTCCCCGTCCCTGACAACTACGCCATCTACATGCTCCTCGGCATCGCCTTCTTCCTTCTCCTTTCCAATCTTCAATCTCCAACCTCCAATCTCCAATCTCCAATCACTTTCCTCCTCCTCGGCCTCGTCTCCGCCCTCGCCTCCCTCGCCCGCTCCGACGGCCTGCTCTGGCTGGGAATGTCGCTGCTGGCGGCGGTTTGGTTTGCGGGCAAACAAATAAACAAATCTACAACACAAGCGGACAGCCACACTTCAACATCTGTCCGCCTTCCGCCTCCCGCCTCCCG
>DKTP01000135.1 GCA_002473085.1 Anaerolineales bacterium UBA7227
GAACGCCAGCAAAATGGCGGTGACGATTCCGGGCAGCATCTGACGCGTCACCACGCTCAAGGCCACTTCGAGTTTGGTCGAACCCAAGGCCAGCGCGGCCTGCTCCAGGTCGGCGGGCATGCGGCGGATGACCTCGTCCATGGCGCGGGTCATAATGGGAAGTTCCACCAGCGCCAGCACGACGATTCCCGCCAGCAGGGAGGCGCGCATCCCGAACAGGATCATCAACGCGAAGCCGAACGCGCCGTAGACGATGGACGGAATCCCCCACAGCACATCCAGCGAAAGGCGCACGTACCCGCCCCATTTGGACTCGCCAAGATACGTTTTGAGATAGAGGGCGATCGGCAGGCTGAGAAGGACGGCCAGCAGCGTCCCGCCCGAAGCAAGGTAGGCCGAACCGATGATGGCGTTCAGGATGCCGCCCTCCTTGCCCATGTAATATCCGCCTTTGGGGACTTGCGAGACCATGTTCCACGAAAGGGACGGCAGGCCGCGCGCGATCACCGTCCACAGGATCAGGCCGAGCGCGCCGGCCACGATCACGAAAGAGCCGCGCATCAGCGCCTTCATCAGCGCTTCCGTGAGATGCCGCCGCTCGAAGCGGTTTTTCTTCATGTTCATGTTCGCCTCGTCATTCTCTGGAGCGCCAGCATGGACAAAATGTTAAAGACCAGGACGACCGCCAGCAAAACCAGCGCCGCGCCGAGCAGGGCCGCGTCGTACAGCGGGATGGACATCATCTCGCCGTAGTTGTTGGCGATCAGCGCGGGGAGCGGATAGGCGGTATCGAAGACCGAGGTCGGGATGTTCGGCACGTTCCCCACCACCATCAACACGGCGATGGTCTCGCCGAAGGCGCGCGAAGTCCCCAGCGCTGCCGCGGCGACGATGCCCGGCATGACTTTGGGCAGGACGATGGTGCGGATGGTCTGCCATCGGGTCGCGCCCACGGCGAGCGAGGCGTGACGCAGGTCGTTTGGGACGGTCAGAAACACTTCGAACGTGACCGAGATGATGAGCGGCGCGATCATCACCGCCAGGACGATCCCGCCCGCCAGGATCCCGAATCCCGTCGGCTGGGTGACGCGGAAGATCGGGACCGCGGCCAGCCAACGGTCCGCGAGAGGCGCCAACACATCGTCCACGAACGGGACGATGGCGAGCAGTCCCCACACGCCGTAGACGACGGGCGGGATGGCGGCCAGCAGGTCCAGGACGGGTTTGGCGAGGGCGCGGGTGCGGTCGTGCGCGTATTCCGAAAGGTAAATGGAGACGAGGATGCACGGCGGGACGGCCAGCAGGAGTCCGACGACGGTGACCCAGACCGTGCCGAGGATGAAAGGCAGGAAGCCAAACTGTCCGCTGGCGGGTTTCCAGATTTTGCCAAACAAGAGATCGGCGGGGCTGTAGACGCTGAGGATGGGCCAGGCGCGTACGAACAGCGCCGCCGAGATGACAAGAATGAGCGCCACCGGCAGGAGCGTGATGACGAAAAACGCGCGGCGGGCATTCTCGTCCTTGCGGGCGCGGGCGGCCGCGGCAGAGCGGTCTGCCGCGGCTGCTCTAAAAGGGGAATCGGTTCGGGCGCGGATGAGACTCATTTCAACTTTGCCAGCGACTCGGCCTGCTGCTCGGCGGTGAGCGGGACGTAGCCCGCAGCTTCAAGATATTGCTGACCGTCGGTCAGGATCCATTGGATGAAGGCGAGGACGAGTCCCGTCGGTTTGCCCTTGGTGGCGAGGTTCTCGAAGCGCGCCGGCGGGGAGGGATATTTGCCGGTCGCTACCGCGCCGAACGCGTCTTCCTTGACCGTGTAGGTTTCGTCCGCGTCGGCCTGACCGTTGCCGTTGATGTCAATCGGCGGGATGAGGATGCCCGGGACCAGTCCGCCGCCGCTCAGGTCGAAGATGCTGTTCAGGTTGCCGTAGCCGATGCCCAGCGGGTCTTTCATCACCGTGTCCACCATCGGAGGCTCGCCGTTCACGCCCACACCCAGCAGGTCTTCCTGCGCCTTGCCGCCGGAGTATTTGGCCCACTGTTCGGCCGCGCCGGCCGCGTCGGAGCGAGTGAAGACGTGGATCTCGTCGGTGACGGACGGATCGCCGATCACCTGTCCCCAGGTGGTGATCTCGCCGGTGACGTAAATCTTGTTGAAGACTTCCTGCGTGATGCCTTTCGCCATGACCCCATCGGCAACGGGATTCTTCTCGCTGATGATCGGGAAGACCGCGTCCTTCGTCACCGAGACCCAGAAGATGCCCTGCGCCTCCTCTTCCGGCTTGATGCTGCGCGAGATCATGCCGATGTCCACCGCGCCGGCGATGGCGTCGGTCATGCCCTTGCCCGCGCCGCCGCCCTGCACGTCGAACTGAACGCCCGGATGAAGCCTGGAAAATTCCTCCGCCCAGACGGTCATCATGGGATAGAGCGCGAACGCGCCGGAGACGGAAATCGTCCCGGAGAGAGCGCCCGGGTCCGACGCGCCCGCCTCAGGTCCGGACGAGGAGGCGGATCCCCCAGCCGGGCCGCAGGCGCCCAGGGCGAGCGAGGCAATCGTCAACAGGGAAAAGAGGCAGAGAGTCAATTTACGCATTTTTACTCCAATTTGTCTGAAAGTCTATAAAGTCTATATTTATACTAGACTTTTATGCCACAAAAAAGCGCCCTTTCCAGGGGCATCGGTCGGAAGTCACAGTCCCAATTGCCTGCGGACGGCGTCCTGCCGGGCGGCGACGTCCGCCAGGCTGGTATTGTCGAGGATGTTGGCGATGGCGTTGCGGACGTCGAGCATCACCAGGCGCAGGCCGCAGGTCTGCTCGTCGGGACAGCCGCACGGTTCGTAGGCCATCTGGCTGACGCATTTGACCGGGGCCAGCGGGCCGTCGAGCGTGCGGAAGATTTGACCGAGGGTGATCTCGCCGGGCGGTTTGGCGAGATAATATCCGCCGCCGAGACCCATCTTGCTGTGGAGCAGCCCGGCGTTTTTGAGCGTGAGCAGGATCTGCTCGAGGAATTTGGACGAGATATTTTCCCGTTCGGAGATCTCTTTGATCTGCACCATGGCCGGGGAGGAGCCGTCTGCGGAAGGCTCCGCCAGCCTGATCATGGCTCGTAAACCGTATTCGCCGCGTTTGGACAGTCGCATGTTTGACCTTGTCGCCTATAATCTACTATCTCAATGGACTTTATAGCCTTATCATAATTCAGCGGCTGAATTTTGTCAATATGTTTTTTTTCAAAACCGATTGAACCGCGCAGAACGCGAAGATGAACCCCGACTCTGCTCCAGCCATGATTTGGCTGGTTTTTTTTATTGCTATTTGAAAATAAAGTTGATATAATGCCGCCCATCTTCCAGGAATGGAATCGCAAAAATGATGAAACTCTTCATGTTCCATTGCCTCTGTACCCGGCGGGGTTCTTAACCGCCGCCTCCCTATTCGAGTAAACGGCTGTCTGCCGCAAACGGTGGTTTGACCCCGCAATTCACAAGTCGTCTCGCAAACGGCTTTCAGGTCATCCATGTTTGCAGCGCCAATCGAACGGCGCGCAGACAGTCGTTTTATTTATTTAACCGCCAGGAGATATTAACATGAACATTGCCAGGAACGTCACAGAATTGATCGGCAACACGCCCCTCGTCCGCTTGAACCGCGTCACCGCAGGCGCGCGGGCCGAGGTGGCCGCGAAACTCGAATTTTTCAACCCCGCGCACAGCGTCAAGGACCGCATCGGACTCTCGATGATCGAAGCCGCGGAGCAGGCGGGCAGGATCACAAAAGACACGGTCATCGTTGAGCCGACCAGCGGCAACACCGGCATCGCGCTGGCGATGGTCGCCGCCTCGCGCGGATACAGACTGATCCTGACCATGCCCGAGACGATGAGCAGGGAACGGCGGATGCTGCTGCGCGCCT
>DKTP01000142.1 GCA_002473085.1 Anaerolineales bacterium UBA7227
CCCGACTTGGCGGAACAGGGTCAAGGCGGCGTTGTAACTTTCCAGCGCGGCGTCTCGCTCATCGCGGAACCCTTGCACGTCGCCGATGGCTTTCCGCACGTTGGCCTTCAGCCCAGCGTCCTTTAATCCCAGTTGAATGGACGCCTCCAGCCAGGCATACCATTGCGTCCACGATTCGGTAAAAACCACCATGAACCAATTTCGCGCATTCGTGACCAACAAAGCCAGCAAGTCGGCATTCTTCCCGCCCAACGCCCACGCGCAGGCCTGGAGCAGGTTTTCGCGTTCCACTGCCAGATGCGGCGCGGCATCAGGATTGACAGTGTAATATTCATCAAAAAGACGAACCAGCCAATCCGCCAGTCTGCCGAAGGCCTCCGCCTCCCTTCCCTCCTGTCGCAATTTTCCCGCCGCGTATTCGTCCAGCAGGTCATGCAGGCGGTAACGCTCGAGCCGCGCCTCGGCGTCCACAGGCTTTACCAGCGAAAGGTTGACGAAGCGGGCAAGGACGTCGCGGGCCGCGTCGCTCTCCATGTCCCACAGATAGGCGGCCGCCTCGATGGAAAAGCCCGTCGGGTGGAAGGCGGCCAGCGCCTGAAAGCGGACCTGGTCCTCCCCGCTCAGGTCGTCATAACTGAGGTCGAAGATGCGGTTCATGTCCCAGCGCGGGTCGCCCTCCATTTTCAGCGCGGAGAACCTGGCCGCGGCGGTCTCGAAATAACGCGCCACGGGTTTCTGCGTCCCTTCGAACTGGCGGATGCGCCGCGCCGCGATCTCCATCGCCAGCGGGTTGAATTTGCACCTTTCAGCCAGCGTTCGGACGGTTTCCTGCTCGCTGGCGACCGTCTCCTCGCCCAGAACCGCCTCGAACAATTCCTTCGCCTGTTCCCAACTCATCGCGCCGAGTTCGAAGTTCCTCACGCCCCCGATCTCCCGAATGCGGCTGGTGACCAGCGCGGCGCACGGGCTCGGGGGCAGCAGGTCCGCCAGCCCCGCCAGCGAGGCCTCGCGCGCGTCGTCGAACACGACCAGAAATTTTCGGGTCTGATAAGCGTGCTGTAATTCGTTCTTCAAACGCTCATACGAATCCCCTGGCTGCGCCTGAACGCCGCACTTCAACAGGATCTCGCCGACGATCTGCCCCGCCTCCTTCTTTCCCACGTCCACCCACAACAGGTCGTACTCGCCCTTCAATTCCTCCGCGACGTTCTTCGCCAGTTCGGTCTTCCCTAATCCGCCTGGGGCGTGCACGCCCACGATCGCGCCGCGTCCGCCCTTGCGGATGAACGCGGTCACATCGTCTTCGATCTTGCCGCGATGGACGTACGTCTCCGCTTTGGCGGGCGGAATAAACCCGATGGTGTCGTGGATTTCGCGAGGCGGCGCGGGCGGGTTAACGATGAACGTCGAACCTTCCGCGTTCCCGCCGATGACAATGCTCCCGTCTCCAGCCTGCGCGGAAGTGGATGGCGGCTTCTCGGTTTTCTTCTTTTTCTCTGCCATGAATCCCTCGCCTGAAAAATTACGCGTATTGCATTGGGTTTCTGCGCGGTTCCGTGTATTGTACGCCAAAACTCGGCAACCGCAAAATCAGTTACAATCCTCCCATGCGCTTCACCCGCCTTCTGGCGCTCGTCCTGCTCCTCGCCGCCTGCCAGCCCCAGCCGTCCGCCCGTCTCCGCCTCGTGGCAGACGGGCAGACGCGCGACCTCCCCGTGGGCGACCTCGTCCCCGCGCACATTCTGGCAGACGCGGGCATCGCCTACTCGACGTCCGACCGACTCCTCGCGGACGGGATTCCCGTCCCGCTGGATTCCCCCCTCCCCTCGGGACGCGTCACCCTGCAACTTCGCCGCGCGCTGAACTTTCGGCTGGCCGCGCCAAACGGACAGTTTTCCCTCGCCTCGTCCGCGTGGACGGTCGGTGAGGCCCTCCTCGAAGCGGGCGTGAACCTCTACGTCAGCGACCGCCTCGACCCGCCCGCGGACGCCCCCCTCGAAGACGGCATGGTCGTCGTCCTCGCGCCAGGGCGCGACCTCCTCGTCCGCGCGGCGGGAGGCTCGACGCGCGTCCACTCCTCCGCCGCGACGGTCGGGCAGGCGCTGGCCGAGGCTGGGATTCCGCTCATGGGGCTGGACCGCGCCGAACCGTCGGAGAACGACGCGCTCCCCGCCGACGGTCAGATCCGCCTCGTGCGCGTCGCCGAATCCGTGACGAGCGCGTACAAAGTCATCCCCTACGAGACGCAGCTGATCGTCTCCGCCGAACTCCAGCCGCCCGCGCAGGACGTCCTCGACCCGGGCGAAGTGGGACTCGCCCTCAGCCGCACGCGCCTCCGCTTCGAGGACGGCGTCGAAGTCGGGCGCGCGGTCGAAAGCGAGACTGTCGTCCGCCAGCCGCGCACGCGCGTGGCGCGCAGCTCGTTCTGGGCCGCGAAGGAAATGTACGCCACCTCGTATCATCCCTGCGTGGCGGGAGCTTGCTCTTACGGCACTTCGAGCGGGATGAAGGCGGGATACGGCGTGGTGGCGCTCAACCTCGATTGGTACCGCGCGTTGAAAGGCGTGCGCGTCTACATCCCCGGCTACGGCCTCGGCGTGGTCGGCGACGTCTGCCCTGGCTGCGTGGGCAAACCCTGGATCGATCTCGGCTACGACCAGGGCAACTATGTCGGCTGGAGCAGTTACGTGACGGTGTATTTCCTCGCCCCCGCCCCGCTGGACATCCCCTGGTTTTTGAAGTGAAATTACTGATATGAGCAAAAAGGATTCCGCAAGTTCTACTTGCGGCTTTCCCGAAGTAGAACTTCG
>DKTP01000101.1 GCA_002473085.1 Anaerolineales bacterium UBA7227
TTCACCGTCGGCGCGGTCGCAGCGCTCGGCTCGTATGTGATGGGCGCGGGCTATTTCGGCAAGATGCAGGAGAAAATCGCAAAACTCGGGGCGGAGATCGGCTCCGCGCAGAGCGCGCCGAATCCAGCCAAGGTCCAGGAAATGAGCCGCTTGCAATCGTCGTTGATGAAGGCGTATCAGTTCGACCTCGTCTTGCTTGCAATCGCCATGCTGGGGATGGCTGTCGCAAGGTATTTGTGAAGGAGTTGAAGCGGCAGTCGCCTTGAAGGCGGCTGTCGCTTCTATCAAATGTATGATCGCACGAATCTGGCGCGGCATTTTGCGCGTGAATATCTCTGAGGATTACCTTCGGCATTTGGGCGAGAGCGTCATCCCCGCGTATCGCGCGGCGGAGGGCAACCAAAGCATCCACATCCTGCTTGACGCGCAGGGAGAGTTCATCACCATTCTCCTGCTCTCGTTCTGGGAATCGCGCGCCGCGCTCGAAGCCTTCCGCGATCCGCATAAACCCGAAGAGTTTCTGCTGGCGTCCGAAGCGGCGACGGTGTATGAGGTGGCCGCCGCGGAAAAAGCGGCGGGCGCGTAAAACGGGATGACGTTGCGACCTGCGATATAATCCCGCTCTGTGACCTCCTCCAACCAAAAAATCGCCCGCGCCGCGGGGACGGTGATGCTTGCCATCCTGCTGGGACAGCTGGCCGGTCTCGTCCGCTCGATGATTGTGGCAAGCGCCTTCACCGCCTCCGACCTGGACGCCTTCTCCGCCGCCAACCGCGTCAGCGAGACGCTCTTCAACCTGATCGCGGCGGGCGCGCTCGGCTCGGCCTTCCTGCCCACCTTCACCAGCCTGCTCGTGACGGAAAAACGCGCCGCCGCGTGGAAACTGGCCTCCTCGCTCGTCAACCTCGTCACGCTGACGTTGATCCTGGCCGCGGCGCTCGTCTCGATTTTCGCGCCGCAGATCGTCCGCTACCTGCTCGCGCCTGGCCTCTCCGCCGACCCGCGTCAATTCCAGTTGACGATTGACCTGCTCCGCATCCAGTCCATCTCCGCCATTCTCTTCGGCGTGGGCGGGCTGGTCGTCAGCATCCTCAACGCGCACCAGGTCTTCTTCATCCCGCAATTGACGGCGGCCATGTATCAGCTGGGATTGATCTTCGGCGCGCTGGTCTTAAGTCGCTGGATGGGAATCTACGGCCTGGCCTGGGGCGTGATCCTCGGCTCGACGCTCTTCCTGCTGATCCAACTCCCCTCTCTCTTCAAACTTCACGGGACATTCTCCGCCTCGCTCGGACTCTCCAACCCCGACGTCCACAAGGTCATCCGCCTGATGGGGCCGCGCGTCTTCGGCGCGGCAATCGTGCAACTGAACTTCTGGGTCAACACCAACCTCGCCTCGCGCATGGACGCGGGCAGCATCATCAGCCTCACCTACGGTTTCATGCTCATGCTCATGGCGCAGGCCGCCATCGCGCAATCCGCGGCGATTGCCGCCATGCCGACCTTCTCGGCCCAGCACGCCCTCGGCAAACAGGACGAAATGCGCGCCTCGCTGGCTTCCACGCTGCGCGGCATGTTCCTGCTCTCCGTCCCCGCGAGTTTGGGACTGATGCTCCTGGCGCGTCCCATCGTCTCGATGCTCTACCAGCGCGGCGAGTTCAACGCCCTCACCGCCGAGATGACCGCCTGGGCGCTGGTCTGGTACGCGGCGGGACTCGTCGGTCATTCCATCATGGAAGTGCTGACGCGCGCCTTCTTCGCCCAACACGACACGAAGACTCCCGTCCTCATCGGGACGGTCGCCATGCTCCTGAACGTGCTCTTCTCCCTGACCTTCCCGCGTCTCTTCCTGACCTGGGGCTGGATGCCGCATGGAGGCCTGGCCCTGGCGAACAGCCTCGCGACCGCGCTCGAAGCCTCCGCGCTCTTCGTGGTGATGCGTCAACGCCTCGGCGGGATCGAGGGGAAACGTATCGCGCAGGGACTCGCGTCCGCGGCAATCGCGGGCGCGGGGATGAGTCTCGCGCTCGGGGTGTGGATTCGGCTGGCGGGCGGGATGAACCGCTGGCTGGTCGGGCTGGGAGGCGTCGCGGTTGGGGGAATCGCCTATGGGCTGGTCATGCTCGCCCTGCGCGTCCCGGAGATCCAAAGTCTTGTTCAATTGATTCGGAGAAAATTGTAGGGCAGGCCTGTGCCTCCGCCCTCCCTCGCGGCTACGGCGCGCTGGACAACAAACTGGAGGCGAAATCCAGCATGGATTGGATGGCCGCGTCGTCCGCGGGGCGGCTGCCGCGCCCCGCGAGTTGCAGAGAAACGTACATCCCATCCGCGGCCATGGGCGGATCGGACTGGACAAATTCGACAGGCCGATACGCGGAAAGCCAGCCGCGCAGCTGCGCGCTCTGCGTTTCGGTCAACTTGAACGTGACTTTCATGCCGCCCTTGCAGTTATAGACCGTCGCTTCGAACGTCGGCCCCACGACCACTTTGTCGCAAAAGCCCGCGAAGCCGCCCGAACGCTGCCAGACAAGGATCGAATCTCCCAGAGGCGCGGCGGTCGGCGCGCTCAACGGGGGGTTAACTTCGGGCGCCGCGGTGACGGGTCCGCAGGCCGCGAGCGCCAGGCCAAGAATCAGAATCGAAGAAGAGAGGGTCGGCTTCATTTTTTCTCCTTGTCAAACTCAAGACGCTCGCCTCTTTACAAAGTTCCGCGCCGCGGACCGTTATTTCCAGATCAGCCAATTCGCCGTGGCGATCACGATCCCCAGCAAAATACCTCCCACTACTTCCAGCGGCGTGTGACCGATCACCTCGCGCAAGTCTTTCTCGCTCCACAAATGGCCGCTCATCAGCTCGTCAAACAACACGTTGATCCGCTCCGCGTGGATTCCCGCCTGCCGCCGCACGCCCGCCGCGTCGTAGACCACGATCATCGTGATGGCGATCGCGAGCGCGAACAGGGGCGAATCGAAACCGAGAAACAAACCGATTCCGTGCGTGGCGCTGACGATCAACGCGGAATGCGAGCTCGGCATCCCGCCCGCGTCCAGCAGTTTGCTCCACTTCCAGACGCGCGTGCGAAGAAACTCGAACGAGGGCTTCAGTCCCTGCGCCAGCAGCCAGGCGGCCAGCGTGCCGATCAAGACCTTGTTTTGTAAAAGCCCGGCCAGGTTCATTCTTCCTCTGCGAAGGGGGACAATTCGCCGCCCGATAATTTCTGCACTTTCAACTCGGCGGCTTCCAGCAGACCAGCGCAGCGTTTCATCAACGCCTGGCCGCGCTCGAACAGCGTCATCGCCTCCTCCAGTTTTTGATTCCCCTCCTCCAACGCGGCGACGATGGACTCCAGTTCGGCCATCGCCTCCTCATAACTCAACGACTCGACGGGTTTGGGTGTTTTTGCCATCATTCCTCTCACGATTTACGATTTACGATTGCGCCGAACTTTCCATCCGACACGCGGACGTCGATTTCCTCATTCGGATTTAACTGACCGACGCTCCGAATCAGACTCCCATCCGCGGGACGCGTCACCACCGCGTAGCCTCTCGCCAGGACCTCGAACGGACTCAGCGCCACCAGGCGTTTTCCCAGCCCCGCGGTTTTTTCCGCCTCGAACGCGAGACGATGCGCGCACGCGGCCTCGAGACGCCGTCCCTGCTCGTCGGCGCGCTGGCGCTCGGTCTGGAGCCGACGCGCGGGAGAGACGAAGAGCAGGCGAGATTGGAGATTGGAAAGCGAAACGCGGTTCATCTCAACCCGCCTGCGCATTGCCATGTCCATGCGCTGACCGAGATCGCTCATCGCGGAGGCGAGGTCGAACAGCGTGACGGGCGTCGCCAGTTCCGCCGCGGCGGTGGGAGTGGGCGCGCGCAGGTCGGCGGCGAAATCGGTCAGCGTGAAATCCGTCTCGTGGCCGACTCCGCTGATGACGGGAGTCGCGCTGGCCGCCACCGCGCGGACGACGCGCTCGTCGTTGAAGGCCCACAAATCTTCGATGGAGCCTCCGCCGCGCGCGACGAGGATCGTGTCGGGTTTGAGTCGATTCAGGTTTTGCAGAGCCGCCGCGAGGGCGGGAGGCGCGTCCGCGCCCTGGACGGGAGAGGGCGCGAGGATCACGTCCGCGAGGGGGAGTCGACGTCGCAGGGTGTCGAGCATGTCGCGCAGGGCCGCGCCCGTGGCGGAGGTCACGATGCCGATGCGTTTGGGCAGTTGGGGAATCTCGCGTTTGCGCGCGGGGTCGAAGAGTCCCTCGGCTTCGAGCAGCGCTTTGAGCCGCAGAAATTCCGCGTAGAGCGCGCCCTCGCCCACGGGACGGAGCGCGTCCGCGTAGAGTTGGTATTGCCCGCCGACTTCGTAAACGCCGATGCGCCCGTGGACGTCCACTTCCATGCCGTCGCGCAGGGGAACTTTGAGGCGCGAGGCTTCAGTCCGCCACATCACGCCGCGCAGGGACGCGCCCGCGTCTTTGAGGGTGAAGTACAAATGTCCCGAGGCGGGGCGCGAAACGTTGGAGAGTTCGCCGCGCACCCAAACGTCCTGGAGCGCGGGATCGGATTCGAGCGTCTGTCGAATGTGCGCGGTGAGGCGGGTGACCGTCCACTGGACGGAGGCGAAGAGGGTCGGCTGTGTCACGGCGGCGAGGATACCGCAGGCAAGGGGGAGAGTCAACCAAATCCATCTGCGAGTTTTAGCGGTCAAGCAAAGAGATTAAACACAAAGGCCACGAAGGTAACGAAGGTGGGTTGAATGATGATTTTGGTTTTCTGCTTTTGACCATCGTTCGTGATTGTCGAAAAAGAAGAAACCCCGTCATCACGCGCCCTCCTTTGAGCCCTTTGTATTTAAAGATTTGAAAACCGTTTTGGAGGATTAAAGAATCTCTGCTAGAATCGCCGCATGAAACGAATGACAACCCCCTGGCGAAGAAGGTACATCGAAGGTCATATAAAAGAAGACGGATGCGTTTTCTGCAATGCTCTGGCGAAGACGGAAGACAATTCCAAAAACCTGATCGTCCATCGCGGACAGCGCGCCTTCGTCATCGTCAACCTGTTCCCCTACACGAACGGTCATCTCATGGTCGCGCCCATGGACCACAAAGCCTCGCTCGAATTACTGGACGCGGAAACGCGCGCCGAGATGATGGAGTTGAGTTCCCAAGCCATCGTCATCCTGAAAAATATCTACCATCCGCAGGCGTTCAACGTGGGCGCGAACATCGGCAAGGCGGCGGGCGCGGGCGTGCCAGATCACGTCCACATGCACATCGTCCCGCGCTGGGCAGGCGACTCGAATTTCATGTCCGTTCTCGGCGAGACGCGCGTCCTGCCTGAGACGATCGAGGAGACGTATGAGAGGGTGAGGAAAGGATGGGGGTAGGCGCAAGGCCGATAAAGTGTTTGGAACAGCCAGAACGTGACAAATGACAGTAGAAATTTCCATGCAAAATGCTCTATAGTGATAGCAAAGTCATCACAAAAGGAGAGAACAGCATGTTAGAGATTGTTGCCATCCTTATTCTGACCAATCATGTCGGAAAAATTGTGGAGGCAAAGGGATTAAAAAGCGGCGGGTATAAATGGGGAGCAGCCGGCCTCTGATTTGGAGGAGAGATTGCGGGCGCGTTCATAGGAGGAATCATTATTGCAATAGCAGGAGCAGACTCGAATTGCATTGTCTACCTCGCCGCTCTGCTGGGCGCGGCCGTTGGCGCCTGGGTCGCAATCGCCATCGCAAAAGACGCTGAACCGCCGCCCAATTATTCTCAAGAGCCTCCATCAATTGACGAGAGAAAGTAATGGAGGACGCCATGCGCCCATTTCTCATCCCGCTCGTTTCTCTTTTCGAACAAAACGCGAATCCCGCGCAGGCCGCGCCGATGAAGAAGTACATGCGTGACCAGTTCGAATATCTGGGGATTAAATCGCCGCACTTCAAAATTCTGATGAAAGAACACATCGCCGCGCATGGCCTTCCACCCGCGGAGGAATTGGACGCGATCGCGCGTGAACTGTGGGAATTGCCCCACCGCGAATTCCAATACGCGGCCACCAGCCTGATCGGGCGAATGGAGAAGAAATTGCCCAAAGGCTTCGCGCCGACCTTCGAGCGCCTCATCACCCACAAATCGTGGTGGGACACGGTGGACACGCTGGCGGGCGGCTCGGTCGGCGTCCACTTTCAGCGCTTCCCCGACGTGCGCGAAAAATATCTCGCCAAATGGCGCAAATCAGACAACTTCTGGCTGCGGCGCGTCTGCATCCTCTTCCAACTCAACTACAAGGAAGAGACTGATTTCGACCTGCTGCGCGGGATCATCCATGAGAATCTCGGCTCGAAGGAGTTCTTCATCAACAAGGCCATCGGCTGGTCGCTCCGTCAATACGCGCGGACGGATCCGCAGGCGGTGAAGAAATTCGTCAAAGCGACGCCCGCGTTACATCCGCTCAGCCAACGCGAGGCGATGAAGCATTTGGAATGATTCAAAAGCCAGGTTTCTTGAAAAGACCCGGCTTCCACAACAAATTACATTTGCTGCCTTATCCGTCCACACGCGGGCTATAATTGACCAGACAGACAAAATGGATTTATCGTACAAAGGAGCAGCCATGAGCAAGGATACTGAATCCGTCATCCTTTCCGCGGTCCGCACGCCGAGCGGAAAATTTCAGGGAAGCCTCGCCTCCCTCCCCGCGCCGCAGTTGGGCGCGATCGTCGTCAGGGAAGCGGTGAAGCGCGCGGGGGTGGATCCCGCCGACATTGACGAGGCCTTCATGGGCAACGTCGTCTCCGCGGGGCTGGGACAGGCTCCCGCGCGTCAGGCCGCGATCGGCGCGGGGCTGCCGTCATCCGTCGGCGCGACCACGGTCAACAAAGTCTGCGGCTCGGGGTTGAAAGCCGCCATGTTCGCGGCGCAGGCCATCAAAGCGGGCGAGGGGCGATTGTTCGTCGCGGGCGGGTTCGAGTCGATGAGCCGCGCCCCCTACCTCGTCAACGGGCGAAGCGGCGAACTTCGCTTCGGTCACGCCCAACTCACCGACGCGCTGCTCAACGACGGCCTGTGGTGCGCGCTGGAAAATTGGAGCATGGGCGCGGCGGCAGAGTTCATCGCCGAAGAGTACGAGGTCACGCGCGAGGCGATGGACAAGTTCGCCTTCGAGAGTCACCAAAAGGCGCTTGCCGCCAGCGACGGCGGAAAGTTCAAGGCAGAGATCGTCCCCGTGGAAATCCAATCGAAAAAGGGCGTGACGGTTTTCGAGGTGGACGAAGCGCCGCGCCGCGACACGACCCTGGATGGACTCGCCGCGCTCAAGCCCGCCTTCCAAAAAGACGGCAGGGTGACCGCGGGGAACGCGCCGGGTCTGAACGACGGGGCGGCCGCGGTCGTCGTCGCGAGCCGCGCCTACGCCGAGGCGCGCGGACTCAAACCGCTGGCGCGCGTCGTCGGCTACGATCAATATGCCGACGAGCCGAAGTATCTCTTCCGCGCCCCCGCGTTGGCGATTCCCAGGTTGCTGAAAAAAATCGGCTGGACGCTCGCCGACGTGGACCTGATCGAACTCAACGAAGCCTTCGCCGCGCAAGTCCTCGCGGACGGATACGCCCTCGCGGACCAGGGCTGGGACTGGGACAAGGTCAACGTCAACGGCGGCGCGATCGCGCTGGGACATCCCATCGGCGCGAGCGGCGCGCGCATCCTGACGACGCTCATCTACGCGTTGAAAGATCGCGGGTTGAAGAGAGGTATTGCATCGCTATGTTTGGGAGGCAGCGAAGCGGTGGCGATGGCGGTGGAGGTTGAGTAGTCGCGTAGTCGGGTAGTCGGATAGTCGCGTGGTCGAGTGGTCGGGTGGCCGCGTGGTCGGGTGGTCGGGTGGTCAAATGGTCGCGTAGTTGGTTGCTGACATGGAAAAGCGACTGGTAGTTCGATCATCCGAATTTAAAATATAGGAGGCGAAAGTGAAGATCGAGAAGTTCGAGGATATTCGCGCGTGGCAGCAAGCGCGAGAACTGACCAACCTCGTCTACGACTTGACCGAGAAAGGCAACTTCGTCAAAGATTATCGCCTTCGCGATCAGATCCATGGCGCGGCTGGTTCGATCATGCATAACATCGCCGAGGGATTTGACGATGGCTCCGACGTCGAGTTCATACGCTTTCTAAAGTATGCGCGGCGTTCCGCGAGCGAGGTTCAGTCAGAGACCTACCTCGCCCTCGACCGAAAGTACATTACCCCGCAGGATTTTCAACAAGTGTACGACATGGCGACGACAACAAAGAAATCCATCAACGCTTTTATCGCATATTTGCGAAAGTCCAAATCTGATTCAACCAGATGACCATGCAACTATGCGACAACATGACTACGCGACTATGCGACAATGCGACTACACGACTAACTGACAAGGAGACAACATGGATATCAAAAATATTTTTGTGATCGGCGCTGGAACGATGGGAAATGGAATTGCCCAAGTAGCCGCAACTTCTGGTTACGCCGTCACCTGCATGGACGTCGTCCCTGCCGCGCTGGAGAAAGCGAAAGCAACCATCGCCAAGTCAACGGCGAAACTGCTGGAGAAGGGAGTCGTCACCGCCGAGCAAAAAGCCAACGCGGACAAGATCGTCTTCGTCGGCGACATGTCCACGATGAAGGACGCGGACCTGGTCATCGAAGCGGCGACGGAGAATCCCGAACTGAAATTCAAAATTTTCAAAGACATGGACGCCAATGCGCGCCAGGGCGTGATCCTCGCCAGCAACACCTCGTCCATCTCGATCACCAAGATCGCCGCGGCGACGAAACGTCCCGACAAGGTCATCGGGATGCACTTCATGAACCCCGTCCCGTTAATGAAACTGGTGGAAGTGATCCGCGGCCTCGGCACGTCGGACGAAACGACGCAGACCGTGACGGACATCTGCAAGACGATGGGCAAGGAACCCGTCGAAGCGAACGACTCGCCAGGCTTCATCTCCAACCGCATTTTGTGTCCGATGATCAACGAGGCGGTCTTCGCCCTGCAGGAGGGAGTCGGCACGCCCGAAGCCATTGATACGGTGATGAAACTCGGCATGAACCACCCGATGGGGCCGCTCACCCTCGCCGACCTGATCGGACTCGACGTCGTCCTGTTCGTGATGGAAGTCCTCCAGCGCGACCTCGGCGAGGACAAATACCGTCCCGCGTACCTGCTGCGGAAGATGGTGGACGCGGGATATTTGGGAAGGAAATCGGGGAGAGGGTTCTATAAGTACCAATAATTGGGCTGTAACGTCCATCGACCGCCAGTTCCCGCTGGCGGTTTTCTTATTGCGGAAGACTTGACAATTCGCCAAATCCACTTATAATATAAGAGTACTTTATGATATAAAGTACTTCACAGAAAGGAGACACCATGAAAAACCGTTACTCCCAGATCAAATTTATCGCCGCCAATTACTCAAAACTACAAGGGCTGCGAGTAGTCCCCATCGGCCTGTTGAGTTTATTTGTGGCAGCCTGGACCAACGCCAGGCAGGGCCAGTTGGACGGTCCCCTGATCGCCCTGGCGGTTGCCGCCCTGCTCTATTGGCTGATTGACCGCTATTACACCCGCGTGTTTGGGACGGTGACACAGACGCCGAACCAACGCAAGCAGGAAACGATCGTATCCATTGTGTTTGGCGCATTGGCGTTGCTGGCATTTGCGCTCGACACGGCAGAGATCGTTCCCGTCAGCGCGCTCGGACTCGTGTTCGCCGCCGGGTTGTTCGCAGATTTTTGGCGCGCAACCCGGCCAGTCCGAAGCGGGGCGTTGACGGTCTTCCCCGAAAACGTCAGCGCGTCTATTTTGATCCTGATCGTCAGCATCCTGCCCCTCTTTGGCGTCGCATGGTGGAAAGGATGGGGAATCAAGTCGCAGGTAACGGGCGTTTTCATGATCGTTGGCGTGATCCTCACTCTCATGGGGATTTGGGGTCACATCCGCATCACGCGTGACCTGTCAACGACGGAGGCGAAAGCAGATGACCACGCCCTTTGAAGAACTCGCCAACCTCGACAAGTTGATCCACGAACCCGCCCGTCTCGCCATCTTGACGGCCCTCTCGGCCTGCGAAAGCGCAGACTTCACCGCCCTCCGCCGCCTGACGGGATTAAGCGACGGCAATCTTTCCGTCCAATTGACGAAACTGGAGGAGGCGGGCCTGGTGAGCATACAAAAACAATTCGTCGCGAAGAAACCCAGCACGCGAGCCAGAATCACCAAAAAAGGGAACGAAGCGATTCAACGTCACTGGGAACGGTTGAACGCCATCAAACAAAATGCCGACGCGTGGGAAGACAACTCCGGGTGAAACGCAATCCGATCAACGACAAATCGCCGCCAGTTCTCGCTGGCGGCTGTTTGTTATAATCGTCCCAATTCGCCTCGGAGAGCGCTTATGGACACAGTCTACGATTACCTCATCATCGGTTCGGGATTCGGGGGCAGCGTCTCCGCCATGCGGTTGACCGAAAAGGGCTACTCGGTCTTGATGCTGGAAAAGGGCAGGCGTTTCGAAGACCGGGATTTCGCCAAAACCAACTGGCAGTTCTGGAAATATCTGTGGCTGCCCGCCCTCCGCGCGCACGGCATTTTGCAAATCGGCATACTCAAAGGCGCGATGGTGTTGCACGGCGCGGGCGTGGGCGGCGGGAGTCTCGGCTACGCCAACGTGCTGGAGGTCCCCGCCGAGGCGACCTTCGCGACGCCCGCCTGGAATCAAAACGTGAAGTGGGGCGAGGCGCTGCGTCCGCATTACGAGACCGCCCGTCGGATGCTCGGCGCGGCGCGCAACCCGAAATTGTGGACGGCGGATTTCCTGCTGAAAGACATCGCCGAGGAACGCGGCATGGGACGCACCTTCCGCGCCACCGATGTCGGCGCGTACTTCGGGGAGGCGGGCGCGACCGTCCCCGACCCCTACTTCGGGGGCGCGGGCCCCGACCGCGCGGGATGCCGTCACTGCGGCGGGTGCATGGTCGGCTGCCGCTACAACGCCAAGAACACCCTCCCCAAAAATTACCTGTACTTCGCGGAGAAGAACGGCGCGAAGATCGTCCCAGAATCCGAAGCGGTTGACGTCAGGCCGTTGACCGACCCGTCGTCAGGCTACGAGATCGCCTACCGCGACTCCACCAAACTCTTCAAGCGGACGACCAAAGTCCGCGCCCGAAACGTCATATTCGCCGCGGGCGTGATGGGGACGGTCCGCCTGCTCCTGCGTTTGCGCGAGGACGGCTCGCTCCCGAACCTGTCGCCGCGCGTCGGCCACATGGTGCGCACCAACTCCGAGGCGCTGCTCGGCTCGCTGGCCCGCAGATCGGACGTCAACTACTCGGAGGGCGTGGCGATCTCGTCCATCTACAACCACGACGAGATCACGCGCGTCGAACCGGTCCGCTACCCCGACGGCTCCAGCCTGATGCGCTTCCTGGCCGCGCCGCTGATCGAGAAAGACATCCCCGTCCCGGCGCGCGTGTTGAAGTTCATCGGCTGGTCGCTGACCCATCCTGTGGACTTTCTCAAAGCGCTGCTCCTGCCGGGCTGGGCGCATAACACCACCATCCTGCTGGTGATGCAGCACGCCGACAACCGCATGCGCTTCCGCATGGGACGCAGTTTCTTCACGCTCTTCCGCCGCGGCATGGTGGCAGACGAGGAGCCCGGCTACAAGATCCACGCGCAGGTGGAAGGCTCGCACGAGTTGACGCGCGACTTCGCCAGACGGACAAACGGGATCGCGCTCGGCTCCATCGGCGAAAACCTGCTAGGCCTGCCGACAACCGCCCACATCCTCGGCGGCGCGCCGCTCGGACGCGACGCCTCCGAAGGCGTGGTGGACGAGAACTTCCGCGTCCACAACTACGAAGGGCTGTACGTCATTGACGGCTCAATCATGCCCGCCAACCCCGGCGTCAATCCGAGTCTCACCATCGCCGCGCTGGCAGAATACGCGATGAGTAAAATTCCGCCGAAGCCCGACGTCCAGGAGAGCGTTTCCTAACTCTTTTTGGACACGGATTTCACGGATCGCACGGACAAGCGCGGATCTTTATCAAACAAATCAAAAGGAATCGATCATGGAAACCAAACCCGACACCATTCACGTTTCTGCAACCGTCAAAGAGGAAGTCAACGCCACGCACGCGGACCTGTTCGTGACCGTGCGCGGCTCGTCCGTCGTCAGCGGGAACGAGGCGCTGAAGAAGGCGAAGGAGGTCAGCGCGCTCGTGGACGAGTTGACGCGCGCGGGCGTGGCCGCGGAAGACGTCCACTTGCAGGGCGTGTACGCAGAGACTTCGAGCGGCGTCCTGCTCAAATCGTCGAGCGCGGCGTACCGGCTGAGAGTCCGCTGCGGGAAACTGGAGAGCCTGCCCGAACTGCTGGACATCGTCGCCTCGCAGAAGAATGCCGCCCTGGAGCGGATTGACTGGAAGTACGACGAAGCCTCGGTGCGCGAACGCGGCCTCGCGTCCGCGATGGAGGCGGCAAAGTCGAAGGCGGAGAAAGTCGCCGCGGCGCTGGGAGTCAAATTGCTGGGCGTGTACCAGTTCAACGAGAACGCGTTCGACGAGGAGTCGCCCATGCCGTTCCAGCCGCAGATGAGGATGATGAAAGCGCGGCAGGCCGAGGCGGAGTCCGAACCAAGCCTCGGGATGGACATCCAGCACGGGAAGACGATCCAGGTGAACGTGGAGATCGAGTACCGCGTTTCGGGATTCTAACCGGCCTGCGCGCCCCCCGAATCTGCCCGCTTAAAGCAAAAACCACGTCCGCTTTGGGACGTGGTTTTTTAGAAACCCTATATGGCGGAAACCTGCTGGCCGTATAGCTGCTGGCGAATCTGCATTAACTGTCGTTGCATACGGTCGTCGTTTTTTATGTCGCTTTCGATCTTTTTGATGCCGTGCATCACGGTGGTATGGTCGCGCCCGCCGACGACTTCGCCGATCTGCGGCAGCGAGGCTTTCACGTCTTCGCGCAAAATATACATGGCGAGTTGCCGCGGCAGGGAGACGTTCTTCGAGCGGTCGGCGCTGAGCAATTTTTCGGCGGTCAGGTTGAAGAAGCGCGCCACCACGTCAATGACGACCTGCGGCTGGAGTTCGCCGCGCTGGGGCAGCAGGTCGGCCAGGGCCACATCCACGAGGCTGGCGTTGAGGGTGGAGCCGCTCAAGTCGGCGAAGGCGATGATGCGGTTCAGCGCGCCTTCCAGTTCGCGGATGTTCGACTGGACGCGGCGGGCGATCTCCTGCAGCACCTCGTCGGGGACGAAACGCCCCGTCCGTTCGGCCTTCGAGCGCAGGATGGCGAGACGGGTCTCGAGGTCGGGCGCCTGGATGTCGGCGGCAAGTCCCCACTCGAAGCGCGAGCGCAGCCGTTCTTCGAGCGTGACCAGCGACTTGGGCGGGCGGTCGGACGAGACGATGATCTGCTTGTCCTGTCCGTGCAGGGTGTTGAAGGTGTGGAAGAACTCCTCCTGCGTGGATTCTTTCCCGGCGATGAACTGAATATCGTCAATCAACAGCACGTCTGCTGAGCGGTATTTGTCGCGGAAGGCCTGCGTGGTGTGCGTGCGGATGGCGGAGATCAGGTCGTTGGTGAACTCCTCCGACGAGACGTACAGCACATTCAGCCCGCGGGCGTTGCAGGCGTTCCCGATGGCATGGAGCAGGTGGGTTTTTCCAAGCCCGACTCCCCCGTAGAGGAAAAGCGGATTGTAGGCGCGCGCGGGTTTTTCGGCCACAGCCTGACACGCGGCGTGCGCGAGACGGTTGCCCGCGCCGACGACGAAGGTGTCGAACGTGTAACGCGGATTGAGCGTCAGGCTGCGCGGACGCGGTTCCGCGGGCGGCGCCTCAGGCTGGACCTCGGCCGGGTCGGCCTCCCCCGCCTCCCCGTCCGCGCCCGAAGCGACGACGAAGTTGACGGTCACGCTGGAATCGGTGGCGGTCATCAACATCCGATTGACGGTGGCCGCGAGGCGCGAATCCAGCCAATCGCGGGCGTAGGCGTTGCGCACGGCGACAGTCATCACGCCCGCGTCGAACGAGACCGGCTTTGTGTCGCGCACCCAGGTTTCGTAAGAGGCCCTGGGCATTTCCATTTGTAACTGGCCGAGTACTGACTGCCAGGCGTGCTCTGCGTTCATAAGCGCTCCCTCAGGAAGATGATAGGGTATATTGAACTAACCCGCCAGTTTTCTGCGGCTTAGCGAGGTAAATCTATGCAATTTTTCACGTTTGGATCTGGGATGCGGGAGGGGCTGCATCCAACTCGTTTTCAGCGTACCCGTATTCTAGCAGACATTCCCCGCTTTGAACAACACGCTCAGCCTACGGGATGTTAAAAGTTTCGCTTTTTTTAAGGTCGCTCAATGTTAAATATCGCGGCGGCAATAGGACAGAAGAGGGGGCATTCCTCGAACACCTGTTTCAGCCAAAGACGCCATTGACCCAATCCGCGCCCCCCATATATGGGGCTTGCGCGGGATTCAATCCCCCAAATGGCATATTTGCCTTAAAGATTCGTGAACGAATGCCCCTGCGTTTGCCCGCCTCCATCGCGCCGAATCTGGCGCTTCGTTTGGCAATTATCCGAACGGGCGGACGATTCATCCCGCGACGCGCCGCGGGACCCAGGCGAGGACGCTGGCGCCTTCGCCGGGCGCGGAGGTGATGTCCACTTCGCCGCCCACCGTGCGGATGCGCGTCTGCATGTTGGCGAGTCCGTGACCGATTGACCGGCTCATTTTTTCGGGATCGAAGCCCCTGCCGTTGTCGCGCACTTCCATGACGACGCGCTCGTCGGTCACCCACAGGTTGATGGAAACGTGCTTGGCAGAGGCGTGTTTGGCGGCGTTCGCCAGCGCCTCCTGGCAGATGTGGAACAGCGCCATACTGTGGCTGGGCGGAAGCGAATCCAGTTTGGCTTTCGAGCCGTTGACGGTGGCCGAGGCCAGCGTATTGGCGCGATATTCCGCCGCGAGGCGTTTGAGGCCGTCGAGCAGATTTTCGTTGTTCAGTTGACGCGGCCGCAAGTCAAGGATGTAGGCGCGGATGTCGCGGATGATCTGATTCAGGGCGTCAATGACGTGTTTGACGCGGTTTTTCGCCTGCGGATTTCCGTCCTCCAGCATGTGCTGAAGGTTTTCCATCGCCAGTCCCACCCCGTAAATGGATTGGATGATGCCGTCGTGCAGGTCCATGCCGATGCGTTCGCGTTCCTCCAGCACGGCGAGACGGCGCGCGTTCTGGTGCAGGCGGGCGTTTTCGATGGCGAGCCCGGCCCAGTTTCCCAAAGCCGAGAGGAGTTGAATGTCGCGCTTGTTGAAAGGAGACTGACTGCGCGTGGCGACGCCCAACACGCCCACCAGTTCGCCCGAAGCTTTCAGCGGCAGGCAGGCGATCTGGCGGAACCCCGCCTGGACGATCGCTTCGCGCACAAAGCGGTCGTCCTTCGTGAGGTCCCGGCTGACGATCGGCTCTCCTTTTTGCGCGGCCATGCCGGGAAACCCGTCCCCCACACGGAAGCGGTTGCTGTTCCAAAACGCCTCGGCCGCCTGCCCGCGGTGCAGCGCCATCCGCAAAGTTTCTTTGTCGTCCTCCAGCAGAAAAATCTCGCCGGCCTCCACCCGCATGTAGTTCATGACGAGGGCGAGAGTCTTGTTCAGAATCTCGTCCTGTTCCAGCGAGGAGGCGAGCGTGGAGGCGATATCGTTCAGCAGGGCGGCGTCTTCGTTGCTGCGGGTCATGGCGGCGTCGCGCTCGCGCAAACGCTCATACAAGCGCGCGTTCTGGATGGCCGCGGCCGCGTACGCGGCCAGCATCTGGATGATCTTCTCGTCGTCGGCGGTGAACTCGCCCGCGTCGACTTTCTCCGTCAGGTAGATCTGTCCCAGTTGCAGGTCGGCGGCGCGGATCGGGACCCCGAGGAACGACCGCATGTGCGGATGCTGCGGCGGAAAGCCGACCGCGCGCGGGTCGCGCGTCACATCCGCCAGGCGGATCGGCGCCTCGGCGTTCATCAACGCGCCGATCAGTCCCACCCCGCGCGGCGGGTGCGGGATCCGCCTCGCCTCGTCCTCGGTCATGCCGACTGAAATAAATTGCTTCAACTTCCCTTCATCGTCCAACACCCCCACCGCGGCGTAACGCGCGTGCGCCTGCTCGCACGCCGTGGCCGCGATCCGCCGGAGCAGCGTCTCCAGCGAAACGTCTTTCACCAGTTCAAGGCTGGCCTGGTGCAATGCGATCAGGCGTTCCTGCAATTCCTCGCGCGTCAAAAGCATCTGAAATATCCTCTAATTCGACCATTATATCCAAATTCAATAAGTTTGATAGAATTTGGCAGGCGGCCAACATACAATTGCGACAGCAAGGACAAAACCATGACAAACTCCCGAATCGCTGGATTTTACAATTTGACTCTCGACGAACGCCGCGCCAAACTGGCCGAGGCTGCGCGTCTGACCTCGCCCGAGCTGGCCGCGTGGACCTCAGGCGGACTCAGCCCCGAGTCCGCCGATCCCATGATCGAAAACGTAGTCGGCCTGCACGCCCTCCCGCTCGGGATCGCGCTCAACTTCCAGGTGAACGGGCGCGACGTTCTCGTCCCGATGGCAATCGAAGAGCCGTCCGTCGTGGCGGGCGCGTCGTTCATGGCGAAACTGGCGCGCGCCGGCGGCGGATTCCACGCCACCGTCTCCGCCCCGCACATGATCGGGCAAATGCAGGTCGTCAACCTGTCAAACGTCGAGGAAGCGCGGCTGAAAATCTACGAGAAAAAAGCCGAACTGCTCGCCGAAGCCGACACGATTGATCCCGTGCTTAAAAAATTTGGCGGCGGCGCAAGGGACATCGAAGTCCGCGTCATCGAGGACTCCCCCATCGGCGCGTTCCTCGTCGTCCACCTCATCTATGACGTGCGCGACGCGATGGGCGCGAACGCCGTCAACACCGCCTGCGAAAGACTCGCCCCGCAAATCGAGTCCATCACGCGTGGCAAAGTCCATCTCAAGATTTTGTCCAACCTCGCGGATAGACGTCTCGCCCGCGCGCGCTGCGCCATCCCCCTGAAAGAATTGGAGGTTGTAGGTCGAGATAGTATCTCAACCTATTCTGGCGAGACCGTCCGCGACGGGATTCTTGCCGCCTGGGCGTTCGCCGCCTCCGACCCGTACCGCGCCGCCACGCACAACAAAGGCATCATGAACGGCGTGGACGCGGTGGTCATCGCCACGGGCAACGACTGGCGCGCCATCGAGGCGGGCGCGCACGCCTACGCCGTGAAGAACGGCAAGTACACATCCCTTTCCACCTGGGGCAAGGACGCGGACGGCAACCTGGTCGGCGCTCTCGAAATGCCGATGGCGGTGGGAATCGTCGGCGGCGCGACCAAAGTCCACCCCGCGGCACAGGCCGCGGTCAAACTGATGGGCGTGAAGACTGCGAACGAATTGGCTGAAGTCATCGTCTCGGTGGGACTGGCGCAAAATCTCGCCGCCCTGCGCGCCCTCGCCACCGAGGGCATCCAACGAGGTCACATGTCCTTGCACGCACGTCAAGTTGCGATTGCCGCGGGCGCCAGCGGTGACCTGATCGAGAAGGTCGCCGCGCAGATGGTGGCTGAGAAGATTGTGCGGATTGATCGGGCGGAGGAGATTTTGAAAGGAATAAACGCGTAAATCGTAGGGGCAGACCTACGTGTCTGCC
>DKTP01000020.1 GCA_002473085.1 Anaerolineales bacterium UBA7227
CGAAAGTTCTACTTTCGGAGGCCGCGTCGTTTTCCTGTTTTCCTGAAGTAGAACTTCAGGACTCCCGCCAATTTTCATCCTTCATCCTTCGCCTTCCATCCTCCATCCTTACTTTATGGTATCCTTGCCTCATTCCACCTTACGGAGCGAGCATGTACGTTGCCATCGAAGGAGTCATCGGCGTCGGCAAGACCACGCTGGCGCGCCTGTTGCAGCCCGCGTTCGAGGCGGAGATCCTGCTGGAAGTGTTCGAGGAGAATCCCTTCCTGTCCGATTTCTACGCCGACCGCGCCCGTTACGCCTTTCAAACGCAGATTTTCTTCCTGCTCTCGCGCTATCACCAGCAGCGCCGCGGCGTGACCGAGACGGTGGGCGCGGGGAAAAACCTGCTCTCGGATTACACCTTCGCCAAAGACGCGCTCTTCGCCCGCATCAACCTGAAAGGCGACGAGCTGGAAATGTATCGCCGCGTCCACGCCGCGCTGGCGGAGAAGATTCCCCTGCCCGACCTGCTGGTGTACCTGCGCGCCGATACCGACGTCCTCATGCAGCGCATCGCCCTGCGCGACCGTCCCTACGAACGCAACATGGAGCGCGGCTACATTGACGAGTTGAACCGCGCCTACGACGACTTCTTCTCCAGCCCCTACGACCACACGCCGATCCTCGTCATTGACACGAACAACATCAACATCGTGCAGAACCCCGACGACTTGAAATTCGTCGAGAACAAGATCCGCGAAGCGCTGGGCATCGCGCCCTTCCAGCCCAGCCTGCCCATGAAATAGAAAACCATCAACCGCGAAGGCCGCAAAGAGCGCAAAAACTTTTTTCTCAGCGAACTTCGAGCGCTTTGCGGAAAACCCACTCGGAGCCAACATGCGCGTCACACGGGAAACACTCATCCGACTAGCCAGGGAAAACGCCAAGACCCGCGCCTTCGACAACAAAGACATCGTCGCCGCGTACCTGATCGGCTCGCTCCTCGACGAGGGCGATCCCTTCATCGGCGGGCTGACCGATATTGACCTCGTCTTCGTCACCGCGGGCAAACCGCCGCGCACGCGCGAGATCGTCAAACTGACGGGCGACTTCCACCTCGACATCACCTACCACGCACGCGCCGAGTACAACCCGCCGCGCGAGCTGCGCGTCAACCCCTGGCTGGGACCCGAAATCTACGCGCCGATGCTGCTCTACGAACGCGAAAAATTCTTCGACTTCATCCAGGCGGCGGTGCGCGGCGGCTCCGAGTACGACGGCCCCGATCTCACGCTCCAACGCTGCCGCACGCTGCTCGCGCACGGACGCGGCTGCTGGACCGACCTGCTCGAAGTGGACGACGCCGGCCCGCGCGAGGTGGCGCACTACCTGAAATCCGTCTATCACGCGGCCTGCGCGGTGGCGGAACTGAACGGGAATCCCCTGGCCGAGCGGCGGCTGATGCTGGATTTCCCGAAGCGCGCCGAGCAGGCGGATCGTCCGCAAATGGCGGCGGGTCTCGCGGGACTTTTAGGCGGACTCAGTCTCGAGGGCGGAATCCCCGCTGACTGGTTGCCCGCCTGGCAAAAGGACTTCCTCGCCGCGGCCGCCAGCGGCAAAGCGGACGCTAGAATCCATCCAGTGCGTGTAAATTACTATCTCAAGGCTTTCGAGGCCATGGACGGGATCGACGCGCTCTGGCCGCTGCTCCACACGTGGACGTTTTCGGCGCTGGCGCTTCCGCCCGCCGAACTGCAAGGCTGGCAGGCCGCGATGACGCAGCTCGGCTTGACGGGCGAATCCTTCGCGGAGAAGGTGCAGGGACTGGACCACTTCCTCGACGAGGTGGAAATCCTGCTGGACGACATCGCCTCGTCCCACGGGCTGGAGACTTCGACGAGTTTGTAAACGCTAAAACCGAGGCTCTCGCGGGAATCTGCTTGGTAACTGTCCTGAAAAATAAAAAGGATTCCGCAAGTTTTACTTGCGGCTTTCCCGAAGTAGAACTTCGGGATTCCAAACTTTGTATTGTCATTAAAGTATTTGAAGCAGAGCGCTTTATCTCTATACGAACCAACCCACATTTAGGGCTGTGGAAAACGGGTGGATATTCTCCAATTAGCCGTTTTTGTGGATAACTCGCGCTAAACTGTGGATAAACGCCTGTCAGTGTGGATAAAACGCCTCCCAAAGCGGGATGCGGCTCAAAGTCACGCGCGAGGCGGCGCCTATATGTGGGGGCTGCTGTGCGGAGGCGTCTAAATGTGGAAGCGGGTCAAAATCCAGCGTTTTTTTCCGGTTTTGTCCGGAAGGTCTCCACATTCGCGTGTGCATGGACGGGCGTCCGTTTGACCGTATATCTGGGGACGGATGAGAATCCAACCCCACCGGCAGGGAAATGGGAGCGTATTCCACACTTTCCACAGCCCCTACTAATACGACTAAGAGTCATTAATCATACTAATCTACTGCTTGTATAGATCGGGGTTTTTCTGTACAATAATGACAGAAGCATCGCCCCATTCTTCGATGCTGGGAGGCTGCCATGGATATGATCAAAGTTTCCGCGAACTCCCGTACCTCTGCTGTGGCTGGAGCGATCGCGGGGGTGATCCGTGAGCATAAACACGCGGAAGTGCAGGCCATCGGCGCCGGCGCGGTGAATCAGGCTATCAAGGCGCTGGCGCTGGCTTCGGGCTATCTGAAGAACGACGGGATCGAGGTGGCCTGCGTGCCGGAATTTGTGGACGTGGAGATCGAGGACAAGGTGCGCACGGCGATCAAACTGGTGATTGACGCGCGCGCGGCGGCTGTCGGCGATTCTTAGACTACGACTGTACGCGGGACGAGCGATCAGGGACAGTCACTTTGCAAAGTGGCTGTCTTTGTGCGTCCCTTTTTTTGGTTTTACGGTAGAATCCATCCATGCGGCGAAATAGTTCATCCCTGCGCTTTGTGTTGACGCTGGCTGTGTTGTGCGGCCTGTTCTTCGGCGCGGCGGGGAGGTCGCTGGCGAGGGAGGAGATGCGTATTGCTCTTGGCGATAGTGTTCCTCAATCACTTCCATTTAGCCAAAACTGGTCAAATAACGGATTAATTTCTGCAAACGATGATTGGTCTGGCGTATTGGGTGTCGTTGGTTATCTAGGCAATGGGCTCGCCCTTGTTGACGCAGATCCTCAGACTGTACTTGGGTCTAATTCGACAGTTGATGTTATTGCAAATCAAACAAATCCTAATGCACTTGCAGCAGGAGGAGTTGCAGAATTTGAATTAACAGATTCGGTTGTTGCTTTACAAGGATCAGGGACGGCGGATGCGCCAAATATTGTTTTCTTCGTTAGCACAATTGGAAAGTCTAATATTACCATTTCGTACAACCTGCGCGATATTGATGGATCTACCGACGACGCAGTTCAAAAAGTAGCATTGCAATATCGAGTAGGGTCAAGCGGGAATTTCACGAATGTTCCTGCTGGTTATGTAGCAGACGCAACTCAACCGAATTCGGCAACATTAGTAACCCCTGTTACCGTTGTCTTGCCATCTGCGGTCAACAATAAACCTGAAATTCAGATTCGTATTATTACGGTAAACGCTGCCGGTAATGATGAGTGGGTTGGAATTGACGATATCAGTATTACCGGAACTGATATGGCTCCATCCATTTTATCGACAGCTCCTGCAAAAAACGCAATAAATGTTCCTGTTAATTCATATATCACAATTAATTTTAGCGAAGATGTGAATGTAAGTAGCGGTTGGTATAATATTGTTTGTGGAATAAGCGGTGCGCATACCATAACGGTTACGCCTTCCGGTCCCTCCTCGTCCTACATACTCGATCCCGACGTTGACTTTGATAATGATGAAACTTGTGTTGTTTTTATTGACGGCTCCAAAGTTACGGATGTAGATAGCGATGAGCCGCCGGATATGATGGCAAGTAATTATTCATTCAGCTTTCAAACGGCTTCATTGGCTTGCACTCCAACAATAAACGCATCGGTAAGAGCTGTCATCATTAATGAAGTTGCCTGGATGGGGACGCAGGCTTTTGCCGGGGATGAGTGGATTGAATTATACAATCCGGGCGCTGCGCCGATTTGCTTGACGAATTGGCGGCTGGAAGCGGCTGACGGCACTCCATCCATCTCGCTGAGCGGCATGATTAATCCAGGCGAGTTTTTGGTTTTGGAGCGGGATGATGATAATGTGATTACCGATGTATCGGGCCAGATTTATAAGAGCGGATTGCTTTCAGACAGCGGCGAAACGCTGCGACTTTTAGATCCGAATCGAAAAGTCATTGACACTGCTAATGATAACGGCGGTCCATGGCCTGCCGGAACGTTAACTTCGCCCATCAATAATCACGGAACGATGGAACGAAGGAACGCCGATCCAGACACTGATGCCAACTGGTTTACCAGTGTAGATAGCACTAGTTGGAAAAAGCATGATGCGGCAGGAAATTTCATTCATGGCACGCCGGGGGAGGCTAATTCAACTCCTCCGACGCCGACTGACCCGCCGCCTCCCACACTCATTCCCACCCCTGTCCCATCCAAATCGGTCATCATCAGCGAGGTGGCCTGGATGGGCACCGCCGCATCCCCCAACGACGAGTGGATCGAGCTTTACAATAGGACGGCTCAGCCCATCAACTTAACGAATTGGCGGCTTCGCGCGGCAGACGGTACTCCAGACATCACCATTAGGAATTGCAAGCCGGTCAATTCCAATTGCGTCATTCCTGCGGGAGGCTACTTCCTCCTGGAACGCACCGACGACGATACCGTAAAAGGCGTTGACGCCGATATGACCTATAGCGGCGAAATGAGCAATTCGGGAGAGGCGCTTCAATTGCGCGATCCCGCAGGCAATCTGGTGGATACCGCCAATGGGGACGGCGGAATGTGGCCGGCGGGAGATTCGTCCACATTTGGGAGTATGGAACGGAGAGGAAAAAATGTCTCCGACTCGGATTCCGCCTGGTACACCCATCCGAACGGCGAGGATCCGCGTTGCGGGCATGACGCAAATTGGAACGGCATAAATCCCAACGCCAATCGGCTCAACGGCACGCCCAAATGCGACAACTGGGCGTTTGACGTAACGCCCACGCCCGGCCCAACCCCGGTTCCATATAAATCCATCGTCATCAGCGAGGTGGCCTGGATGGGGACGCAGGCCAACAGCAGTCACGAATGGATCGAGTTGTATAACACCACCCGGGACGAGATCAATCTGGAAGGCTGGCATCTCGTCTCCTTCCGCTGGAGCGGAACGCAGTTTTACAAGAATCTCGATATCGCGCTGAAAGGCGTCATTTCCCCGCGCACATCCACTCTCCAGAACGATACCAGCGGGTACTTCCTGCTGGTAGCCAACGAGAACGCGGTCTCGTTCCCCGGAACAAGCGAGACCTACGACCAGAAATATACGGGAAGTTTATACAACACCGGCGAAATACTCCTGCTGTGTTCCACGTATAACATCCAGGTGGCGAAGAATTGCGACGAGAATCATAAAACCCTGCTGGTGGATTTCGTCAACGCCCGCTCGCGCACGGGGACCATCCGCCCCTGGCCTGCGGGCAGCAGTTCCATTTACGGAAGCATGGAACGCCAGGACTGGCGCAGCGACGATGTAACCGCCTATTTCACTCACACAGGCGCCAATCCCCATTTTGGCTTTGACGCAAACGGCAATTTCATCAAAGGCACGCCCAAATATCCCAACTGGGCGTTTACCGTCACCTCCACGCCCCGTCCCACCGCATTGCCCACGCGCACGGCCACCCCGAAGCCGGGCAGCCCGCCGGTTTTGGTCCTCAACGAAGTCATGGCGCGCGCCGGCACAGACTGGAACGCCGACGGCCGCGTGGACGTCTACGACGAGTTCATCGAGGTGATCAACGCCGGGACGTCCAACCTCAGCCTGAGCAGTTACAAACTGAGCCTCGCGTCCGCCCCCGCGGCCGTGTTCAGCCTCCCCAGCCAGACCCTCAAACCGGGCGAGCGGATGGTCTTTTACGGCTCGCAGTCCGGGCTTCAGCTGAAAGATTCCGGCGACACCGTGCGCCTGCTCCGCGCCTCCAACAACTCGCTGGTGGACGCGGTCGCCTATCCAATCGCCAAAGTGTTGGACGCCTCCGTCTGCCGTTACGCCGACGGATACGGCTCCTGGATCGTGGGCTGTTACCCGACGCCCGGCCTCGCCAACGCGCTGACGGGCGGGCGGTTCCCGCTCCCGGTCGGCGGACAGCCAGTCTGTCACCTGCCCGATTCCACGCCGTGGGGATTCGTCCTGGCCGAGTGCGAGGAGACCGGCGGCAGCGGAATGTGGAATCCCGCCTACTGGGATTCCTTCCCCGGCGAGGGACAGGAGGTCTGGATCTCCGATCCCCACAACAAATGGCTGGCGGTCTACCAATAAAAAAACAGGCTTCATTCAGAAGCCTGTTTTTTCTCAATCCTCCGCGGCGCGGGCCACTTCCTCGGCCCCGAATCTCACCTCGTCACGGCCGGTCAACTTCTCCTGCATCTTGGAGACGATCAATCCCAGGTGGCCGGGGTGCGCCACAAAATCGAGGTCGTCGCCCGGCACGGTCAACACCGGGCAGAGGCTGAACCCTCCCAGCCAGTTTTCGTAGAGCTGGTTCAGGCTGGATAGATAATCGGGGGCGATCTCCTGCTCATAGTCGCGCCCGCGGCGCGTGATGCGCTCCAGCAGGGTGGAGACCGAAGCCCGCAGATAGATGACCAGGTCCGGGGGCGGGAGGAAGCGCAGCGCCGTCTCATAGAGTTCGCGGTAGGTCTGATAGTCGCGCGGGCGGATGTGTCCCTGCAAAAAAAGATTCTGGGCGAAGATCTCCGCGTCTTCGTACACGCTGCGGTCCTGGATGACGGCCGAGGGGCGCAGGGAAAGTTCGTGGTGCGCCTTCAGCCGGTGGGTCAGGAAGAAGACTTGCGAATGAAAGGACCAGGCGGTCATGTCGCGATAGAAATCGGCCAGGTAGGGATTCTCGGCGACCGACTCGTAAAACGGCTCCCAGCCCAGCCGGGCGCACAACATCCCCACCAGCGTGGACTTTCCGACGCCGATGTTTCCCGCAACGACAACGAATTTTTTCATCCGACTCCTTCGGAATTAGGATTCTCTGCCGCGAATTTTACGAATGCGCGCGGATTGCCCATTTTTCGTGGAGTTCGCTTCATTCGCGGCGGAAAACAGACGCCGGCATTATTTCCGATAAAGCCTATTACGGGATTTCCCCCGCCAGTTCCCGGTCGATGACCTGCTGGAAGACGCTCAGCGGCTGCGCGCCGACCACGGCCAGGCCGTTGATGAAAAACGTCGGCGTGGACTGCACGCCCAGTTCGAGCGCGAACTGCATATCCGACTGGATCGCGGCCTGGTGTTTGCGGCTGGACATGCAGGTCTCGAAGGCGGCCGCGTCCAGCCCGAGGTCCGCGGCGAGCGAGGCGTAGAGGTCCTCGCCCAGCGCGTCGAAGTTCTCGAACAATTGGTTGTGAAAATCCCAGTAGGCGTTTTGATCGCCCGCGCACAAGGCTGCTTCGGCGGCGCTCATGGCCTGCGGATGGATCTGCGTCAGCGGCAGGTTGCGGTAGACGAGGCGGATCTTGCCCGGGTAGGCGTCCATCAACGGCTGGTAAACCTGCTCGTACCATCTCTGGCAATAGGGGCATTGGTAATCGCTGAATTCAACCAGGGTGATGGGCGCGTCGGCGGGGCCGATGCTCGGAAAGCCGTCGGTGGGGATGTCGTAGCGGCGGAAGGCCTGCTGGGTGGGCGCAGCCGCGGCCTGGTTGGAGGGAGGCGCCGCGGCGGCGCTCCCGCGTCCCCATAGCGCGTAGCCCGAGAGCAGTCCCGCGAAAAACGCCAGGACCACCAGCACGGAATAGAAGTGACTCTTCTTGAAGGTCACGGTTTCGGGTTTGTTTGAATGAGTTGATTCGTTCATGGGCGGAATTATATCGCGGGTTTTGCCCGCCACCTTAACCGTCAATGTGCGTATACTCTCTTGAAGGAGACGAAATGACCGAAACGAAAAAACAGATTCCCTGGTACGCCTGGCCGTTCGCGGCCCTCTGGAAGTTGATCGCGGGCATCGTCGCGTTGACGGGACGACTGGTGGCTGTGATCCTCGGCTTCGTACTGCTGCTGGCGGGGATCCTCGTCAGCCTGACGGTGATCGGCGCCATCGTCGGGATTCCGCTCGCGATCGTGGGCTTCCTGCTCGTCCTGCGCGGGATATTCTGATTGACGGACTAATCGGGGCGGACACGTAGGGACAGATCTATGTATCTGCCCAACCTGCCCAATCGGGGCGGACACGTATCTAATCAGGGCGGACACGTAGGTCCGCCCCTACGGTATGGCGCGGCGTTTTAATAAACGATGCCGCGCCCGGCCTCGGAGGGACGCGGCCGCGCGTCTCAGCGCGGGGAGGCGCAGCGCCATCAACGCGAGGTAGGCGGCCGCGTACGCCAGCGGCAGGGTCACGTCTCCGCTGAGGCGGAAGAAATCGCCCTTCTTTCCCCAGGCGTAATGCAGGATGACCATCGGCGCGATGAGATAGATCAGCATGTGCAGGCGCTTCCAGCGTTTCTTTAAGCGCGCCTGCCACACATCGAACGACGTGACCGCCAGCGGGATGAGCAGGAGGAAGGCTGCCGCGCCGAGCAGGATGTAGGGCTTTTCAAAGACGGTCTGGACGACGAGACCCCAGGCCAGCCCGTAGTCGAGATCCGCGAACGCGGTGACGTGGATGACGGCGTACATGAACGCGTAGAGGCCGAGAGCGCGGCGGCGTTTGATCGGCTCGCTCCAGCCGAAGAGACTGTTGAGCGGCGTGACCGCCAAAGCGAGGATCAGCAGCGTGAGGGCGGCGCGCCCGGTGCGCTGTTCGATATGCTGGATCGGGTTGGCGGTCAGTCCGCCGGTAAAGGCCTCGAAGACCAGCCGCGCCAGGGGAAACCACGCCGCGACGTGAACGAGAATTTGCAGGGGAGTGTAACGCTTCATCGGGCGCAACGCTAATAATTCAATTTCAAGTCCATGCCTTCGTACAGGTACGCCACTTCTTTTTCGTAACCGTTGAACATCAGTGTGGGGCGGCGGGCAAATTCGCCGATGCGGCGCTCGCTGGCCTGCGACCAGCGCGGGTGCGGCACGCTGGGGTTGACGTTGGAGTAGAAGCCGTATTCGCGCGGCGAGGCGGTATTCCACAATGTTTCCGGCTGGGAGTCGGTCAACTCGATCTTGACGATGCCCTTGATGGATTTGAATCCGTACTTCCACGGGACGACGAGACGGATCGGCGCGCCGTTCTGGTTGGGGAGGGACTCTCCGTAGAGACCGGTGGCGAGGAGCGTCAGGTCGTTCATGGCCTCGTCGAGGCGCAGTCCCTCCTGGTAGGGCCATTGGTAGAAGGGACTCTTTTGCCCGGGCATTTCCTCAGGACGCAGGACGGAAACGAAGCGGACGTACCGCGCGGCGGAGGCGGGCTGCGCTTCGGCCAGCAGTTTCGCGAGCGGGAATCCCGTCCACGGGATGACCATGCTCCAGGCCTCCACGCAGCGCAGGCGGTAGACGCGCTCCTCCTGCGGGAATTTCGCCAGCAGGTCTTCGATGGCGTAGGTTTTTGGGTTGTTGACCAGCCCGCCCACTTCCACGTCCCACGGGCGGGGATGGAAGTTTCTGGCGAGCGGTCCCACCGCCTGTTTATCCCCGCTGAACTCATAGTAGTTGTTGTAACTGGTCACGTCTTCGAGCGGGGTGAGGGTGTCGGTCAATTCGACGGCGGGCGCGGGAGCGTCGGAACTGGAGGCGCGCGGCGCGCAGGCGGCCAGCAGCGCGCCGGCGGCGGTCACTGCGGCGGCTTTCATGAAGTCGCGGCGCGAGAGATAGACTTCCTTCGGCGTGATCTCGGACGTAGGGATGTTGGATCGGAACATGGTTCACCTCGACGATAAAGCGGTTTGCCCAGTGTAGCAGAGTTTCCCCGCGTTGGATTAAGAATTCGGTGAGATTTGCGATTATCCCCCTGGGGCTTCCGATTGATTTTCGCAAATTGTCGTTGCGAGGCGCCAGAGGCATAGAAGCAATCTCCTCGCCAGCCGGGAGCGACGTTGGAGACGCGCGTCAGGGTTCGGGGGTGAAATCAGGGTCTTCGAGCAGCGGCTCTTCGGTGGCGGCGGGTTCTTCGGTCATGGCTGGCGCGTCGGAGGGAGTGGGCGAGGCGCTCGCGCCGGGGGCGGGCGTGGGAGCCGGGCCGCCGCGCTGGGTCTCCACCCAGACGGAGGAGCCGTCGCTGGAGATTTCGATCCAGCCGTTCGCGTCGGTGCGGAGAAGCGTGCGCCCGCCCGCCGCGTCGAGCGCGGACTGGGAGGGGAGTCCCAGCAGGTTGTCGGCGGAGACGCTCAGGACGACAACCTGCGGGTTGAGAAAATTGATCCACTCGGCGGGGTTGGTCTGCGCCATGCCGGAATCGGCGAGCAGGAGCGCGGTGATGGGCGGCAGGGATTCGTCCGCTTGCAGTTTGGCGAGCGCGTCGAAACTCATGCCGACCGGGAGCAGGACGCGGAAGCCGCCGTATTCCAGCAGCAGGACCGCGCCGCGTTCGTCCGCGTAGAGGACGGTGAGGACGGCCCCGCCGCCGAGGTCCAGTTTCTGTCCCGCCGCGGCCCGCGTCACCGGGACCTGGTGGCTGGTCAGCCAGACGTTGAGCGACCGCGCCGGGTACGAGGCTTCCACGTTTCCCGCCCACAGCACGTTCGCGGGCGGATAGCGCTCGACCAGCCGCGGCAGCGCGGCGACCTGGTTTTCCCGCGTGGACGCGACGATCAGCCAGTCCAGTTTGCGGTTGGTCAGGGGCAGCCGCCCGCCGAGCTGGCTCGAAAGTTGCGAGAGGCTTTCTCCGCCGTTGATCAGCGCCGTGTCGCCGTTGGGCGTCTCGATGAGGATGGCGTCCGAGGCGTTGACGTCGAGGAAGGTGATGTGGAGTTTCCCGTCTGGCAGGGACAGGACCGCGCGCCAGACGAAGATGGCGAGGAGCGTCAGCGCGGCGATCACGCCCCAGGTGGGGATCTTGGGGAGACGCGTTTTCAGCGACGCGAAAAATTCCCTGAGCGGGACGCGGCCGACGGTCAGGCCGAGAAGCGCCGCGTACCAGGCGAAGACGCCCCAGAGGGGGAAGTCCACCGAAATTGCCGCGCCCGGTACGCCTCCGAAGAAGTCCACCATGCGGATGGTGTACGCCACGAACGGCCAGGCCGCGAAGGCCGCCAGTTGCCCGAGCGGGAGGAAGATCATGCCGAGGATGTCGGCCAGCCCGCCGAGGATCATCACCGCGGGTTGGACGGGGAGGATGAACGGGTTGGCGATGAACGAGATGAGCGAGAGACGGTTGAAATGATAGGCCATGATCGGGAGGGTGGTGATCTGCGCGGCGAGGGTGAGGAGGAAAAAATCGGTGATGACGGACGACAGGCTTTCGATGGTGGAAGAGTGAAGGTTGAGTTTTGAGAGCAGGCGGGCGCTCAGGGCGGAGAGGGGTTCGCCGTAAAGGATGAGGCCGAGGGTGGCGAAGAAGGAGAGTTGAAAGCCGACATCCTGGGTGTAGTAGGGATTATACAGGCACATGCCGGCCCCGGCCGCGAAGAGCGTGACGAGACCGTCCTGGCGGCGGCCGAAGTGACGGGCGAAGAGCGCGGTCACGCCCATGACGGCGGCGCGCACCACGGCCGCGTCCGCGCCGACGAGCAGGGTGTAGAAGACGATGCCGATCCCCGCGACGACCGCGCCGCGCCGCGGGCCGAAGGCGCGTCCGAAGAGCGAGAGGAAGATGGCGGCGATGATGGCGATGTTGAATCCCGAAATGGCGATGATGTGCGATGTGCCGGTGTCCTTAAAGTCCTGCTGCAAATCGTCGGGCAGGCCGCTGTCCACGCCGAGGAGGATGCCCGCCAGGAGCGAGGCCTCGGGGTCGGGGAAGACGCGATAGACGGTGGCGAGCGCGTAGTTCTTGAGACGGTACAACCCGTCGGCGAAGAGGTTCCCCTTTTTGCCCGGCAGGCGCGTCGCTTCGGCGCTGCTCATCGTGGAGTAGACGCCTTCGCGGGCGAGGTAATCGCGGTAGGAGAAATCTTCGTTTTCGGAGGGGGTCTTCAGTTTCCCGCGCAGGCGGACGATTTCGCCGTAAAAATAGTCTTCGTTGGGATCCACGCGGGCGAGGAGCAGGCCGTCCACGGGCAGGTCGTTCCCGTCGCCGGTGTCTATGCCGGTGGCGCGGACGCGCAGGTTGGCGTAGGTGTCGCGGCGGTCTGGAAGTTCGGTCACCCATCCCGTGACGCGGACGTCGTAGTCGCGGTCGTTGTACCAGCCGAGGTCGAACGCGTCGAAGACCGGGACGGCGGCCTGGTAACGCGCCGCGCCGAGGAAGATGACGACGAGAAAGACGGTCACGGCTGCGAGGTCGCGGGCGAGCGTCTCCATTTCGAGGGAGCGGACGAGGAAGCGCCAGATCAGTCCCAGCGCGAGGGCCGTCCCGGCCAGGGCGAGCCAGACCGAAAGCGGGAGGGATACCGCGTCGGCGAGGGCGATGCCCGCCAGGAAGGCGATTGAAACCAGGAGGAGGGGACGCGACAGGGACATGGCTGTTATTGTAGCAGAAATGCCCTTACGCTTGCGCCTGGCGTAAGTTAGGCGAATTTGTCTGAGTTATTCGTGCTCTGTTGCAAACGCTTTAACAGTCTGTTGCTGCGAGCGGAGCGATCGCGCAGCATCCCGTAGGGAAGCAGTCCTCCGGCCTGCGAGGAGAGCGCTTTGACGTCTCTGGCGTCTCGCATCCAAATGATGAAAATTTGGAATC
>DKTP01000149.1:0-8144 GCA_002473085.1 Anaerolineales bacterium UBA7227
CCTGAAGTTCTACTTCAGGCGGTCGCTCCGAAAGTAGAACTTTCGGAATCCTGTACTTGAATTTGGGACTTTTCAAGGTGTCAAATGATTAAAAGAATCCGTGAAAATCCGCTGAATTGGCGAGATCTGTGTACATCAAGCGGAATATCATTTGACGTTTTCTCGTTTCCGCAAGTATAAAATACCCACGGTCGCAAATTGCGCTCTCCGCCTTCTAAAAAAGCGCAATTTGTGACCGAGTGCGGTATAATTCCCGCGCTATTTTGGCAGGAGGCCACAAATGACTAACATTTTGGAAATTTCGTTAATTATAACCTCGGTGGCGCTCATCCTCAGCGTTATCCTTCAAAGCAAGGGCGCGGGATTGGGCGGTTTGACCGGGGCCGATACGGGCAGCGTCTTCACGGCGCGGCGCGGCATCGAGCGCACGCTCTTCTGGGTGACGATCGTCTTGAGCGTGTTGTTCTTCGTGCTGGCAATCGCCCTGCTCATTGTCAACTAACCATTCCTTCACGTCAAAGGGACGCGGAGCGGCGCGCAAACTGCCGCCGCCCGTCCCGTCTTTCCTATACCGATGAAACGTCTTCGCTGGCAGATCGTGGTGGTGGCGGTCACCCTGGTCCTGGTCGGGATTTTGCTCCTCAGCCAGGGACCGGTGGTCACCCCCATCCAGCCGCAGGCCGCGCCGGGCGGGGTTTATACCGAGGGGCTGGTCGGCGCGATGGGGCGTCTCAACCCCCTGCTCGACTGGAACAACTCCGCCGACCGCGACGTGAACCGTCTCATTTATAGCGGGCTGATGCGCTTCGATTCGCGCGGCATGCCCGAACCCGACCTGGCCGAATCGTGGGGGACGACCGCCGACGGCGCCGTCTACAATTTCAGCCTGCGCCCCAACGCGGTCTGGCACGACGGCTCCCCGGTCACCAGCGACGACGTCATCTTCACCATCGAGTTGATCAAAAGCCCGGCCTCGTTCTACCCCGCCGACGTCAAACAACTGTGGTCGAAAGTGGAGATCATCCGCCTGAGCGATCGGGCCCTGCAATTCAAGATCCCCGAACCCTACGCGCCCTTCCTGGACTATATGACCTTCGGCGTGCTGCCGAAGCGCCTGCTCGAATCCATCCCGCTCGACCAGATCCTCAACGCGGACTTCAACCTCAAACCGGTGGGCAGCGGGCCGTTCAGGTTCGATCACCTGCTGATCAACAACGGCAAGATCGCCGGCGTGGCGCTGGTCCGCAACGAACAATACTATTTGCAAAAACCGTTCATCGAACAGGTCGTCTTCAAATACTTCGCCTCGTCCGCCGAGGCGTTCAGCGCCTACCGCGCCGGCGACGTTGCCGGCGTCAGCCGCATCGCCGACGATGTCCTGCCGCAGGCGCTGGCCGAGCCGAACTTTTCCATCTATACCAGCCGCGTCCCCCAGATGGGCTTCGTGCTGTTCAACCTGAAAAATCCCGAAGTCGCCTTCCTGCAAGACGCCAAACTCCGCCGCGCCCTGATGCTGGGACTCAACCGTCAGCGCCTGATCGACGCCTTCATGGGCGGACAGGCCATCCCGCTGGACGGACCCATCCTGCCCGGTTCGTGGGCGCATTACGACGGCGTGGAAAAGATTCCCTACGACCCCGACGCGGCCATCTCGCTCCTCAAGCAACTGGGCTACACGCTTCCCGCGGACGGGGGCGCGGCGCGCGTCAAAGACGGGAAGCCGCTGGCCTTCCGCCTCGCCCACCCCGACGACGCCGTCCACACCCAGATGGCGCAGTCCATCCAGGCCGACTGGGCCCGCATCGGCGTCGGCGTGGAACTGGCCGCGGTCCCCTACGCCGCATTGCAGAACGACTACCTCGTCCCGCGCAACTATCAAGCCGCGCTGGTGGAACTTTCGCTGCCGCGCACGCCCGACCCCGACCCCTATCCGTTCTGGCACCAGGCCGAGGCCACCGGCGGACAGAACTACTCGCAGTGGGACAATCGTCCTGCCAGCGAATATCTCGAACAGGCGCGCGTCACCACCGATTTCGGACTGCGAGCGCGCCTCTATCGCAACTTCCAGGTGATCTTCGCCCGCGAACTCCCGTCCCTGCCGCTGTACGCGCCGGTCTATTCCTACGGAGTCAACGACACGGTGCAGGGCGTGCAGATCCCGCCGCTGTACGATCCCAGCGACCGCTTCCTGCTCGTCTCGCAATGGTACCTGGCAACGCGCCGCTCGCTGGAACCGACCGCCACGCCCGAACAGTAAAATGAATTCCCCAGAACAGGACCAGGCCTTCTTTAAATCGGGAGTTCCAGAGTTGGAGACTTATCTCCTGTCGAAGGAACTGTACTGGTCCGGCGCGCGCACCACGGACTTCACGCAGTTGACGCTGGGAGCCATGCTCTTCGTCCGCGAGCGGCTGAAGGGCTGGCGCGTCGCGGGGTTGACGGAACTGTCCATGCAAATGGACGCGGTCCGCTTGAAGTGGCGATCGGCCTGGGAGGAGAAAGCCCGCCGCGAGGTCCGCGCGAGAGGCGAGATGTGGAAAAATTTCCTCGCCGAAGCGCGCGAACGTCCGTCGGCGGAAATATCCCGCCGCTATCCGTACGAAGTCCGGCTGCGCGCCATCCTGACGCTTTTGCTCGACGACGTCCGCGCGGCCCCCGAAGCCTGGCTGACTCCGCTCGACGCCTGGCTGAATCTCAAATTGAGCGGCGACGCGTTCGTCTGGGACCCGTCGCTGGCGTGGAATTTTCCGCGGGAAAAATTTTGGTTTTTATACGGCTCTCTCAAAGGAGACTGACATGACCGACGTACGCGACATCGCTCTCTCTTATGCCCATCAGAACCGCGACCGCTTCCTGGCGGATTTGCGGGAGCTGCTCCTCATTCCCTCGATCTCGACCTCGGACGAATACAAGGCCGAGACGCTGCGCGGCGCGCTGTGGGTGTCCGACCACCTGCGCGGGATGGGAATCCAAAACGTGGAGGTCATGCCGACGGGCGGGCATCCTGTGGTGTACGGCGAATGGCTCAAACGTCCCGGCGCGCCGACCGTGCTGATATACGGTCATTATGACGTTCAGCCGCCCGACCCGCTGGACCTGTGGGAGACGCCTCCCTTCGAGCCGACCGTGCGCGGCGACCTGCTCTTCGCGCGCGGCGCCTCCGACATGAAGGGACAGGTGATGGCCGTCCTCCACGCGGTGGAAGCCGCGCTCAAAACGGGACAGATGCCCGTCAACGTCAAGTTCCTGATCGAGGGCGAGGAGGAGATCGGCTCGGAGAATCTCGGCGCGTTCATCAAAAAACACGCGAAGAAGTTGAAAGCCGACGTCTGCATCAACACCGACGCGGGCATGATCGGCGCCGACGAGCCGACCATCGTCTACGGCTTGCGCGGACTGGCTTACATGGAATTGCGCGTCTACGGCCCCGCCAAGGACCTGCACTCCGGCTTGTTCGGCGGCGCGGTCCACAACCCCGCCCAGGCGTTGACCGAACTGGTGGCGGGCATGCACGACAAAAACGGGCGCGTCACGCTGCCGGGCTTCTACAAAAAAGTCCGCAAGGTGAGCGAGCGGGAACATCGCGCCTTCAAGAAATTGCCGACCAGCAAAAAATTCTTCCTCGAGCAGACGGGCGTCCCCGCGCTGTGGGGCGAAGCCGAATACGCGCCCAACGAACGCGTCGGCGCGCGTCCCACGCTGGAGGTCAACGGCCTGCTCTCCGGCTGGACCGCGCCCGGCAGCAAGACCGTCATCCCCGCTTACGCCATGGCGAAGATATCCTGCCGTCTCGTCCCCGGCCAGACTCCCGAAGAGACGATCAAACAGATGCGCGCCTATCTCAAAGCCAAAGCGCCCAAAACCATCCGCTGGGAATTGATCGACTTGCACAGCGCCGGCGCCGCCGTCACTGATCTGGAAAGCCCCGGCGTCAAAGCCCTGGCGGGCGGACTGCAAGCGGTTTGGGGCAAACGTCCGCTGTTCATGCGCGAGGGCGGCTCCATCGGCGCGGTGGTCCAATTGCAGGAATACGCCGGGGTCGAGTCGGTCCTCACTGGCTTTGGTTTGCCCGAAGACAATGTCCACTCGCCGAACGAGCGTCTGCACCTGCCCACCTGGTACAAGGGCATCGACGCGCTGATCCACTTCCTATTCAACATGAGGTAACGCAAACCTGTTTTGCAAAACGATATGACTGAAGACCGCATCATCACCTACGGCGGACAGGCCGTCCTCGAAGGCGTGCTTATGCGCGGACGAAAAGCCTTCGCCATCGCCATGCGCGCCCCCGATGGCAGCATCGCCGTCCACACCGAAAAACTGGCCTCGGTTTACCAATCGAGCGTCGCCAAAATTCCCTTCCTGCGCGGCGTGATCTTATTGTGGGACGCCCTCGGGCTGGGAATGCGCGCGCTGACGATCTCCGCCAACGTCCAAACCGGCGAGGACGAAAAACTGGAAGGGACGCCTCTCTACCTGACCCTGGCCGGGTCGCTCGCCTTCGGCATCGGACTCTTCTTCCTGCTCCCCGCGGCCATCGGCGGCTGGACGGAGCGACTCTTCGTCCCCGCCGCGGGACATTGGGCCGGCAACCTCATCGAGGGACTCGTCCGCCTGGCCCTGCTCGTCGGCTACATCTGGGCCATCGGCTTCATGCCCGACATCAAACGTCTCTTCGGCTACCACGGCGCGGAACACAAGACCATCAACGCCTTCGAAGCCGGCGCCGAGTTGACTCCTGAATCGGTGGCGAAATATCCCATCGAACACGCCCGCTGCGGAACGGCCTTCCTGCTCACGCTGGTCCTGCTCTCGATTTTGGTCTTCACCCTGCTCGGTCCCCTGCCCATGCTCTGGAGACTCGTCAGCCGCATCCTGCTCATCCCCGTTCTCTCGGGCGTCGCGGTCGAATACATCCGCTGGACGGCGAACCACCTCGACAGCAAATTCGTCCAATGGATCATCCGTCCCAACCTGGCGCTCCAGTCCCTCACCACGCGCCAACCCGACATGAAAATGCTCGAAGTGGCAATCGCCTCCTTCAACGCGATGAGACAGGCGGAGGGGCAGTGAGCAGTGAGCAGTGATCAGTGAGCAGTCGAACCCCGTTTTCTCTGAGAAACGGGGTTTGCTTTTCACGCGCTGCTCTCTGCTATCCACTCCTGCTCTCTCCTCTCTGCTCTCTTCTCTCTATGTGATTTTATCTCCGGCTCATGTGCGCTTGCTAGAATAAAAACATGAAGCCGAAAATCCGCAAGCCGACGCTCGTCATTGGTCTGCTCCTCCTCATTGGACTGTGCGTCTCCGCGCCCATACTTTACCTGCATGGCCGCCCCGCGCCCGTGCCTGCCAAACAGACCCTGCGCGACGGCGTGGAATACCAGCGCATCGTCCGCGTTTCGCCGCGCCCGGCGATCATCCACGTTCTCAAGATCAACATGAAGACCAACGGCCTTCGCGTCCTCGTCACCCCACCCGACAACCCGAAAAGCGACAAGCCGTTGAACGCGCGGACGACCTCCCAGTTCCTCCAGGAATTCCATTTGGACATTGCCATCAACGGCGACGGATTCTCGCCCTGGTGGTCGCGCGGCCCCGCGGACTATTATCCGCACGCGGGCGATCCCGTGGCGACGCGCGGCGAAGCCGCCTCACGCGGGACCGTCTACGGGCGCGAACCCGAGAAGCCTTTTCCCACCCTCTACATTTCCCAGAAAAACAGCCTCTCCTTCGACCCGCCCAACAAACCCTACGACGCCATCTCAGGCGAAGCCCGCATCGTGATGGGCGGCTCGCCCGTGGAAGGCTTTACCAACGCCGAAGCCCATCCGCGCACAGCGATCGGCTACTCTCAAAACGGGAAATTCCTCTACCTCGTCGTTGTGGACGGGCGCCAGCCTTTTTACAGTCAGGGTGCGACGCTGGACGAACTTGCCCGCCTGATGATCCAACTCGGCGCGCACGACGCCATGAGTCTCGACGGAGGCGGCTCATCCACGATGGTCGTCCGCGGCGGGGACGGGAAGCCGCGCATCCTCAACTCCCCCATTGACCTGTACATCCCCGGTCGCGAACGCGCCGTGGCAAATCACTTTGGGATCTTTTTCAAGAAATAAGATCGCCGCCGCTCGTCAAAACACAATTTCCGCGATCTGCTCAAAATTGACGTCAAACGCCTCGTGGACTTCCGCCTCGGCTTCGGCGTCCTTCCAATCCCCCGCGGTGACGCCGCGATTGCAATACGAACGGTACGCGCAGAAGCGGCATTTGCCCTCGTCGCCGGTCAACTCGAATTTTTCCAGCGACTCGATCTCGCCGATCAACTTTTCGATGGCCGCTCCGTCGCGCTTGAACTGCGCGTCGTCGTAGCGGAAGACAGCCGGCTTGGAGGGATAGTCCGCGTACCAGTAGATCATCTGGATGGACTCGGGCGCGAAGGGACGGCCGCCGTTCAGGTACGCGCCCGCGCGCGCCAGCAGGTAACGATAAACGCGCGTCTGCATCCGCGCCGCCATCCACTCGTTTTTAGGACGTTTGTGATAGGTCTTCCAGTCGTAGATGGTGACTCCGTCATCGCGGACGGCGATCAGGTCGTATTTGGCGAGCAGACGATGATTCCTGACGGGGGCGGAGAGAATCGTCTCAGGGCGGAGGCTGCCGAGTTCGCGCGGGTCGCCAAAGTCGCGCTGGAAGTTGTCCCACCAGCGGGAGAGGTCGGGAGAGGCCGCGAGACGAGTCAACTTGTCGGCGGGCAGGCCCAACAAATATTGCTGGGCGAGGCGGTGGAAGAAGTTGCCGTCAGCCAGGCGGCGTTCGTTCTCGGCGACGGGTTCGGACTCCACTGCGGGCCAATCCAGTTTTTCGAGGTAACGCAGTTCGAAGCGGCGTGGACAGTCGAAGTAGTCCTGCAGGGAGGATTGGGAGAAGGTGAAGGGTTGCGGGAGTTTCACGTTTCAAGTCCCGGGTTTCAGGTTTCAAGTTCCAGGTTTCAGGTTTATGGAGCTTGTTTTCGTGATCCACTAATTGTAAACGAGGGAAACCCGTTTAACGCGAAGAATCACGAGCCAAGTTTGCAAAATCAAGGTGTTTTTCTCTTTTGAACGCTTTCATGTCCTGGCATGAAAAGAACAGGAATTCGCAAGTTCTACTTGCAAATCATCCAGAAGTAGAACTTCTGGATTCCGATTTTTCATTTTTAATACAGGAGAGTCGCTATCGGTAGAAACCGAAGCGCGGCAGGGATTGGGCTTCGACGCGAGTCAGTCGTTTACTTTGTGGGCTGACGCGGCGGGGACGGCCTGACAGATGTCGCAGCAGAACGGTTTGCGAGCGGAGTTGAATGGCGCGCGCTTCTTGCCGCAGTCGAGTTTGGAGATGGGAGAGTCGAAAGCGGCGTACAGCGCGCGCCAGTCTTCGTGCGCGAGGTCGGCGGGAGAACGCAGGACGCGGGACAGGCCCTATTTGGCTTTGGTCTTCCGCAGGCCAAATTCCTTTTCGGCCAGGGTGACGGCCTCCTCGAAAATTTTCAAACCTTCGTTCACCTCGGACTGCGAGATGGACAGCGGCGGCGCGATGCGGATGACGCTCTTGGAGCAGCCCAGCAGGAGCAGGCCGCGCTCGAAGGCCAGGTTCACGACGCGGCTTTGTATCTTTTCGGCCGGTTCGCGCGTTTCGCGGTTGAGGACGAACTCGACGCCGATCATCAGGCCGAGGCCGCGCACGTCGCCGATGGAGGGATGGCGCGCCTGGATCTCGGCGAGGGCGTCGAGCGTGTACTGCCCGACTTCGGCCGCGTTTTTCATATATTCCTTTTCGATCAGTTCGATCGTGGCGAGCGACGCGGCGCAGGAGATGGGGTTGCCGCCGTAGGTGTTGCCGTGCGCGCCCCTCTCCCAGTCCATGATGTCGCGGCGGGCGATGCACGCGCCGAGCGGCATGCCGGAGGCGATTCCCTTCGCGGAGGTGACGATGTCGGGTTCGGTGTTGAAATGCTCGATGGCCCACCACTTTCCGGTGCGCCCCATGCCCGACTGGACTTCGTCGGCGATGAGCAGGATGTCGTATTTATCGCAAAGTTCGCGCAGGGCAGGGAAGAATCCGGGCGGCGGCACGACGTATCCGCCTTCGCCCTGGATCGGCTCGAC
>DKTP01000149.1:8246-8978 GCA_002473085.1 Anaerolineales bacterium UBA7227
TCGACGAGGATTCCCGCCACTTCTTCGGGCGGCAGGATGTGGTCGAGGATCTGTTCCTGGATGTAGCGGACGACCGTCTCGCCGTAGTCCTCGCCTTTGCGGCGTTCCAGCACGGGACGGTAGAGATCGGGGAACGGCGCGTGGAGGACGCCGTTCATCAGCGGGTAGAAGCCCTTGTGGTATTTCGGTTTGCTGGCGGTGAAGGTGACCGCGCCCATGGTGCGTCCGTGGAAGCCGCCGGTGAAGCCGATGAAGTTGCTGCGTCCCGTGTGGTAGCGGGCGAGTTTGATGGCGGTCTCGACCGCCTCGGTGCCGGAGTTGGTCATAAACGAGACGCCGTAATCGTCGAACGGGGCGATCTCGGCGAACTTCTCGGCCAGTTTGATCCAGCCTTCGTGATAGAAATCGGAGGAAATGTGGATGAACTTCTCGACCTGCTGCTGGATGGCTTTCACGACTTTCGGGTGGGCGTGTCCTGTGGACGCGACCGCGATCCCGGCCATGAAATCGAGGAAGCGGTTGCCGTCCACGTCCCAGACCTCGGAGCCTTTGCCATGGTCCATGACGAAAGGATAGTCGCGCGGATAAGACGGCGAGATGACGGCGGAATCGCGCTTGACCAGCGCGCGCGCTTTTGGTCCGGGCAGTTTCATTGGGTGCATACTGACTCCTTTGTGGTTCGGCGGGCGAGGTCCGTCCGCCGTGGGTTGAGTTTGCTTGCTCTCAGTTTCC